>NZ_JBOHHI010000089.1:0-15552 GCF_050700595.1 Mycobacterium sp.
CCACCCGCCGGATGCTGGCCGCCGTCGTCGTGTTGCCGAGCGCGTGGGTGCTCGCCGAGGCGGCCCGGGCCTGGCCTCCGCTGGGTGGCCCGTGGGCATTGCTGGGCGCCTCGCAGTGGAACCAGCCCGCCGCCCTGGCCTCCGCCTCACTCGGCGGAGTATGGCTGACGAGTTTCCTGCTGGTTGCCGCCAACACCGCGATCACCGGTGTGATCCTGCATCCCGGCGTGCGCGGTCGGGTGCTCGCACTGTCGGTCGCAGTCGGCTGTGCTGCGGTGGGCCCGGCCTGGTTTGCGCTGGGGCCGACACCACCGGCCGGTTCGACGGTGCGGGTGGCGCTGGTGCAACCCGGCGACATCGACGATGCGACGGCCCGGTATCAAGCCGGGCAAGCGGTGACCACGACGTTAACCGGGCAACACCTGGAATTGGCGGTCTGGGGCGAGAGCAGCGTGGGAGTCGATCTCGCCAGCCATCCGACCGTCATGACGGAGCTGATGGACCTGTCCAGGCGTGTCGATGCGGACCTGCTCGTCAACGTCGACGCCCCCACACCGGCCGGGGGAATCTACAAGTCGTCGGTGCTCGTCGGACCCAACGGACAGCTCGGCGAGTACCGGAAGGTGCGACTCGTGCCGTTCGGCGAGTACGTGCCGCTGCGTCCGCTGCTCGGCCGGGTCGCCCGTCACACCAAAGCCGCAGCCGAGGACCGCGGACGGGGGAGTGGACCCGTGGTGCTGCACGCCGGCTCGCTCACCGTGGGGCCGCTGATCAGCTTCGAAGCGCTGTTCTCCGACCTGCCCCGCCGCGAGGTGCAACTCGGCGCCCAGTTGCTCGTCTACCAGAGTTCCACGTCGACATTCCAGGGCAGTTGGGCGCAGCCACAGTTGGCCAGCCAAGCCGCGGTGCACGCCGTCGAGGTCGGCCACCCGGCTGTGCACACCGGTCTCTCCGGCAACAGCGCCGCATTCGACGCGCGCGGTCGACAGCTCGTCTGGCTGCCATCGAGCTATCGCGGTGCCGCCGTTGTGCGTGTTCCGCTCGGGTCGGTCACCACCGTCTATCAACGGCTGGGGGATTGGGTTTTGGCGTGCGCGTTTTCGATCGTCGTGTGCGCCCTCAGCGTGCCTGCCATCGTGGCGGTCGTTTCTCGGCGAAGGCGCGCGGGCCCTCTTTAGCGTCTTCGGTCGCGAAAATCCGGTCGCTGTGCCGAGTTTCGTTCTCGTAGGCAGACTGCAGGTCCAGTGCCAGCCCCTCGACGGCCGACTGCTTGGTTGCCCAGACCGCCAATGGCGCGTTGGCCGCGATGCGCTCGGCGTAGTCATAGGCGGCGTCCATCAACTGGCCGGCTGCGACAACGCGGTTGATCAAGCCCATGGCCAAAGCACGTTCGGCGTCTACCATGTCGGCGGTCAGCAGCAGCTCCATCGCAAGCGGGTAGGACATCTGGCGCGGCAGCCGAACCGTGCTCCCGCCGCCGGCGAACACACCGCGCTTGGGCTCCATCACGGCGAACCGCGCTTCGGGCACGGCGACGCGAATGTCGGTGCAGCCCAACATCTCGAACCCGCCCGCGACGCAGGTACCGTTCACGGCGGCCACAATCGGCTTATACACCGGGAACCGATGCAAGACGGCGTGGATGGCGTCGTCGGCGTCCCACCCTTCCGGTCGCGGCAGCTCACCGGTCAGCTCCGGGATGAATGTCTTGAGGTCTGCTCCGGTGCAGAAGTCCCGGCCGACACCGGTGACCACCGCGACCCAGGCAGCCGGATCGTCCCGAAACGCGGCCCACGCATGGGCGAGGTCGCGGAAGTGCGCCATGTCCAGCGAGTTGCGTGTCCCGGGCCGGTTGATGGTGATCGTGACGATGTGGCCGTCGCGCCGGTAGTCGATGCTCACCGCCCAATGGTGGCAGGCGCGCCTGTCAGCGGATCGTCAGGCCGGTCAACGCACGACCGATCACCAGTCGCTGAATCTCGCTGGTGCCTTCGAAGATCGTGAAGATCTTGGCGTCTCGATGCATCCGCTCCACGGGATAGTCCCGGGTATAGCCGTTGCCGCCGAGGATCTGGATTGCTTCATCGGTGACATAGACCGCGGTTTCGCTGGCGAACAGCTTGGCCATCGAGCCCTCCGCCGAGCTGAACGGCTTGTCGTTTCGTTGCATCCAGCCGGCGCGCCACACCAGCATCCGGGACGCGTCGATGCGGCTTTTCATATCGGCCAGCTTGAATGCAATCGCCTGGAATTCGGCGATCTTTCGGCCGAACTGCTTGCGCTTGCACGCGTATTCCAGCGCGTATTCGTAGGCCGCACGCGCGATTCCCAACGCCATTGCGCCGACGACGGGTCGGGTGCGTTCAAACGTCATCATCGCCGCCTGGCTGGAGGTGCGGCCGCCCTCCCGGACTTTCGCGAGCCGCTTCTCGAAACGTTCTCTGCCGCCGAGGATCAGCTCGCCGGGGATGCGAACATCGTCAAGTACCACCTCGGCGGTGTGCGATGCCCGAATGCCGTGCTTTTTGAACTTCTGTCCCTGGGATAGGCCCGCGGTCCCGGGCGGCACGATGAAGGTCGCCTGCCCGCGGGTGCCCAACTCGCGTTCCACCGAAGCCACCACCACGTGCACGTTGGCGATACCGCCGTTGGTGGCCCACGTCTTGGTGCCGTTGAGGACCCACTCGTCGGCGGCCTCGTCGTACTTTGCCCGGGTACGGACCGCTCCGACGTCCGAGCCTGCGTCGGGCTCCGACGAACAGAACGCGGCGAGTTTGGGGTCGTCCGGCGTGCCGAACATCTGTGGCAGCCATTCGGCCAGTTGCTGCGGTGTCCCGTTAGCGGCCAATGCCGCCGCCGCAAGTCCGGTGGCCAGGATGGACAACGCTATTCCGGCGTCACCCCAGAACGTTTCCTCGAATACCGTCAGCAGGCCCAGCCCGCTGGGCTCGCCCGCCATCTGGGCAAACAGGTCAGGCGTGTACAGCCCGACCTTGGCGGCCTCCTGGATGATCGGCCACGGCGTTTCCTCCCGCTCGTCCCACTCGGCCGCCGCAGGCCGGATGACAGACTCGGCGAACTCGTGCACCCAGTCCCGGACGTGCGCCACTTCCTCGGGCAACTCCAGCGAGAACATAGTGTCCATCAGCGCTCCTTGTTGAGTGTAGGCCGATGCATACAGTAAACGCTTGTATACTGAACCTCAAAACCGGGAGGAGTGCGGCATGCAACGCAGCGACATCCGTGCCGTCGGCCAGCTGGCCGGAGAAGCATCGTCGGTGGTGACGGCGCTTGTGCAGGGCATGCACGCCGGCATCGCCGGCCGGGTATTCACCTCGATCGGTCCGTCGGCGGAGCCGACCCGGACCGTCCACGATGGCGTGGCAGGCGCCGTCTACGGCGGCGTACAGCGCGGTATTCGGGGCGCGGCCCGCGCGGCGGGTGCGGTGGCTGCTGAGCTCTGGGGTGACGACGGCGCCGAAGCACTCGAATCCCGCATCGGGGTGGCCGAAGCCATCGCCGCGGTCAACGGCTTGTACGGCGATCAATTGGACGCGCAAGACAACAAGCTGGCCGGCAATCTACACATCCGGCATTGCGGCACGTCGGTGCCGCCCACAGCCGAGGCGTTGGGGTCAGCGTTTCCGGCCGCGACCGGGCGCGTTGCGGTTTTCCTGCACGGCTGGTGCCTTACCGAACAGTCATGGCGCCGCCGGCCGGCCGAGGGCGAGGACGCCCGCACGTACGGGGAGCGGCTGCGCGAGGATGCCGGGTTCACCCCGGTTTTTCTGCGCTACAACACCGGGCTGCATGTGTCTGCAAACGGCCGAGCGCTGGCGGACCTGCTGGACCACCTGCAGGCGCACTGGCCGGTCCGGGTCGACGAGCTCGTGTTGGTGGGCCACTCGATGGGCGGACTGGTGGTGCGCAGCGCGTGTCATTACGGCGCGCAGCAACATCATCGGTGGACCGAGACCGTGACCCATGTTGTCTGCCTCGGCTCCCCGCATCTGGGAGCCGACCTGGAGAAGGGCGTCAATGTCGCGGCGTGGGCACTGGCCCTGCTACCGGAAACTCGCGCTATCGCCGGCCTTTTGAACACCCGCAGCTCGGGAGTCAAAGATCTGCGCTTCGGCGCCTGCATCGACGAGGACTGGCGCGAGGCCGATCCGGATGAGTTCCTGCGCGACCGCTGTCACGAGGTGCCGTTCTTGCCTGGCGCCACCTATCATTCGGTGACCGCCACCGCCGGATCGCCGGCGGTCGGAGCAATCGTCGGGGATCATCTCGTACGTTCGAGAAGCGCGTCGGGCCAGGGCAAGCCGCGTTCGATTCCATTCGAGCAACAGCATGGGCTCACGTTGACCGGGTTAAACCACTTCGACTTGCTGAACCATCCGCTGATCTATGCGAAGTTGCGCGATTGGATAGCAGCGGATACGGGCGGGACCTTGGCCTAGCCCTGGCCTAGCCCTGGCCTAGCCCGCGGTTTAGTTCAGTGGCCGGCAAGCCCGTTCAGGAGGTCCAGGAAGCCCAACTGCAATTTGGCTTGGTCTGGCGACTGGCCAGGGTCTGGAGTTGCATTGTCGGTCTTTTGCCATGGCTGGCAACCGTCGGTCTTGAACGCCTTGTCACTCGCCTCGATCTGCACCACCTGAGGCTTTTTGGTCATCGCGTTGTCGATGATGTCGTTGCCCCCGCTGTGGCCCAGCCGCTTCCAGTAGCACGTCCCGTGGCCGACCGGCCCCGCCGAACTGTAGATTCCCGGCACGATGTCGGTTCCTACGGCATACGTGCCGGCCTGGTCGATGGTCGTCTTGGGCTGACCCGCAGGTGCGCCCGCGGCCCTGGGCGGATGCGCGGGCGCAGGCACGGCAGCGGGTGGGGGTCCCGGCGCGGGCCCCGTCCCGGGCGCGGGCGAAGGCGGGGGTGGGGGTGGATCAGCGCTGGCAACACCGCAGACCACAGCCCAACCCGCGACAACGAGTGTCGCGGTAATCGCCGTTCGCTTGGTCTTCATGTACAGCAGCATACGGACTCGTGCCAGGATGCGCTCCCGGAATGAGCGGCTACGCCGTCTTGGTGAACAGCGGCAACAGCATCCGGCGGCGCGCTGTGATCACGTCGGCGAAGCAGCGCAGCGCCTGATGTACCGAGTCGACGAGAGGAAACGCGGACTCGTCGTCGGAGGTGCGCAGCGCCCGGGTCACCACCGGACTTGCAACCAGTGCCCATCCGACGTCTGCGGCGCGGCAGGCGTCATCAATCCGGTACAGGAAGCGGGCGCCCTGCACAGCCAGACGTTCCACCCCGCTCAAGTCCAGGACAATCGGCTGGTCGGGCAGAACGAAATGCCTGCTGTACTCGGTTATCCCCTCGACGTTCATCGCGTCGATGGCGCCGGTGATCGTCACCACGGTCGCCAGGGGGCGAGATTGCGCCCTGACCTGCGCGCCACCGCAGTCGAACGTCGGATTGCCGTAGCGGGGCCTTGAGGATGAAGCTGTCGTGTCAACCGAATTCGCCATTGCTGCCCCCACTTCTCAATCACGTTGCTGAGTACGCCGGTAATGACAGACCTCAACCTGGTCACGACGTTAATCGGCTACTCTAAGGTCACCGGGAGCAAGCTCTAATACTTTGCTAAGAACCAAGTTTCACCCGCTGTTACGACGCGCCCGGGCTCAGGCGAGCTGGAGCGAGGCCAAGCTCACTGACCGGACCAAACGGGCGCACTTAAGTCAATCGCCGTACTGAGCCCGCATAGCTGAGCGCGCGCTCGTAGGTGGCAAGGTTGTCGCGACAGATCTTGGCATGCACTCGGCGTTCCAGCAGGAAACGCAGCAGCGGGTTGTAGGCGTGATAGGTCTCGTGGAACGTGAGTACCGTGGTGCCGTCGGGCTTTTCTTCGAGTTCGTGGTAGCCCTCGGCGTGTGACCACAGTGGCTTGCCGACCGCGACGTAGCGCGACAATCTATTCAGCTTCGCTTCGGTCACGGTCTCCCAGGACCGACCCTTGCCGCCCGACAGCAGATACTTTGGCACTTCGAAGACACACGTGCGGACCAGGCCCTGGCCCGCTTCGTCGCCTTCGGTCAAGATCTCCATGCGGCCGGCGGGCCACTCTATGATTCGGGGTTGCGGCGAGTCTGGCGACGCCGGCGGATGCAGCACCCGCCACACCTTGCTTGCGGGCGCCTCGACAAGGAATCGCACCGTGTAGGACCGCATCAGCGTTCTCCCCAATCGTTCCAGAAGGTGATCGTTTCCGCAGGGGGCCGGGCGGCCGGCTCGAAATCGGTGCCAATCGTGTACGCCACCGGGAACAGTGCGGCCTGTGTCACCGTGGCAGGAATTCCAAGCAGCTCGGCTACTTCGCGTTCCTTGGCCAAATGCATTGTGGTCCATACTGATCCCAAGCCGCGGGACCGAAGGGCAAGCAGGAAGCTCCAGCCGGCGGGAATGATCGATGCCCAAGCTGACGCGGCGGCCAGCCGGTCACTTTCATCTATCCGACGTTGCAAACAGGGGATGACGTGCACGGGAACCTTGGCCAGTGTTTCGGTTAGGCCGAAGGCGCTGCGATACACCCGCCGAGTCTGCGGATCGGGCGTGGTCTCGGCGGCTCGAGCGAGATAGTCGGCGCCGATGCTGCGGTAGATATCGGCGATCGCCGCACGTTTCGCAGCGTCGGTGATCACCAGCCAGCACCAGTCCTGCGCGTTGCTCGCGGTAGGCGCCTGCATCGCGAGCCGCACGCATTCGAGGATCACGTCACGACCGACCGGCCGCGTCAGGTCTAGGCGTTTGCGCACCGCCCGCGTGGTGGTGAGTAATTCGTCGACCGACGTGACGTCCACTCGTCGCTCAGATGTCGATTGCACAGGATTGATCAACGCCGAGCACGGTCAATGCACGGCCGAGACCAAGAAACACCGCAACGCAGAGCGTGAGGTCGAGGAGCTCCTCATCGTTGAAGAACCGCCGCATCCGCCCGAAGAAAGCGTCGTCGATCGAGGCGTGATCAGTGACGAACCGCTCCGCATACTCGATCGCCAGGCGTTGCCGTGACGTGTAGCCGCGGTAGGTGGCATAGTCTGCGACGTTGTCGTAGAGCTCCGGTGCGACCCTGGCGGCGAGCACCGATGGCGCCCGGAATCCCGAACACGCGGCGCAGTCGTTGATCTGCGCGATGCGCATTCTGGCCAGCTCGCGCTCCTCGGCCGGGAGGACGCTCTGCTGGTAGGCGCCGCGAATCATCCGCTCAACCATGCCGCCGAGCGGCGGTCGCAGCGTCCAGATCATCGCGGCCTCACCGCCGGGGCCATCCGGCACGTTGACTCGGGCCATCAGCGACTCCTGCGGAGTAAAAACCGATGATCTCGTGAGCAAACCAGATTCCCGGCGCCGCTGTCCAGGTCCGTGCACCGTCCGCACAACGGCCGTGGACACCACAGGACGTCGGCGAATAGTGTGCGTTGAGCGTGGGCGTCCACCGGGCGATGCCGGCGCTGGGAGGTCTCGGCATGCTGTTCATGCACGAGGTGCACAAGGTGCGCGGGCGCGCCGAAGATGACTTCGAGGCGGCATTCCGCGACGGCTGGATGCCGATGCTCGGCGACGGCGACGATGCTCGGCTGCTGTGGTACACCAACCACGCTCACGGCAGCGGCCCCGCCTACACGGTCGTCACCATTACCGGGGTTCGTGATGGCACGGCGTGGGAGCGCCTAGCCCTGCGAGTGCAAAAGGGCGACCTCCGGCAGTGGATGCGTGACCTCGACGAGCTTCGTTACGACGTGGAGGCCAAACTGTTGATGCCACTGCCGTGGTCGCCACTTCAAGACGTGCCATTCGACGAGCTACCTGTCCACGGGCGAGAGCACGAGCTGACCCTCTACATGGAAGACACCATGTGGCCCTACCAGGACACGCTCAACGAATACATCGACCGCTGCGGCGAACAATACGTCAAAAGCCTCGACAGGCCTACGCCATTCCTGACCATCCAGGCTGCCTTCCAGCCCGCCCTCGGCAGCCACCTGCGCCGCGAGATCGCATTGATGCAGCGTATCCACCAGCCCGAGGCGCTGCTCAACCTGCTTCGAACCGAGATTCCACCCGAGCATCGCGCCCCGGGGACCTGGATGCACGGCGCGTTGGAGCTACGCGATCAGTGGGAAAGCCGACTGCTGCGGACGTCCTCGTGGTCACCCCTGTACTGAGCGGCGCATGAACATCGGCACGATTCTCGACGCCGCCGCGGCCGGCGATCCCGTCCGCGCCGCGCTGATCATCGACAACCGCACCATCAGCTACCGGGAGTTGGCGGCGGCCGTCGAGCGGTGCGCCACTGGCCTGGCCGCCCACGGGGTGGCCGGTCGACGCGTCGCCGTCGTCGACCACGGAAGCCTGCTGTCGATCGCGACGGTGCTGGGCGCGGCCTGCATCGGTGCCGCGGCGGCGCTGATGAGCCCCGCGCTGGCCCCGCCGGAGCTGCGGGTGCTCTTGGCGAACGCGGGGTGCGCCGACGTTGCGGTTGCAGGGGAGGCCTACGCGGCCCGGCTCCGTGCAGCGGGTGCAGGCAAAGCGTTGACCGCCACCGACCTATTGAGCCGGGGTCGGATTTCAGCACCGCCGGTCGCTGAACAAGTCGACGACCGCGACGGTTTGGTCTTGTTCACCAGCGGCACGACGGGGCTGCCGAAGGCGATCGGCATTAGCCACCGACAGCTGAGCACGCGAATTACGGGCTTTACCACACCATTTCGAGCCGACGCGACGCCAACGGTCAGCATGATGTGCGTTCCATTCTTCCATGTCGGCAGCGCCCTGGGCATGCTCGGCAGCCTGTATGCGGGCAACACCTCGGTCGTGCAGGATCGGTTCGCCGCCGGAGAGTGGTTGCGGCTGGTCCAATCGCATCGGGTGAGCAGTGCGTTCCTGGTGCCGACGATGCTCCAGCGGATCCTCGATCATCCCGATTTCGGCGACACAGACCTGACGTCGCTCGACGCGATTGCATACGGGGCAGCCGCTGCGCCCGTCGCGCTGGTGCGTCGCGCGACGGCCGCCCTCCCGCAGGTGGCGTTTGCCAATGTATTCGGTCAAACCGAGACCCTCGGGGCCTACACGACCCTGCTGCCCGATGATCATCGCAATCCCAACCGCGTGGGTTCCGTGGGCCGGCCGCTACCGGGGGTTGAAGTCCGGGTGGTAGATCCCGACACGGGAACCGATGTCGAGCCGGGAGCCGTCGGCGAGCTGTGGGTCAACTGCAGCCAGAACGTCACCGCAGGCTGGTTGCATACCGGCGACCTCGCCCGCCAAGATTCCGCTGGCTACATCTACCCAAGCGGCCGGCTGACCGACACCATCAACCGCGGGGGAGAGAAGTTTGGGCCGATCGAGGTCGAAGAAGCCATGCGTACCCATCCGGCGGTCAACGACGTGGCCGTCGCAGGCATCACCGACGAGGAGATGGGTCAGCGGGTGGGGGCTGCTGTGGTGGCCAGCTGGCCCGTGACGCTCGATGAGCTGCGATCGCACTGTCGCGAACAGATCGCCTACTTCAAACTTCCCGAACGGCTGCTGATCGTCGACCACATCCCGTATTCCGACACCGGCAAGGTCGATCGCAGTCAGCTGGCCGTACTGATTACGGACCGGGCCTAAGTCAGCGAGAGGAGAGGCCGTGCTGTTCCTCCACGAGACCCACAACGTGGTCGGCGCGCGCGAGGACGAGTTCGAGGCGGCGTACCGCGAGGGCTGGATGCCTACGTTGGCGAAAGAAGACACCGCTCGACTGCTGTGGTACACCAACCATGCTCACGGCTCCGGGGTGTCCTACAACGTCGTCACCATCACCGGGATCACCGACGGCGCGGCGTGGGAGCGTCTCGCAAGCCGCGCACAAAGCGGGGATCTGAAATCGTGCATGCAGGAGCTGGACCACCTGCGCCACGAGGTGACAGGCAAGATTCTGATGCCGGTCGAGTGGTCGCCGCTGCAGTCGGTCGATCTGGCGACCGTGCCCACCGATGGCGCGACGCATCCGCTGAGTCTGTTCATGGAGGACACCGGCTGGCCCTACGCCCCGCTGGACGACTACATCCGCTCGTGGGACGAGCTCTACTATCGGCTGGTTTCCAAGGCGCCGCCAGGGATGCGGCTGCTTGACATCCAGGCCTGTTTCCAGGTGGCGCACGGCAGCGCCACACGGCGAGAAGCGATGCTGTGGCAGAAGATCGACCCGTCCAACGAGTATGCGGCGCTCGTTCATCTGCTGACCACCGACCTTCCGCCCGAGCGCCGAGCACCAGGCAGCTATATGTTCGAGGCGTTGAAATACCGCGATCAGTGGGAAAGCCGGCTGCTGCGGAGCTCCTCGTGGTCGCCCCTGTACTGATCAGGCGAGATCGAACCGGTCGAGGTTCATCACCTTGTTCCACGCGGAGACGAAGTCCTGCACAAACTTTGGCTTCGCGTCGTCGCACGCGTAGACCTCTGCGAGTGCCCGCAACTGCGAGTTAGAGCCGAACACCAGATCGACGGCCGTAGCGGTCCACTTCGCCTTGCCGGTAGCGCGATCACGCACCTCGTAGACGTTCTCCGACGACTCGGATGCCCTCCACTCGTTGCCCATGTCGCACAGGGTGACGAAGAAGTCGTTGGTCAGCGTCTCGGGCCGGTCGGTGAAGACGCCGTGTTGCGCTTGCCCGAAGTTGGCATTCAACGCCCGCATGCCGCCGATGAGAACCGTCATCTCTGGAGCGGTCAGCGTCAACAGGCTCGCCCGGGCGACCAGTAGGTGCTCGGGCGGTTGCTTTTCTCCGGTCGGCAGGAAGTTGCGGAACCCGTCGGCCTTCGGTTCGAGCACCGCGAAGGATTCCACGTCGGTCTGCTCCTGCGAGGCATCGGTGCGGCCCGGCGCGAACGGGACGGTGATGTCGTGCCCGGCGTTCTTCGCCGCTTGCTCGACGGCCGCACATCCACCCAGGACGATCACGTCAGCCAGCGAGACCTTCTTCGCGCCGGATTGTGCGGCGTTGAAGTCCTGCTGCACCTTTTCGAGGGTCTGCAGCACCTTCGCCAGTTCGGCGGGGCTATTGGATTCCCAATCCCTTTGCGGTGCAAGGCGAATCCGTGCCCCGTTAGCCCCGCCGCGTTTGTCGGTGCCGCGGAAGCTGGCCGCCGACGCCCACGCGGTGGAGACCAGCTGCGGGATGGACAGGCCCGACCCGAGCAGCTTGCTCTTGAGGGCAGCGATGTCCTTGTCGTCGATCAGCTCATGGTCGACGTCGGGCACCGGGTCCTGCCACAGCTGCGCCTCGGGAACCCACGGGCCCAGGTAGCGGATGACAGGTCCCATATCACGGTGCAGCAGCTTGTACCACGCCTTGGCGAAGTCCCGCTCGAACTCCTCGGGGTGGTCCAGCCACCGTCGGGTAATCGGCCCGTAGATCGGATCCATCCGCAGCGACAGGTCCGTCGTCAGCATCGTCGGGAGCCGCTTTACCGAAGAGTCGAAGGGATCGGGGATAACCGGCTCGGCGTCCTTGGCGGTCCATTGCCAGGCACCGGCGGGACTCTTGGTCAGCTCCCATTCGTAGCCGTACAGGGTCTCCACGTAGCTGTTGTCCCACTTGGTAGGGGTGGGCCCCCACACCACCTCGAGGCCGCTGCCCATCGCGTCCCCGCCCTTGCCGGTGCCGAACGAGCTCTTCCAGCCCAGGCCCTGGTCTTCCAGCGGGGCGGCCTCGGGCTCCGGGCCGACGAGGTCGGCTCTGCCCGCGCCGTGCGTCTTGCCGACCGTGTGGCCACCGGCGATCAGCGCGGCGGTCTCGACGTCGTTCATCGCCATACGGCCGAACGTCACCCGAATATCGAGGGCCGCCTTGAGCGGATCCGGGTTGCCGTTGGGTCCCTCGGGATTCACATAGATCAGACCCATCTGGGTGGCCCCGAACGGACAGGCGAGGTCCCGGTCGTCGTTGGAGCGCTCATCACCCAGCCAGGTGTCCTCGCCCCCCCAGAAGACCTCGTCCGGCTCCCAGATGTCTTCTCGCCCGAAGCCGAAGCCAAACGTCTGAAAGCCCATGGCCTCATAGGCGCAGTTGCCCGCGAAGATGATCAGGTCGGCCCAGGAGATCTTGCGGCCGTATTTCTGCTTGACCGGCCACAGCAACCGGCGCGCCTTGTCGAGGACCACGTTGTCGGGCCAGCTGTTCAGCGGCGCAAAGCGCTGGGCGCCCTTGCCGCCGCCGCCCCGGCCGTCCTCGATGCGGTAGGTGCCGGCGGCGTGCCAGGCCATCCGGACGAAGAGCCCCCCGTAATGACCGTAGTCGGCCGGCCACCAGTCTTGTGAGGTCGTCATCAGCTTGATGAGGTCCTGCTTGAGCGCCTCGACATCAAGGGTCTTGAACTCTTCTGCGTAGTTGAAGTCCGCGCCCATCGGATTGGCCAGCGGCGAGTTCTGGTGCAGGACTTGCAGGTCCAGCTGGTCGGGCCACCAGTCCCGGTTCGACCTCGGCGGATGCTCCGTGGGAGTCGGGGAGGGAATTGCTGGGGCTTCGCTTTCGGACATCGAATCCGTCCTTTCGGGGGTAGGTGAATTACGGGCTGGTCGTTTGTGAAGTCGAGCAGTCGGGGCACAAACCCCAGTAGATGACCTCGGCCTCGTCGAGAACGAAGCCTTCCAGGTACCCGCCGTCGTCAGACGGGGTCAAACAGGGCGCCTCGCCGACGGCACAGTCGACGTCGGCGATGATCCCGCAGGACCGGCAAACGATGTGGTGATGGTTGTCACCGACCCGCGCCTCGTAGCGGGCGACGGAGCCCGGCGGCTGGATACGGCGGATCAGGCCCGCGGCTGTCAGCGCATGCAGCACGTCGTAGACGGCTTGGCGGGAAACCTTGGACAGGTCCGCACGCACCGCATCGAAGATCGTGTCGGTGTCGGCGTGCGGACGCATCTGGACCGCCGCCAAAACCGCGAGCCTGGGGCGAGTCACACGCAGATCGGCGCTACGCAGTTGCTCCGGGTAATCCGGGCCGAGGGACACGCAAGAAATATGGCCCCTTTTCTTGAATCGGTCAATACTTCGCGCGAAGGTGTCGCGGACGGGCGTCCGGCGGTCGCACTGGTACCCTCCGAACGCTGCCTCGTGTAGTTGGCGACCCGACGCAGTGGCGCGAACGAAACAGCAGTGGCTTCCCGGAAAGAGTGTTGTGCGCAGCGGAGAGATTAAAGCCCTCACCGGTCTTCGCATCATCGCCGCGATGTGGGTTGTGCTGTTCCACTTCCGCCCGCTGCTGGCCGAGGCCGCACCCGATTTCAGCGACGCGCTTGCCCCGATACTCAACTGCGGTGCGCAGGGCGTCGACCTGTTCTTCATCCTCAGTGGCTTCGTGTTGACCTGGAACTACCTCGAGCGAATGGGCTGGTCCTGGTCAACCCGTGCCACCCTGCACTTCCTGTGGCTGCGGCTGGCCAGGGTGTGGCCGGTCTACCTGGTCACGTTGCACCTCGCCGCTGCGTGGGTGATCTTCACGCTGCACATAGGTCATGTGCCGTCCGAGGACGTCGTCCAGTTGACCGCGGTCAGTTACGTACGCCAGCTCCTGCTGGTGCAGCTGTGGTTCCAGCCGTACTTCGACGGATCGAGTTGGAATGGACCGGCCTGGTCGATCAGTGCGGAGTGGCTGGCCTACCTACTATTCGGCGTGCTGGTGCTGGTGATCTTCCGGATGGCCCATGCCACCAGAGCACGAAACCTGATTTGGCTGGCGTTCGCCGCCTCGCTACCGCCGGTGCTGTTGTTGTTGGCCAGCGGTCAGTTCTACACACCGTGGAGTTGGCTGCCGCGAATCGTCATGCAATTCATCGCGGGAGCACTCGTTGCCGCCGCAGTCATCAGATTGCGCCCGACCGATCGGGCGCGACGTGGCGCGGGTTACCTTTCGCTGTTTCTGATCGCCGTCATCGTGGGGCTGTTATACCTGCTCGACGCGCATCCCGTGCCTGGTGTGATAGACAGCGACGGCCTGGTCGACGTGCTGTTCGTGCCGATGGTGATGACGCTGGCGATGGGCATCGGCACCCTGCCCAGGGCGTTATCCACCCGGGTGATGGTGTTCGGGGGGCAAATCTCGTTTTGTCTGTACATGATCCACGAGCTGGTGCACACCGCCTGGATATGGGCCGCTGAGCAGTTCCAGCTCACTGCGCTGCAAGGCTTCGGCGGAAAGTTGACCATCATCGGCCTGCTTGCGATCGCTGCGGGTATCGCCACCGTGTTGTTCCACTTCGTGGAGGAGCCCGCTCGCCGGTGGATGCGCCGGATGGCCGACGTTGCCGATCCGAACACCAAGTCGCGCATCGACCTACGCGCCGACCCGTTGAAAGTTAAGCTTGCGCCCATCGGTGGTGCCCGCGAAGAGCGTAAGGCGATGTCCGCGCGCGCGGGGTAAGGATCGGGTAGCAGTGGGTCGTCTCGCCACGTTTGTCATCTCACTGGTCGTCGTGTTCGGGATGATCGGCCAACACCCGGCTGCGGCGCGACCCTACGCGATACTGAGCGCGGGTTCCCCGGTGAATCATGTTGCGGTGATTGGTGACTCGTATACCACCGGGACCGATGAGGGCGGCGAGGGAACGAACACATGGACCGCTCGCGCCTGGACGACCCTTAATCATCAGGGAGTGCAGGTCGTGCCGGATGTGGCAGCTGAGGGCAGAGCCGGTTACGGCGTAACCGGCGACCACGGCAGCATGTTCAAGGATCTGACTGCCCGGGCGGTCCACCCCAACGACGTGCTGGTGGTGTTCTTTGGATCCCGCAACGATCAAGGCGTCGACCCGGAGCAACTGGCCCAAGCGGCCCATGACGCGTTCGATCTGGCGCACCGTGTCGCACCGTCGGCAAGACTCCTGGTGATCGGGCCGCCGTGGCCGACCGCCGACCCACCCGACGCCCTGCTACAGGCTCGCGACGTCGTGGCAAGCCAGGCGCGGGCGGTGGGAGCGACATTCGTTGATCCGATGGCCGAACAATGGTTCGTCGGCACAACCGACTTGATCGGTGCCGACGGTATTCATCCCAATGACGCGGGGCATGCCTATATGGCCGACAAAATCGTGCCGTTGATTCGCGGGCAGTTACCCCGGCGGACCTGAGTAACGTATGGGCCAGCCGAGTTTTGCACTTACGCGTCGCGGGTACAAACAAGCGCCCTTGAAATAACAGAGCGAGTTACAGACGGGAGTGAGGGTCTGATGAAAACCCAGCCGAGAATTGCATTCGCGCTGTTCGGCGGTGCGGCCATGCTTTCGTTGGCAGTCGGATGTGGCGGCGGCGAAAAAGGTGGGCCGACAACCACCACGACCACTACGACGACGACGACCACAACTACGAGTGTGAGCCCGGCGCCCGAGCCACCCCCGGCGCCGGCGCCGGGTCCGGGTGGACCTAATGGCGGCGGCGGCCCGATCGGCGGTGGCGGTCCGGGCGGCGGCGGCGGCCAAATCCCCGGCGGTCCCACCGGCGGCGG
>NZ_JBOHHI010000090.1:0-10426 GCF_050700595.1 Mycobacterium sp.
AACGAACTCCTCACCCTGACCTCCAGCAAATCCGGACCCAAAACCAACGCCCGTGCCGCTACGCGCGCACCCTCAAATGAGGCAACCAGAAGCTCGACGCGCGCATCTTGACATGAGGCAACACGCAAACCGTCATTGTGGATAAAGACGCAACTGTGGACAACCGGGAAGCAGCCCTACTCTGGTGACATGCCGGCCCGGATGGCGGCGGTCGACGCCCAGTTCTACTGGATGTCGGCCAAGATCCCCAGTGACCAGTTCCTGCTCTACGCGTTCGCCGGCGAGCCGGATTTCGACCGCGCTATAGAGGAGGTCCGCTTCCGGGCCCGGGCCTGTCCGCATCTGGTGATGCGGGTCGACGACGGATCCGCGTTGACCTATCCGCGGTGGGTGCCGATGTCGCTCGGACCGACGCAGCTGCGCCGCCACCGGCTCGACGACGACAGCTGGTGCGGCTGTCTGGACGCCGTGGTGCGGCTCGCCGACGATCAGTTGGACGTCCGTCGGACACCGTGGCGGCTGCACCTGTTTGCGCCCATCCGCGGCATTCCGGGCAGCAGCGGCGCCGGCACCGTCGCGGTCCTGCAGGTCGCGCACGCGCTGGCCGACGGCGCGCTTGCCTCGGCGCTGGCGGGTTGGCTGTTCGGGCGGACGACACCGGTGCCCGACGTGACCCCGACGACAGCGGGATTTCTGCCGTGGCGCGCCCTGGCGGCGGCGCGCGCACACCGTGAGCTGCTCCGAGAGACCGAAAACGGACGGCTGGGCCACCCGGTCGGATCCCGGCCGTTGCTGTTGACCAATACCCGCCCGGCCGGGACACGTACCGTGCGCACATTGGTGCGGCAGCGCACACAGCTGGCCGGCCCCACGGTCACCCTCACGGCGCTGGCAGCGATATCGAGCGCGCTCGCAAAGCATCTGGGCGATTCGGCGGCTTTGCTGGGAGCCGAAGTGCCGATGGCTAAACCCGGTGTCCGACAAGCACATAATCACTTCGGCAACGTCACCGTCGGTCTGTATCCGGATCTGCCGCCAGCGGATCGTATCGAACGGATCGCCGCGGACCTGGCCAACGGTCGTCGTCGGTTTGAGCACCGGGCAGCACGCACGGGCTCTCGGGCGTTCGCTGCGGTTCCCGCCCCGCTGCTGCGCTGGGGTGTCGCCCGGTTCGACGTCAATGCGCGGCCAAACCTGGTGTCCGGCAACACCGTCGTATCCAGCGTCTACCGAGGGCCCGCCGACTTGCGCCTCGGTGACGCGCCCGTGGTGCTGACCGCCGGCTATCCGGCGTTGTCGCCATCGATGGGTCTGACCCATGGCATACACGGCATCGGCGACACCGTCGCGATCAGCGTGCATGCGGCCGAATCCGCGGTGGGTGACATCGACGCCTATGTGCGACGGCTGGATGCGGAGTTGTGACGAAACCTACTGTGCCTCGTCGGCTTCCGACTCGCGAGTCAGGCCCGCGACGAGTATCAGCTCTTCGTGCAGCTCGAACCACACGGTGTGGTAGGAGTCGATGATCGGCCGGGACAACCAGACGAGGTCACCGGCGTTAAGCCTGTCGAAAGCCGACTGCAACTTGACCGAGTACCGGTCCAGCCTCGGCAGCTGCGCCGCCGCCGCGGCGATGATCGGCACCACTCGCTGATGCACTCGGTCGAGGCGGGCCAGGATCGCCGCATCGTAGGAGCGGTCTTCGTGGGTATTGGGTTGGCCGTCTTTGACCTGCCAATCGGTAACCACTGCCTTGAATTCGGCATTCACCGAACGAAAGTCGTCGTAGACGGCCGCCAGCGCGGCCGTATCGGCATGCTCGCGTTCCCGGGTGAGCAACTCAGCCAGCCGCCCGCGCCCCTCGGGGGTGATCCGCAAGACCGCGCCATCGACCAACAAGCCCGACCGCGTCAGGTGATCGACAGTACCGGCGACGTCGGCGGAATCCTCACCCAACGTCCCCGTCAGGTCGGCCAGACTAACCCGGCTCTTCAGCCGAACCGCCTGCAGCACAGTCAATTCGCTCATATATCCTCGGACAGCCGTAGTGCGGTCAGCATCGTCATCAGCGGGCTGGTATCAGCGGCGTGCCCGCGCAGCGAGCTGAGCCGGCGTGCGATCTCGGTTAACTCACGCAGCTCCGGCGTGTCCTCCTCTGACCAGGCGCTCAGCGGCAGGACGCCGTCGCGCACCTCACCCACGTTGCCGTCGATGGTGATCAGCCTGCCGGCCAGCGATTCCACGACCCCGGGGCCACAGCCCACTACCGCCACCCGGCCGAGCTCCCGGCTGACCACCGCCGCGTGGCTGGTGGCACCGCCGGTTTCGGTGACCACGCCGCGGGCGACCAACATGCCCTGAATATCCTCGGGGCTGGTGTGGTTGCGCACCAAGACGACGTCGCGCCCGTTGTCGGCGGCCTCCACCGCCGCATCCACCTCGGTGTACGCCCGTCCCGAGGCGACACCCGGGCTGGCAGGCAGACCTTTAGCCAAAAGCGGTGCCGCCAACCCGGTTTCCGGCTGCAGCGACGGCTGCAACAGCGCCTCGACGTGGGCCGGACTCACCCGCCGCAGGGTCTCGGCGTCGTCGATCAGTCCGTCGCGGCGCAGGTGCAGCGCCAACCGCACCGCCGCCTGCGCCGAGCGCTTGGCCGCCCGGGTCTGCAGCAGCCACAGCGTGCCGTCTTCGACGGTGAATTCGACCTCCTGCACCTCGGAGGTAAGTCGTTCCAGCGTGCGGACGGCGGCCGTGAGCTCGTCGTATATCCGCGGTTGCCGGTCGCGCAATGCGGTGATCGATTCGACGTCGACGGTGCCGGACACCACGTCGTCACCCTGGCCGCCAAGCAGCCACTCGCCGAACTCGTGGTCAGCACCGGTCAGGGGGTCCCGCGAAAACACCACGCCGGCACCGGAATTGGTGGCCATATTGCCGAACACCATGGCCTGTACCACCGCAGCGGTGCCGCCGTGGTCATCGAGGCCGTGGTAAGCGCGGTAGGCGGCGGCGCGCGGCGATTGCCACGACGCGAAGACCGCCTCGATCGCTGCCCGCAGCTGTAGGTACGGATCGTCGGGCACCGTATCGGCGACGACGCGCCGATACAAGCGGGTGAACCGCCGGCGGGTGTCGCGGGCGAACGTGGCGGTGCCCTGCGCCGCCAGGGCCTGTTCGACGGTGTCGCACATGCCCAGATCCAGCACCGTGTCCATCATGCCGGGCATCGACATCGCGGCCCCGGAGCGCACGCTGACCAGCAACGGATGCGGTCCCCGGCCGAACGTGCGTGCGGTTGCGGCTTCCAGCCCGCGCAGACCGTCAAGCACGTCGTGCCAAATCGCATCCATCGTCGGCCGCTGTTCGGCCAGATACCGGGCGCCCACCGCGGTGGTGATGCAGAACGCCGGTGGCACCGGCAGCCCGTGGCCGCGCATGGTGTCGATTCCGTAGCCCTTGTGGCCCAAGAGCTCCGGCGGGCACGTCGCGTTGCCGTCCAAAAACAGGACGGCAGGCGTACCGGACGCGCGTCGTGACACGCACCGAGGTTACCTTCCGGCAAACTCCGGTCGGGCGCGCAGCAGCCCGAAGCCGAAGTTCGTGCCAAACCCGCGCCACAGGGCCAGATGGATCCAGAGCAGCGCATACGGCTCGAGCAACCTGGCCAGCGTCAGGCCGCCGACGTCAACGGCTTCGAAACCGAGCTCGGTGACCAGCGCCGTGGTCGCCGACTTGGCGTCGTCGTCGTCACCGCAAACGAACATCACCGGTTGGCCGGACAGTTGTGGCCCATCCATCATCGCCGCGCCGATCTGGTTCATCGCTTTGCAGACCCGTGCGCCCGGCGCCCATTCCGCGACCTGTTCGGCGCCGGATGTGGTCAGCCCGACCTCAAGTCCGGCGAAGTCGGCGGTCAGCGGGTTGGTGCAGTCGACGAGCGTCTTCCCGGACAGGTCACCGCAGCTCTGCACCGCCTGCCGGGTGCCCTGCCATGGTGTGCGCCACGCGGTGCCCAGAGCGATTCCGACATTCCCGGCTCCAATGATGGCGATTTTGATGTCAGGCTCCTTGCGGGTCGTTCGCGGGCGTTTTGGACGCTACGTTGAACCCTGGTACCGGACAAGAACGTACTTTCAAGTGGGTAGCTGATCCGGAGGTATGACCGACGGTGCCCAACGGTTCGCGGAATTGCGGCGCAAGACGCGCGGAATCAGTGAACGAATTCTGTCTCGACAACTGCGCGAGCTGGAGTCCGACGGAATCGTCCATCGTGAGGTATTTGCGGAGGTACCGCCGCGGGTCGAGTATTCGCTGACCGAAAGCGGCATATTGCCGCGGGTGCCGCATGATCTAAGTTGGCGTCTATGACTACTGCCTACGATGTCATTTTGCTGATCCTGCGGCTTGTGGTGGGGCTGACGCTCGCCGCGCACGGCTACAACAAGTTCTTCGGCGGCGGCCGGATTCCGGGGACCGCGCGCTGGTTCGAGAGCATCGGGATGAAGGCCGGCACGTTCCAGGCGGTGGTCGCGGCCAGCACCGAGATCAGTGCCGGACTGGGGCTGGCCGCCGGCCTGCTCACCCCGATTCCCGCGGCCGGTTTTGTCGCGCTGATGTTCGTCGCCGCGTGGACCGTGCACCGGCCGCACGGCTTCTTCATCATCAACGAGGGCTGGGAGTACGTCCTGGTGCTCGCGGTCACCGCCGTCGCGGTGACGACGGTGGGTCCGGGCGGATACAGCCTGGATCGGCTGATCTTCGGGCGGCTGTACTACGGTTGGCCCGGCCTGTTGATCGCAGTGCTGCTCGGGTTGGCCGGCGCGATCGGTCAGCTGCTGATGTTCTACCGGCCGCAGGTCAAGCAGTCGCAGTAGTTCCCGCGGCGGCCGTTTCGAGCGCCATCACCTCGGCCGCCGCGCGCTCGCCGGAGCGCACCGCGCCGTCGACCCATCCGCACATGACGGCGGAGCTCTCCGTCCCCGCCCAGTGGATCAGACCGCAGGGCTCACGCAAGGCCTTGCCGAACTGGGTCAACACGCCGGTCGGGGCATGGCTGAGCATCCCGCCGCCCGAATAGCGCTCGATACTCCAGTTTTGTTCGTGGTAGCCGACGGGAGACCCGGCCCGCTCGCCGAATCGGTCAACCAGCTCGCGGATTATCGCCGCCTTGCGATCGGTGTCGGCGAGCTGTCCCAGCTGCCGTGCGGCCGGACCTTCGGTGATCACGCACATGACGCCCGGCGTGCCGGTGTCGGTGCAGGCGTCGATGGTCAGGGTGGCCGGCGATCCCGGCGCTGCCGTGGTGCCGGAGAGGCCGTCCGCGCGCCAGAACGGCTCGTCGTAGACGACCGAGGTCTTGACGATCGCGCCGCTCGGCATCCGCTGATGCAAAAACGATCGATCCATCGGCAACATCGGCTGGTAGTCGATCTGGCTCGCGATCGCCAGCGGAACGGCCACGATCACCCGCCGGGCGCGCACGCTCAGCTCATCGGATTCGACCGTGACGCCGTCGGCGTCCTGGGCGATGCGCCGCACCGGCTGTGACAGCTGCAGCGCGTCGCCGAGCGCGACGGCCATCGAACGGTAGATCGCACCCATCCCGCCGACCGGGCGGGCATCCTGGGCGCCGTCCTTGTTCGATACGACGAAGTCTGGCCCGCCGCCCGACGCCATCTGGTAGAGCATCCACAGCAACGACACCTCCGATGCGGCCGAGGTGTAGGGGCCGGCCAGGGCCATATCGAGCATCTCGCGGGCCTGCGCCGACCACAGATTCTTGTCCAGCCATGCCGCCAAACTGGTCTGGTCCCATTCGGCGGCCTTCCTCGCTTCCCAAGGCGCTTCCAGGGGAATCGCTCGGCACATCTGCCGCACCTTGAGCAGACCGACACCGAGGTTGGTCGTCGCCCACGCGCTCACCGTCCACGGGATTGCGCCGGCGTAGCGGTGCTGCTTGCCGTCGACGATCATCATCGACTCGCCGTCGACGTACTGCTTGTAGGCCGGCACGCCGAATTCGTCCATCAGCGCGTAGATCCGATCCTGGCCCGGTCCGATCCAGGCGCCGCCGCGGTCGATCCATGAGCCGTCCGCAAGGACGTCGGTGTACGTGCGCCCGCCGGCGCGGTCACGAGCCTCCAGCAGGGTCACCGAGCGACCGGCCTGTTTCAACCGCAGTGCGGCGGTCAAACCGGCGAATCCCGCACCTACCACGCAATAGTCGACCTCTGCACTGCTCGGCACGAGCAGCAAACTACACCGGTCGTGATGTGCAAAATGCGGATCCGGCAAAACTCTGCCCGGTGCCGGTTCCCCCGTGCCCTTAGCTGAACTAATTCGATTGATCCGCCGTGTGATTCGGCCAATGCGTCGATCTGTCCGGCGAGCAGCCCGGTGGCGAGTAGGGCAGGCTGCTGCCGGTGTCCTCG
This sequence comes from Mycobacterium sp., assembly GCF_050700595.1. Lineage (GTDB taxonomy): Bacteria > Actinomycetota > Actinomycetes > Mycobacteriales > Mycobacteriaceae > Mycobacterium. Next base: position 6,435 of record NZ_JBOHHI010000090.1, read on the forward strand.
TCGACGACGACATGGCCGCCGAGGTATGGAAACGCGCGCTGCGCGCATGCCGTGCGGTTGCAGATCTTGCAGCCGGCTCCGATCGGGACCGCGGTGGTCGGGTCGTCGAGCACGACGCCGGTGGAGTAGACGAGTTTGTCTGCGTGGGCCAGGTCGCAGCCCAAGCCGATGGCGAAGCCTGTGTCCTGGCCGAGATATCCACGTCCTTCGGGAGTGGTGGTCTTGGCCACCCAGAAATACGAGCGGCCGTCGGGCATCTGCGCTACCTGGGTGACGATCCGTCCCGGCTGGGCGAAGGCGTCGTGCACCACCCACAGCGGGCAGCTGCCCCCGACCCGGCTGAAGTGAAACGCGGTGGCCGACTGGCGTTTCGAGATGTTGCCGGCCTTGTCGGTGCGGACGAAAATAAACGGCACTCCACGCAGGCCGGGGCGCTGTAGTGTCGACAGCCGGTGGCAGACCGTTTCGAAGCCCACCTCGAATCGGCGGCTGAGCAGGTCGACGTCGTAGCGCAATTCCTCCGCGGCCCGGTGGAATTGGCGATACGGCAGCAGAAATGCCCCGGCGAAGTAGTTCGCCAGCCCGATCCGGGCGACACCACGGGCTTCGTCACTTAGCTGGCCGTCGGTGGCGACGATGGCCGAAATCAGCTCGGACTGGCTGACCAGTGCGAGCTGGGTTGCGATCTGGAACGCGCGCTGGCCCGGTAACAGCCAGTGTGCGACCCGCAACACCTGAGTCGCCGGGTCGAAGCTGCGCTTGGTGGTTTCGGTCAGCTCCGCGTCGACGACCACGGTGATGCCGAAATTCGCCAACAGTGCCGAGAGCTGGTCGTCCAGTCCACCGATGCGCATCCCGTTCTCCGCGGACATCTGCTCGGCCGCGACATCTAGCTCACCGATGTAGTTGTTGCGGTCGTAGAAGAAATCGCGCACCTCCTCGAACGGCATCGGGCGCTCGGGCGGCAGCGACGTCTCCGTGGTCGCGCGGGACCGATATGCCTCCAGTTCCTCGGTGGCGTCGCGCAGCCGGCGGTGCACGGCCACCAGGGAGCGGCCGACTTCGGGCATCCGGGCGACCAACTCCTCGACCTTGGTGCGGCTGATGTTCTCGACGGCCGCGGCGGTGAAGACCTCGGACAGGTCGGCGATAAGCCGGGCGTCGGAATCGGGAGAGAAGTAGTGCGCCGGCAGATCGAAGCGTTCGGTGAGCGCCAGCAGCACCGGCACCGTGATCGGGCGCTGGTCGTTCTCCAGCTGGTTGACGTAGCTGGTCGACAGCTGCAGCGTGCGGGCCAGCGCTGCCTGGGTGAGTCCCTGTTCCTCGCGCAGCCGCCGCAGCCGGGCGCCGGAGAACATCTTCGCCACCGCACACAGGGTACTCCTAGCACTATTCGCAATATTCGCAATGGGGCCAGGATGAGAACGCAGAATTACGCATTTGCGAGGACTTTCACCATCTGCGACGGGTGCGTAGTGTGCGGATTATGTTGATTCATTCCGTTCGGACCCACCGCAGCGCCGACGACTTTCCGCGCGCCGAACATCTCGCCTACAAGATCGCGCAGGTGGCGGTCGATCCGGTACCCGTGCCGCCCGAGACCGAGGCGATGGTGATCAACCGGATGATCGACAACGCGGCGGTCAGTGCCGCGTCGGTGCTGCGGCGACCGGTCACCGTCGCGCGCGAGCAGGCGCTGGCACACCGGGCCCGGCCGGGGGCGACCGTCTTCGGCGTGGACGGCTCCTACTCGGCGGAGTGGGCGGCCTGGGCCAACGGGGTCGCTGTGCGCGAACTCGACTTCCACGACACGTTTCTGGCCGCCGAGTACTCCCACCCCGGCGACAACATCCCGCCGCTGGTGGCGGTCGCCCAGCAGCTCGGCGTGCGCGGCGCCGACCTGATCCGTGGCGTGGCGACGGCCTACGAGATCCAGATCGACCTGGTCCGCGGGATTTGCCTGCACGAGCACAAGATCGACCACGTCGCCCATTTGGGACCGTCGGTGGCGGCCGGGCTCGGCACCATGCTGCGGCTTGACGTGGACACCATCTACCAGGCGATCGGGCAGGCGCTGCACCTCACAACGGCCACCCGGCAATCCCGCAAGGGTTCGATTTCCAGCTGGAAAGCGTTTGCACCGGCGCACGCCGCCACGGTGGCCATCGAGGCCGTCGACCGGGCGCTGCGCGGCGAGGGTTCGCCGGCACCGATCTGGGAGGGTGAGGACGGTGTCATCGCCTGGCTGCTGTCGGGTCCCGGGCACACCTACCAGGTGCCGTTGCCCGCCCCGGGCGAGCCCAAGCGCGCCATCCTGGACAGCTACACCAAGGAGCATTCCGCGGAGTATCAGAGCCAGGCTCCGATCGACCTGGCCCGCCGTCTGCGTGAGCGCATCGGTGACCTCGGTCAGGTCGCGTCGATCGTGCTGCACACCAGTCACCACACCCATGTGGTGATCGGAACGGGCTCGGGGGACCCGCAGAAGTTTGATCCCGATGCCTCGCGGGAAACCCTCGACCATTCGCTGCCCTACATCTTCGCCGTCGCTCTGCAAGACGGCACCTGGCACCACGAGCGCTCCTATGCGCCCGAGCGTGCGCACCGGACCGACACGGTCGAGTTGTGGCGCAAGATCTCGACCGTCGAGGACCCGGAGTGGACCCGCCGCTACCACTCGACCGACCCGGCCGAGAATGCATTCGGGGCACGCGCGGAGGTGACGCTCAAAAGCGGCGAGGTGATCACCGATGAGCTGGCCGTCGCCGATGCGCATCCGCTGGGCGCGCGGCCGTTCGGGCGCCAACAGTACGTCGGCAAGTTCACCGAGCTCGCCGACGGTGTGGTGGAAGCCGCCGAACGGCAACGGTTCCTGGATGCCGTCGAGCGTGTCAGCGACCTGAAAGGCGGCGCGCTGGGCGCGCTGAACGTGCGGGTGGTGCCCGAGATGCTGGACAAAGCGCCGACCATTCCGTCGGGGATCTTCCGGTGACCGGGCTACTGGGCGCGACGACGAGTCCCACCGACAAACGAGTGGCGTTTCGGGCCGGGCTGGACTCCGGTCGGTTGCAACGCTTTCCGGGTGCGTTCACACCGCTGGTAGCGAAGCTCGTCGCCGAGATCGGTTTCGAGGGGGTCTACGTCTCCGGCGCCGTGTTGTCGGCCGACCTCGGGTTGCCCGATATCGGTTTGACCACGCTGACGGAGGTGACGGCCCGTGGGGAGCAGATCGCCGCGGTCACCGACCTGCCCACCCTGCTCGACGCCGACACCGGATTCGGTGAGCCGATGAACGCGGCGCGCACCGTCACCGTCCTGGAGGACGCCGGACTGGCCGGCTGCCACCTCGAAGACCAGGTCAACCCGAAGCGGTGCGGGCATCTCGACGGCAAGGCCGTTGTCCCGACTCAGGAGATGGCCAAGCGGATACGCGCGGCGGTGGCCGCGCGCCGGGATCCCAACTTCGTCGTCTGCGCCCGCACCGACGCCGCCGGGATCGAGGGCGTGGCGGACGCGATCGGCCGGGCGCGCGCCTACGCCGACGCGGGCGCCGACATGATCTTCACCGAGGCGCTGACCGATGCGGGCGAGTTCGAGCGGTTCCGGGCGGCGGTGGATATCCCGTTGCTGGCCAACATGACCGAGTTCGGTAAGTCGCCGCTGCTGAGCGTGCGGCAATTGTCCGACATCGGCTACAACGTCGTCATCTACCCGGTCACAACACTGCGGCTGGCGATGTTCGCCGTCGAGGCGGGCCTACGCGAAATCGACTCGGCGGGCACACAATCCGGCCTTCTGGACCAGATGCAGCATCGCAGTCGGCTCTACGAGCTACTGCGTTACGCCGACTACAACCAGTTCGACAACGACATCTTCAACTTCACACTGAAAGGAGGTAGCCGATGAACGCGACCGCTGAGATCCACAAGGGTCTGGACGGTGTGGTCGTCGACACCACCGCCATCTCCAAGGTGGTCGCGGAGACCAACTCG
>NZ_JBOHHI010000091.1:0-5011 GCF_050700595.1 Mycobacterium sp.
TCGCCGAGTGGCTGGCCTCGCGCCAGCCGCAGCTCGTCACAAGCGCGCACTGGAAGCTACTCGACGAGTACGAGCGCTCCGCCGGCGAGCCGCACGGACGGCCGCGGGTCAAGCTGTCCAGCCTGGCCGAAATGCTACGGGTTACGCACGGCTGACTTTCGGCCGACGAGTCATGGGATTATGTACCACCCCACCGCGCCCGTAATCGCGGCGCGCCGTAGGGAATTGGCGCCTGACAAGAAGGAGACGCAAATGGGTACTGGGCACCAGCGCCTCGACGTGCACAGCGTCGACCGTGAGGCCTATCAGGCTGTCCTGGGTATGGAGCGGTATGTACGCAACAGCGGTCTGGATCCGGGACTGTACGAACTGGTCAAGATCCGTGCCTCGCAGCTCAACGGGTGCGCATTCTGTCTGGACATGCACAACCGCGATGCCCGCAAGGCCGGTGAGGACCAGCGACGCCTCGATGTGCTCTCGGCGTGGCGCGAAGCACCCGAGTTGTTCACCGAGACGGAGCGCGCGGCATTCGCCTTCACCGAAGCGATCACCCGCGTCGCCGACGCGGGCGTGCCCGACTCGGTCTGGCGCGACGTCGCCGCCCATTTCGACGAAACCGGAATCGTTCACCTGCTTATGGCTATCGCCACGATCAACGTCTGGAACCGGCTTGCGATCGCGACTCATCAACAGCTCCCGGACGCCCCGGCGGGCTCCTGAGCGCCGTCGCCGCCGGCAAGCAAGGTAGCGAATTTTTACATACACAATGTGTAGAAATGATCGGCAAGCCGGATGTCACCCGGCCGTAACCAGTGGTATACCAAGAAGGGCGGGTGTATTCGGCGGTATCGAAGCAGCATCCAACAGCCCGAACGCTCGGGATCTACCGTCGGACCGGGAATGTTGCCGGCGTCGATCCCTCGAATCGGCGTGTTGCGATGCGCGAGAGAACCGGGGTGAGCGAGTTGACAGCAATCAACTCTGGACCGACAGCGAGCGAAGAGCACACCGCAGGGCAGGAGCCGCGCGCATTGCTGGCACCGCTGCTGCCGGGCGGGGAACCCGTCGAGGCATTGCTGCGCAAGGCGCAGTTCTTCACCGCGGGCACGCCCACGCCTGACCACCGCGAGGTACACCGCCGTGGTGGCCGCGGTGCCGAGGAGTTCTACCGGGAACGGTGGCGGCACGGCAAGGAGGTGCGCTCAACCCACGGGGTGAACTGCACCGGGTCATGCTCATGGAAGGTCTTCGTCAAGGAAGGCATTATCGCCTGGGAGACCCAGGCGACCGACTACCCGTCGGTCGGTCCGGATAGCCCCGAATACGAACCGCGCGGCTGCCCGCGGGGCGCGTCGTTCTCCTGGTATACCTACTCGCCGGCGCGGGTGCGCTACCCCTACATCCGTGAGCCGCTGCTGCACATGTGGCGGGAAACGCGGGCGCGGTTGGACGATCCGGTCGACGCCTGGGCGGAGATCATCGGTGACCCGGAGCGCGCGGCCAGCTACAGGCAGGCCCGCGGCAAGGGCGGGTTCTTGCGCTCGAGCTGGGACGAGGTCAGCGAACTGATCGCGGCCGCGCACGTGCACACCATCAAGGCCTACGGACCGGACCGGGTGGTCGGCTTCTCGCCGATCCCGGCGATGTCACAGGTCTCCTACGCCGCGGGCACCCGGTTCCTGTCGATGATCGGCGGGACGATCCTGTCCTTCTACGACTGGTACGCCGACATGCCGGTGGCGTCGCCACAGGTTTACGGCGACCAGACCGATGTGCCGGAGTCCGGTGACTGGTGGAACGCCGCATACCTGATCATCTGGGGTACCAACCTGCCGATCACCCGCACCCCCGACGCGCACTTCATGGTCGAGGCTCGCTACCGAGGGCAGAAGGTCGTCGTGGTCAGCCCCGACTACTCCGACCACACCAAGTTCGCCGACGACTGGCTGGCGGCCGCGCCGGGCACCGACGGCGCGCTGGCGATGGCGATGGGCCATGTGGTGCTGTCCGAGTTCTTCCGCGACCGCCAGGTGCCGTACTTCCAGCAGTATGTGAAGACCTACACCGACCTGCCGTTCCTGGTGACACTCTGCGAACGTGAAGACGCCTATGTCCCGGACCGGTTCCTTACCGCAGCGGACCTGGGCAGCAACGACGAGCGCGCAGCACACCAGACGATGGTGCTGGACTCGGTGACCGGACAGCCGGTGGTGCCCAACGGCACCATCGCCGACCACTACGGCGAGGCGGGCAAGGGCAAGTGGAATCTCGAACTCGGTGATGTCGATCCGCTGCTGACCCTGCACGGCAGATACCCGGACACGGTCGCGGTCGACCTGCCGCGCTTCGACATCGGCGAGACGGAGGGCGGCGGCGTCATCCGCCGGGGCGTTCCGGTGCTGCGGCTGGGCGATCGGTTGGTGACAACGGTGTTCGACCTGCTGATGGCGCACTACGCGGTACCCCGGGACGGGCTTCCGGGTGAGTGGCCGACCGGCTACGACGACGCGAGCCAGCCCTACACGCCGGCGTGGCAGGAGGCGATCACGTCGGTGCCGGCTGCTGCCGCCGCGCGGGTGGGGCGTGAATTCGCCCGCAGCGCAGAGCTTTCCAAAGGCCGGTCGATGATCGCGATGGGCGCGGGCACCAACCACTGGTTCCACTCCGACCAGATCTACCGCACCTTCTTCACGCTGACGATGCTGTGCGGCTGCCAGGGCGTCAACGGCGGTGGCTGGGCGCACTACGTCGGGCAGGAGAAGGTACGCCCGCTCACAGGGTGGCAGCAGATGGCTTTCGCGCTGGATTGGCAACGCCCGACCCGGCACATGACCGGCACGTCGTTCTTTTATCTGCACACCGACCAGTGGCGCTACGAACGGTTCGGCGCCGACGAGCTGGCCAGCCCGCTGGGCCGCGGTCTGTTCCGGGGCAGAACGATGGTCGACGCGATGGCCCAGTCGTCGCGGCTGGGGTGGGCGCCGTCGTATCCGACCTTCGACCGCAATCCGCTGGACCTGGCGGATGCCGCGGCCGCAGCCGGCAAGAGCGTCGCCGACTATGTGGTCGACGAACTCAAGGCGGACCGGCTGCGCTTCGCCGGGGAGGATCCCGACAACCCGGTGAACTTCCCCCGGGTGCTGACGGTGTGGCGGGCGAACCTGCTGGGATCGTCGGGTAAGGGCATGGAGTACTTCATGCGGCATCTGCTGGGTACCCACAACGCGGTACGCGCCGCAGAGACACCCGAGCACTACCGACCGGCCGAGGTGCGCTGGCGCGACGAGGCGCCGCACGGCAAGCTCGACCTGGTCACCACCGTCGACTTCAGGATGACCAGCACCTGCAGCTACTCCGACATCATCTTGCCGGCGGCCACCTGGTACGAGAAGTACGACATCTCGACCACGGATATGCACCCGTTCGTTCACCCGTTCAATCCCGCCATCCCCCCGCCGTGGGACGCCCGAACGGACTTCGACACGTTCGCCACCATCGCCCGCGACTTCTCCCGGCTCGCGGCCAAGCATCTGGGCACCCGCACCGACGTGATCGCGGCGCCGCTGACCCACGACACGGCCGACGAGCTGGCCCAGCCCGGCGGCGTGGTACGAGACTGGCGGCGCGGCGAATGCGACCCGGTTCCCGGAGTGACCATGCCGCGCCTGGTGGCGATCGAACGGGACTACGGCGCGGTAGCGGAAAAGATGGCTGCACTTGGCCCGCTGGTCGAAACGGTGGGCACCACGGTCAAAACCGTCAGCTGGAAACCCACCACGGCGGTCGACTGGCTCCGCCGGCAGAACGGCATCGTGCGCGGCCGTCCGGGATCAGCAGTCGACGGCCGCCCATCGTTGGCCCGCGACATCCACATGGCGGATGCCATCCTGGCGCTGTCGGGTACCACCAACGGCAGAGTCGCCATGCAGGGGTGGCAGGCGCTGGAGGAGCGCACCGGCGTGAGGCTGGCCGACCTGGCCGAGGAACGCTCCGGTGAACGAATCACCTTCGAAGACATTCAGGTTCAGCCCCGGTCGGTGATCACCTCACCGGAGTGGTCCGGCAGCGAGAAGGGGGGACGGCGCTACTCGCCGTTCGTGGTCAACGTCGAACGCAAGAAACCCTGGCACACGCTGACCGGCCGGATGCATTTCTTCCTCGACCACGACTGGATCGCCGAGTACGGCGAGTGGCTGCCGGTCTACCGTCCGCCGCTGAACTACATCCGGCACTTCGGCGAGCAGGGGCTGCCCGAGGACGGCCGGCCGGAGATCACGGTGCGTTATCTCACCCCGCACTCGAAGTGGTCGATTCACTCCGAGTACCAGGACAACCTGCATATGTTGCGGCTGTTCCGCGGTGGGCCGGTGATCTGGATGAGCCAGGCCGATGCGGCCGCGATCGGTGTCGCCGACAACGACTGGATCGAGTCCTACAACCGCAACGGCGTGGTGACCTGCCGGGCCGTGGTCACCCACCGGATGCCCAAGGGCACCGTGTTCATGTACCACACCATGGACCGGCACCTGATGACACCGGTCTCGGAGGTGTCCCAACTACCCGGTGGCGGCGACAACGCACTGACCAGGCTGGTGATCAAGGCGACACACATGATCGGTGGTTATGCGCAGCTGTCGTTCGGCTTCAACTACCACGGCACCACCGGAAGCCAGCGTGACGAGATCACCGTCATCCGCCGCCGTTCCCAGGAGGTGCAGTACCGATGAGAGTCATGGCCCACGTGGCCATGGTGATGAACCTGGACAAGTGCATCGGCTGCCACACCTGCACGGTCACCTGCAAGCAGGTGTGGACCAACCGTCCCGGAACCGAGTACGTCTACTTCAACAACGTCGAAACCAAGCCGGGCATCGGCTACCCGACACGCTACGAGGACCAGGAGCAGTGGCACGGCGGCTGGACGCTGGACCGCAAGGGGCGACTGCAGCTCAAGGCGGGCGGGCGGCTGCGCAAGCTGCTGTCGATCTTCTACAACCCGGACCTGCCCAGC
>NZ_JBOHHI010000092.1:0-7318 GCF_050700595.1 Mycobacterium sp.
TGCGCGACCGGGAACGTGTCGCCCAGCGGCGCCGAGGTGAGGTTCTCGTAGTCGTAGGTCCACGGCTCGTAATAGTCGTTGATGCCGGGCAGCCTGGGGTTGGCGAAAATCCGCAGCAGCTTGGAAAACCGGCCGCCATCGCGCAACCGCAGCCGGCCCTTCTTGTCGCGCACCCATCCGCCGCGCCAGCGCTCCTGATCCTCGTAAGTTCGCGGATAGCCTTGGCCCGGACGTGTTTCGACGTTGTTGAACCACACGTACTCGGTGCCGGCCCGGTTGGTCCAGGCCTGTTTGCAGGTGACCGAGCAGGTGTGGCAGCCGATGCACTTGTCGAGGTTCATCACCATCGCCATCTGTGCCATGACCCTCATCAGTATTTGACCTCCTGGCTGCGACGGCGCACCACGGTCACCTCGTCGCGCTGGTTGCCGGTCGGGCCCATGTAGTTGAACGCGAATGCGTGCTGGCCGTATCCGCCTGCCAGGTGGCTGGGTTTGATTCGCACCCGGGTCAGGGCGTTGTGGTTGCCGCCGCGTTTACCGGTGGTCTCGGCACGCGGTGTGTCGATGGTGCGTTCGGCCACGTGGTAGACGAACACCACGCCGTCCGGCATCCGCTGCGACACGATGGCGCGGCACACGAAGACGCCGTTGGTGTTAACGGCCTCGACCCAATCGTTGTCGCGCACCCCGATTTTCGCCGCATCGCCCGGGCTCATCCACATCGTCGGACCACCGCGGGACAGCGACAGCATGTACAGGTTGTCCTGATAGGTGGAGTGGAACGACCATTTGGAGTGCGGGGTCAGATACCGCACGGTCAAACCGATGCCGTCGGCGGTCTCACCCAGTGGCGGCGCGCCGTAGAGCCGCGTCATGTCCAGCGGCGGGCGGAACACCGGCAGATGTTCGCCCAGTTCCTCGACCCAATCGTGGGCCAGATAAAAGTGCATCCGTCCGGTCAGCGTGTGGAATGGCTTGAGGTTCTCGATGTTGACGGTGAACGGTGCATAGCGACGGCCGCCGGTTTCGCTGCCCGACCATTCCGGGCTGGTTATCACCGGGACCGGCCGGGCCTGGGTGTCGGCGTAGGTGATGCGCTTTTCTTCGTTGCCCTCGGCCAGGTGCGCCAGCTGCTGACCGGTGCGCTTCTCCAGTTCGCGGAATCCCTCCACGGCGAGTCGGCCGTTGGTCGTCCCGGACAGCAGCAGCACGACGTCGGCCATCCGCGCAGCCGTGGTGATCGCCGGGCGGCCCTGGCCGGCACCGGAATTCATCACCCCGAACTTCGCGGCCAGTTCCTTGACTTCTTGGTGCGGGTGCACGGTGTAGCCCTTGACGGTCAACCCGAATTTGTCGACCAGCGGACCCAGCGTCTGCCACTTGTCGTAGATCGCGGTGTAGTCGCGTTCCACCACGGTCAGTTTGGCCATCGTCTTGCCTGGTACCGGAACCTCACCGGTGTGCAGCCAGTCACGTTCGGTGCCGTCCGGATAGGCCATCGCGTCCGGGGTGTCGTGCTGCAAGGCGGTGAGCACCACGTCGGTGCGGGTGCCCAGATGACGTTTGGCCATCGCGGAGAATGCGCGGGCGATCGCGCCGAATGCGTCGTAGTCGCTGCGGGTTTCCCACGGCGGGTCGGTCGCCGCGGTGAACGAGTGTACGAAGGGGTGCATGTCGGTGCTGGACAGGTCGGCCTTCTCGTACCAGGTCGCCGCCGGCAACACCAGATCCGACACCAGCGTCGTGGAGGTCATCCGGAAGTCGATCGACATCAGTAGATCGAGCTTGCCCTCCGGAATCTCGGTGTCGAAGGCGACGTCGGCCGGCCGCACCCCGTCGCGGGGCGGCTCGCCCAGCACGTTCGAGTCGGTGCCCAGCAGGTGCTTCAGGAAATACTCGCCGCCCTTACCCGACGAGCCGATCAGGTTGGCGCGCCAGACACTGAGCACCCGCGGCCAGTTGGCCGGGTTGTCGGGATCGGTCACGGCCAGCTTGAGCTTGCGCTGCGCAAGTTGTTCGGCGACATATTCGTCGATATCGCGGCCCATGGCTTGGGCCTCGTCGGCGACGTCGAGACTGGACTTATCGAACTGCGGATAAAACGGGCTCCAGCCCATCGCCGTCGCCGAGGCCAACAGGTCCATCGTGTGCTTGCCGTCGAACCGGCCGCGGCCCAGCGGGCTGGTCAACTTGTCCGCGCCGTAGCCGTCGTAGCGCCATTGGTCGGTGTGCGCATACCAATACGACGCACCGGGCACCTGCCGCGGCGGCCGCACCCAGTCGGTGGCCATCGCCATCGTTTGCCAGCCGGTGAGCGGACGCACCTTCTCCTGGCCGACGTAATGGGCCCACCCGCCGCCGTTGCGTCCCATCGACCCGGTCAGCATCAGCAGCGCCAGCACGGCGCGGTAGATGACGTCACCGTGAAACCATTGACAGATTCCGCTGCCCATGATGATCATCGAGCGGCCGCCGGATTCCTCGGCGCTGCGGGCGAATTCCCTGGCGACACGAATGGTTTGGCCGGCTGACACCCCGGTGATGGCCTCCTGCCAGGCCGGTGTGTTAGCCCGGGTGGGATCGTCGTAGCCGGTGGGCCATTCGCCGGGCAACCCGGGGCGCGCCACCCCGTACTGGGCGAGCATCAGGTCGAATACCGTGCACACCAGGTGCTTACCGACACGACGCACCGGCACACCGCGTGCCACGGTCGTGCCCTCGCCGTTGATGGTGTCGAAACTCGGCAGATGTACCAGCGCGGTCTCGTGATCGCCGTCGACGGCCTGCGCGCACTCTACGCTGAGCGCCGGTAGGACATCACCGAGGTCCAGGTTCCACTTGCCGACACCGTCTTCGCCGTAACGGAATCCCAATGAGCCGTAAGGTATGACGACCTTGCCGGTGGCTTCGTCCAACAACGCGGGCTTGAGCCGTGAGTTTTCTACGGTCCCCACGCCTCCGCCGATATCCGCTGCGGTGAGGTTCTTTCCCGGCACCAATGTGTCGCCGCGTTCTTCCAGCTTGATCAGGAACGGCAGGTCGGTGTAGCGGCGCACATAGTCGACGAAGAACGGAACCTGCTTTTGGACATAGCATTCCGAGAGAATCACGTGGCCCATCGCCATGGCCAGCGCCCCGTCGGTACCGGCAGCGCACGCCATCCACTCGTCGGCGAACTTGGTGTTGTCGGCGTAGTCGGGGCTCACTGTCACCACCTTGGTACCGCGGTAACGAGCCTCGGCCATCCAGTGCGCGTCGGGGGTCCGGGTGATCGGGACGTTGGAGCCCCACATCATCAAATACGCTGCGTCCCACCAATCCCCGGACTCCGGCACATCGGTCTGGTCGCCGAACACCTGAGGCGAGGCCACCGGAAGGTCGGCGTACCAGTCGTAGAACGACGTCATGGCGCCGCCGATCAGCTCGAAGAACCGCGAGCCGGCGGCATACGAGACCATCGACATGGCCGGGATCGGTGAGAAGCCGGCGACCCGGTCCGGGCCATAGGTCTTGATGGTGTGCACGTGGGCCGCGGCGATTATCTCGGTGGCTTCGGCCCAGGTAATTCGAACAAGTCCACCCTTGCCGCGGGCCCGCTGATAACGGCGCCGGCGCTCGGGATCGGCCTGGATGTCGGCCCAGGCCAGCACCGGATCGCCGAGTCGGGACTTGGCTTCCCGATACATTTCGACGAGCAGGCCTCGCGCGTACGGATAGCGCACTCGGGTCGGCGAATAGCTGTACCAGGAGAACGACGCGCCGCGGGGACAACCGCGGGGCTCGTACTCCGGCCGGTCCGGACCCACCGACGGGTAGTCGGTCTGCTGGGTTTCCCAGGTGATGATGCCGTCTTTGACGTAGATCTTCCACGAGCACGACCCGGTGCAATTGACCCCGTGCGTCGAGCGCACCACCTTGTCGTGGCTCCACCGGTCCCGATAGAACACGTCGGCCTCGCGGCCGCCGCGCCGGGTGACCGTGCGCAGGTCGGCGGAGAACTCGCCGGGCGTGAAGAAGCGGCCGCTGCGCTCCAACAACTCCTCGAGAGAGCCGCCGACGCGGGGCGTGACAGTCAAGGACCGGACCTCCTTATCAGTTGCGGCGCGCCTCGTCGCCGGGCCCCACGCGTGCTGCTCTGTTGTCGTGCCTCCGGGATTGGTCAGCGACTCGACGGCGATCTCGCCGACCCCTCCGACCAGGCCCGGTGTGGCCATCACCGTCGGCGGCCCCCACATTGGTCAGCAACCGGCCACCAGCATAGGTGGCAGCGGTCGAAGCGACCACGCGGGCAGTCGAGACCCTGTTAGTAACCGACGCCGAATTGCCGCCTCGGCGCGTACCGGCATCGTGCCTGGTCGCGGTGCCCACATGTCACAGGAAACCATCCGGAAAGCTACCGACATCACATGTGAAAGTTAATGTTCCGATGGCTTTATTAAAATCATGTGACGGCGCTTTGCGCGTTGAGAATGCTGTCTCTTTTCTGGGAAATTGCTGTGCGCAGTGAATTACCGTCCGGCTCATCGCGTTCCGAGCGCCCGGGTCAATGCCGGGAGCCAACCCCGGTCGGCGGGCACCCAATCGAGATCGGGTAGCTCGGCCGCCGTCACCCAACGCAGTGCGCTGTGGTCGTGCGGGTGTGGTACTCCGCCGAGCAGGCTCACCCGGTATGCCCGCAGCGTCGTTGTGGGGTTCAGCGCAATGTCGTCACCCAGTCGTTCCCGGACCTCGATGGCAACACCGAGTTCCTCGGCCAGTTCCCTGGTAAGCGCGTCGGACTCGGTTTCACCGGGTGCTACCTTGCCGCCGGGCAGTTCCCAGCAGCCGGCCAATTCCGGCGGCCTGCGGCGTTGCGCCACCAGAACCGTGCAGTCGCAGATGACGGCTCCGGCGACAACGATCTGGTTCGGCATGGCGAGTGACGGTATACCGTCGAGGTATGGCTGTGTTAACCGATGAGCAAGTCGACGCCGCGCTGCCCGAACTCAACGGCTGGAAACGTGCCGAGGGCGCGGTGCGCCGATCGATCAAGTTCCCGTCCTTCCTTGCCGGCATCGACGCCGTACGCCGGGTAGCCGAGCACGCGGAAGCCAAAGATCACCACCCGGACATCGATATCCGTTGGCGTACGGTGACTTTCGCGTTGGTGACGCACTCTGCGGGCGGGATCACGCAAAACGACATCGCGATGGCCCGCGATATCGACGGGATCATCGGGCAGTAGCTGCTTTCGATCCTCGACGCGCGGTCGCCGCGATCCAGGCCAGGGTCGCCAGCGTCGCCACGATGTAGACGAGCCCGCCCCAGGCCAGATACCACGGCCGGCTGCTCTGCCAGATCGTCGGCTGGGCGAAGCTGAGCAGCCAGGGCACGCCGACGATGGTCAGCGCCAGCCACCCCCAGCCGAGGATCTGCGCGCCGCGGCGTTTGCACAGCGGCCCATGAATCAGCCAGATCATCAACGGCACCAGCCACACCCAGTGATGTGTCCACGAAATCGGCGAGAGCAGCAGCCCGAACAATTCGACCACCAACAGCAGGCCGAGGCGGTCGGTGTCGGCGTGGGTGTTCAGTGCCCGCCAGGCCAGGAGTGCCAGTATCGCGGTGATCGCGATTGCGGCCAGCACCAGCGGGCTATGGCCGGAGTCATGGCCGAAGATCCGACAGATACCGCCGCGCCAGGACTGGTTGAACGTCGTACAGATCGGCCCCACCCGGTTGGTGTCGCGGATCAGGTCGGTGAAGTAGTAGCGGGCCTGATCGCCGACGACCAGCGCCGACAATGCGACGGTGACGCAGAAGACGACGGCCGAGAACACCGCGGCGGCCCAGCGCCGGACACCGACGAAATAGAGGCCGGTGATCGCCGGCGTCAGCTTCACACCCGCCGCCAAGCCGACCAGCAGACCGGATAACCACCACCGCGTGGTGTAGACCGCCCACAGGCCGGCCAGCACCAGTATTACGTTGACCTGCCCGTAGTCGAAGGTGCCGCGCAGCGGCTCGAGCCAGATTGCGACCGCGGTCCACACCATCGCAACGCGGTGGCCTGCACCGGCCGGGACGCCGAGCAGGCGCTGGCTGATCCGCACCACCCCGTACAGGGCCGCCATCGTCCCGATCTGCCAGCAGAACGCAACCAGGCCGAACGGCAGCAGGTGCAGCGGGTAGAACACGACCGCCGCGAACGGCGGGTAGGTGAACGGCAGCGGGAAATCCGGCGTCTGGTCGGCGTAGACGTAGCTGTACAGGGTGCCGGGGTGGTCGATCGCGGCTGCACCGCCGATATAGACGTGCAGGTCGACGAAGTTGGCGCCGTTGGGCGCCAGGTAGGTCCAGGCCAACCGCGCCGCGACGCTCAAGACCAGTAGCACCGGCCCGGCAGCGGTCCGCCAAATCGCCCGCCGGCGGGTGGTAGCTGCCGCCGGAGCGGCCGAGGTCGTGTCTATCTGTCCGACTTTAGCGAGGCCTCGGTGACTGCGGGTTACGACGGCTACCGGCAGCGCTCGCGGTCACCGTGACCGCTCGGCTGCGTAACGATTAAATAACCGCCACACGTGTCACTTGAGTCACTTCAGTATCGCGCGAACTATCGAGCGAGACCCGTCGTCGAAACACAGGGAGAGCCATGCCAACCATCTGGACGTTGTTCCGCGCCACGGCCGTCGTAGCCGGTTCGTCGGCCGCACTAGTTTCCGGCGGTTTGTTGGGTACAGCCCACGCCGATCCGGCGCCGCCGGTGCCGGTCCCCAACATGGGGCAACAACTCGTCAACGCCGCCGCCAATGCGCCACAGATGCTCCAGAGCCTCGCGACGGCCCTCGGAGCCAAGCCGCCGGCGCCCGCCACGCCGCCGCCGCTGGCCGGTGTGGCGCTGCAGCCACCGCACCTCCCGCCGTCCGCAGCCACGCCGGGCGCGGCCTCCCCGCTCCCCGGCCCGGCTTCGCTGCTTCCCGGCGCGAACTCGCTAGTTCCCGGCGCGAACTCGTTGCTTCCCGGCGCAACCCCCGCCGCTCCGGCGGGCATTCCCGGGCTGAGCCCGACGGCGACCGGACCGGCGCAACTGGTGCCGTCGGCGCAGGTCGACCTGCCGCAGTTGCCGTTCATGCCGGTGCCGCTGCCGCAGCAGATGTCGCTGCCCGGCGACTTGGCGTCGCTCACGCCGGGCGGTGTCCCGCACGGCATCCAACCGGGCCCGCCTGCCGTATCAGCTCCGGGCGTGGCGTCGGCCGCGCCCAGCAACCCGTTGCTTATACCGCTTTCCGCACTGCCCTGACACGCACGGTTAGCCGGCCCACCCGGGGTGGCCGGCTAAC
>NZ_JBOHHI010000093.1:0-6971 GCF_050700595.1 Mycobacterium sp.
CCGAGCGCGCCGAACGGGATGATAGCGAGCGCGACCACCCCGTAGGTCAGCGTAGGGGCAACCGCCACGGTGATCGGCCAAGTTAGCTGAGTGCTGCGCGCGACGATGGCCCCCGGCGCGATCAGCAACAACAGTGCAATCAGAATTCCGAACGTCAACCCCACTGCACTAGTATGGCTGGCCGGGTGACCCGGCTTTCGATGGTGGGGGACGTGTCTGGCCGCCCCGCTACCGTCACGGTTTGCCGAATCGCGCGGGACTCTAAGGTGGCTGGCATGGCTTACGACGTCGCCCGGGTGCGCGGACTACACCCGTCGCTGGGTGACGGTTGGGTGCATTTCGACGCGCCGTGGGGGATGCTGATCCCCGACTCGGTGGGCACCACGGTGTCCACAGCGTTCCGCGGTTCTTTTCCCAGCGCGGTCGGTCCGCATCCTTCGGCGCGCCGCAGCGCGGCCGTGCTGGAGGCGGCGCGAGCGGCGGTGGCCGATCTGGTCAACGCCGATCCGCACGCGGTGGTGCTGGGCGCCGACCGTGCGGTTTTGCTGTCGTCGTTGGCTGATGCGTCGGCGTCTCGGACCGGTTTGGGTTACGAGGTGATCGTCACTCGACTGGACGACGAGGCGAATATTGCCCCATGGCTGCGCGCAGCAAATCGATTCGGCGCCAAAGTGAAATGGGCTGAGGTCGACATCGAGTCCGGCGAGCTGCCGACCTGGCAGTGGGAGAGCCTGATCAGCAAGCCGACGCGTCTGGTCGCCGTCACCTCGGCGTCGGGAACCCTGGGCACCGTCACCGACCTGCGACCGGTGACGAAGTTGATCCATGACATCGGCGGCCTGGTCGTCGTCGACCACTCCGCGGCCGCGCCGTACCGGTTGATCGACATCGACGACATCGACGCCGACGTGGTCGCGGTCAACGCCGTCGGGTGGGGCGGTCCGCCCATCGGGGCGTTGGTGTTTCGCGATCCCGCGCTGATTGATTCGTTCGGCTCGGTATCGACGAACTCGCACGCCACCGGGCCGGCACGCCTGGAGGTCGGCGTACACCAGTACGGGCTGTTGGCCGGTTTGGTCGCCAGTATCGAATACCTTGCCTCGCTCGACGAGTCGGCTCGCGGAACGCGACGCGAAAGACTCTCTGTGTCAATGCAATCCGCCGGCTCATATATGGACAGGATATTCGACTACCTGATGGCCTCGCTGCGCTCGCTGCCGTTGGTGGTGGTGATCGGTCGGCCCGAGACACGGATACCGGTGGTCAGCTTCGCGCTGCACGAAGTGCCCGCCGAGCGGGTGGTGCAGCGGTTGGCGGACAACGGAATTCTGGCGATTTCGAACGTCGGCGCACGCGTGCTCGACGTGATCGGCGTCAGCGATGTCGGCGGCGCGGTCACCGTCGGCCTGGCGCACTATTCAACGATGGCCGAGGTCGACCAATTGGTACGCGCGCTGGCATCTTTGGGCTGAGCAATCTTTGCGTCTGCTCGCTAGTCAACGGTGAGCACGATCTTGCCGGTCACCCGCCCCGACGACAGCATGCGATGCGCCTCGGCGGCTTGCTGAATCGGCATGCGTGCCCCGATGACCGGCCGGACGCGCCCGTCGGCAATCATCGGCCAGACCGAGGTCGTCACCGCGTCGACGATGGTGCTCTTGCCGTGGGGGCCGTCGACGGGCCGGCCGCGCAGCGCCGTTCCGATGACCCGGGTCCGTTTGCCGATCAGCTTGCCGATGTTGAGCTCGCCCTTGACACCGCCCTGCATGCCGATGATGACCAGTTGGCCGTCACTGGCCAGCGCATCGAGGTTGCGGTCCAAATAGGCGGCGCCGATGATGTCCAGGATCACGTCGGCTCCCGCGCCGTCGCTGGCCTCGGCCACCCGCACGACGAAATCTTCGTCGTGGTAGGCGATCGTGATCTCGGCGCCCAGTTCGCGGCAGAGTTCGAGCTTGGCCGGTGATCCCGCGGTGATCGCGACCCGGGCGCCCAGTGCGCGGGCGATCTGGATGGCGTGGCTGCCCACGCCGCTGGCCCCGCCGTGAATCAGGATTAACTGGCCCTCGCCGAGGTGAGCCGTCAACACCAGGTTCGACCAGACCGTGCACGCGACTTCCGGTAGGGCGGCGGCGTCGTGCAGTTCGACGCCGTCGGGGATAGGCAGGATCTGCCCGGCGGGAACAGCGACGTATTCGGCGTACCCGCCGCCGGCCAGCAACGCGCAGACTTCTTGCCCGGGCGACCATCCGCTGACGTCGTCGCCCACCTCGGCGATCACACCCGATACCTCCATGCCGAGCAGTTCGCTGGCACCCGGCGGAGGCGGATAACGGCCGGCGGCCTGCAGCAGATCGGCGCGGTTGACCCCGGCCGCGCCGACCTTGATCAACACTTCTCCGCGACCCGCCTTGACGTCGGGCAATTGCTTCCACAGGAGCTGATCGGCGGACTCGGCGACGATGGCATGCATGGCCGACAGGCTACTACCTGCGAATTCCCGCTGTTTTAAAGGCAATGCGTCGCATAGCATGACGTTATGCGCGGCGTCATCGCCAGCCCGACAGCAAGTGAGATGCCCGGGCTTGACATCGCAGAACAGAAGTCGTGGCAGCACTTCTTGGATTCCGCGTTGCGGTTGTATGCGACGCTCAACCGGCAATTGACCGAGGCGCACCAGTTGACGCTGGTCGATGTCCGGGTTTTGGACATGCTTGACAGCGCTCCCGGCGGGTCGGCGCGGATGGGTGATCTGGCCGAGGCGTTGCCGTCATTGCCGAGTCGCTTGACCCGGCAGATCCGCCGCCTGGAGCTGCAGGGTCTGGTGCGGCGTGAAGCCAGCCGCGACGATCGGCGCGGGGTGATGGCGACCATCACCGACGACGGCCGCGCGGCGGCGCGGCAGGCCATGGTCACCTATGCGCAAGGTGTGCGGACGTATTTTCTCGGCCAGCTGTCGCGTTCGCGGATCACCGCGATGGGGGAGAACTGCCGGCGGATCAGCGCCGGGCTGCGCCCGTCCGGCCGGTCGTGAAGTTGCAGGTGCCCGTTACGCTTATCGGCGGTGGCGTGGCAGAGCGGCCTAATGCACTCGCCTTGAAAGCGAGAGACGGCTAACACCGTCCGGGGGTTCAAATCCCTCCGCCACCGCTGAAATCTGGTCAGGTCTGGTCAGGTCTATTATTATGTAGTCATGACTACCGAGACCTTCAATGTCTACGACGCGAAGACCAACTTTTCGCGGCTGGTCGCCCGCGCGGAAAGCGGCGACGAGATCGTGATCAGCCGGCATGGCCGGCCCGTCGCGCGCCTGGTTCCTTACCGGCCCGACCGGCCCGTGCGCCGCCTGGGCCTCTTGAAGGGCAAGGTCAAGATCGCGCCCGACTTCGACGATTTCACCGCCGCCGACGACCGCGACTGGTACGGGGAATGAGGGGACTGCTCGACACGCACATCCTGCTCTGGGCGCTCGCCGACGATCCGAAGCTGTCACCCGCGCATCGCGCGATGATCGCGGAACCCGACAACGAGTTTTTCGTCTCCGCGATCGCCGTCGCCGAAGTGTCAATCAAGACGTCGCTGGGCAAGCTAAAGGCTTCCGGGTTTTACGAGTCGTTGCGCGAGGCAGACTTTCGCGAATTGCCGTTCACCGCAGCACACGCCGAGGCGCTGCGCGAGTTGCCCTGGCACCACCGCGATCCGTTCGACCGGATGCTGGTAGCGCAGGCCATTACCGAACGCTTAGACCTCGTCACCACCGACGCTCGGCTGCGCGCCTATCCGGTCGTCTGTGTGTGAGGCCTCATCTGACCCGCGGAACCTCGGCGGCGATGCGGTCCATCAGCACGGTGTAGCGCTTGGGCGCCGGGTCCCGACCGGGCTTGCCGCTGCTGACCAACCCGGCCGCCAGCCCACGCTCAGGGTCGGCCCAGATCGCGCAGCTGACCAACCCGAGGTGGCCGAACGCTGCCGGCGCGTTACGGCCGAATGGCCCAAAGCGGTTGGACCCCAGCATAAATCCGGTGCCCCAGCGAAGCGGAGTGAGCCCGGTGGCGAAATCCGGTCGTAGCCGGCGGCATTCGCGCACCGCCTCGCGCAACGTGTCTGGCTGCATGACGCGTACCCCGTCGAGTTCGCCACCGCAACGCCAGATTTCGGCGAAGCGCGACAGTTCGTCGGCGTTCGACACGGTGTTTGACGACGGGATCACCGTGGTGAGAAACAGCGGATCGTTGCTGAACGGGATGATCTGGTGCATGGTTCCGCCGATTGCCTTGCGGAAGACTGCGGCTATCGGCGCCGGCAACGGCCTGCCGGTGGCGTGACTCGGCGCGACCCGCGGGACATCTTGGTGTGCGACGCCGAAGTTGGTCCAGCGGAAGCCAAGTGGGTCGAGGATCTCGGCGGCGAGAATCTCGCGAATGTCCTTGTCGGTGGCGGCCGAGACGATCTCTCGCATCAGCGGGCCCCAGGTCAGCGCGTGGTAGATGTGGATCAGCCCGGGCCGGTACAGCGGCTTCAACCTGGCCAGCTGTTCGCGGGTGTATTCGCTGTCGTCGGCGCGGCGGACGTCGGGTCGGGGGCCGGTGGGAAACGGAACGCCGGCGCTGTGGGTCAGCACGTGGCGGATCGTCGTGCGGTCCTTGCCGTGACTGGTGTAGTTGGGCAGGTAGTCGCAGACCCGGTCGTCGAGTGCGAACTGTCCGCGTTCGACCAGCATGTGCACGACGGTCGCGGTGATCGCCTTGGCCGTCGAGTACACGCAGAACGGGGTGTCGGTTTCGACCGGGATCTTTTCGGCATCGGGCGCATCGGTCGGGGCATTGCCCCAGCCGTGCCCGATCGCCCGGTTGAGCACGATCTTCCCGTTGTGCCGCAGGCACAGCTGGATCGCGGGGTGCATTCCGGCCTGATACCAGTACCGGACCGCCTGCCAGATCCGTTCGACGGCCGCAGCGTCGATGCCGGAATGGTCCTCGTCGCCGACCGCCGTGACGGCGTCGAGGTCGGCCGGGACACGGATCCTGCCGTCATCTGTCATGCATGCGAGGGTACGGGCGGATTTGTGGGTGGTCATCCGCCGCCAAGCCGGACTTGGCATAATCGCCCCCGTTATCGACTGAGGAGGATCACACACCACATGAACCGCTTTCGGGATTCCGTGCAAAGGGCTGCGGCTGGTCTCGCGAGGCCGTGGTTTTACCTGCCCACTGGCTCAGAACCCGAGGAGTACTACAAGTGGTTCTACCAGACCGGCGTGTGGCGCAAGATGACCTGGATGGGCGTCGCGTGCTGGAAATCGCCGGCCGACATGTGGAACTACCAGGAGATCCTGGTCGAGCGCAGGCCGTCGTTGGTGATCGAGTTCGGCAGCTATGCCGGCGGTTCGGCGTTATTTTTCGCTGCGGTGATGCGCCAGATCGGTCAGCCGTTCAGAGTCCTTTCGGTCGACAGCAATCACGAACAGCTTGATCCGTCGGCACCGGCCGATCCTGACATTGCGTTCATCGAGTCATCATCCACCGTCCCGGCTGTTGTAGAGCACATCACGCGCCTCAAAACCGAGTTTCCCGGCCGGGTCTTCGCCATTCTCGACAGCGATCACTCGATGGACCACGTGCTGGCCGAGATGAAACTGCTGCGGCCGTTGCTGAGCGCCGGGGACTACCTGCTGGTGGAGGACTCCAGCATCAACGGGCACCCGGTGTTTCCCGGCTTCGGGCCGGGACCGTATGAGGCCATCGAGGCCTACGAGCGTGAGTTCCCCGATGACTACACCCATGATGTGGCACGCGAAACCAAGTTCGGCTGGACGCAGGCACCTAATGGGTTTTTGATCCGCAACTAAGTCCGGTGCTCGCCTACTCGCCGGTGAACTGCGGCGGGCGCTTGGCGAAGGTCGCCGAGATACCCTCGGACAAATCGTTGGACGGCAGGAAAGCAGCGTTCCATGCCGCCACGTACCGCAGGCTCGCCGACACCGCCGAAATACGTTGCTGGTCAAGGACATCCTTGATGCCGTGAACCGTGAGCGGCGGATTGGCGGCGATTTCGGCGGCGGTGGCGAGCGCGGCGGCGAGCGAGGCCTCGGCATCGGCGTACACGTCGTTGACCAGGCCGATCTTCTCGGCGCGGGCGGCATCGATGTCCTTACCCGTCAGCGCCAGTTCTCGCAGGTGCCCGTCGGAAAGGATCAGCGGCAGTCGTGCCAGGCTGCCGACGTCGGCGACCATCGCCAGCTTGACCTCGCGGACGGAGAACTTCGCGTCGGCGCTCGCATAGCGGATGTCCACCGCCGAGATCAAGTCCACTCCACCGCCGATGCACCAGCCATGCACCGAGGCGATGGTGGGGGTGCGGCAGTCGGCGACGGCGGTGATCGCCTGCTGCATGCGCAGCACCTCGGCGTGGAAATCGGCGCGCGGCCGGGCCAGGGCGCCTTCGGACAGGACCGGCGCCAGCGTCCCGCCCATCCCCTTCAGGTCCAGGCCGTAGCTGAAGTTGGCGCCCGACCCGGTGAGCACGATGGCCCGCACCTCACGGTCGGCCGCCAACTCGCCGTACACCTGGGGCAGCTCCGACCAGAACGCCGGACCCATCGCATTGCCCTTGCCCGGTCCGATCAGCGTCACCTGCGCGACGTGGTCCTTGGTCTCGACGGTGACGGATTCGTACGGCTCACCCATGGGCAGACCGTACCGTGACTCGCCGCCCACCGACGACCAACCCCTAGCCGCACTGACTCTGCGTCCACCGCGTGACCTACTCGCACTTCTACGCGGTACGTGCAGAATCAACGCGAAACCGAAGGCGCTAGACCCGCTCGAGGTAGAAGTAGAAGTAGCGGCCGTTATCGACGACTTTCTTGCCGTTCATGATGCCCATCACCGCGTTGTCGTCGATCCTCTTGAAGTGGTCATGGACGGGTTGGCCGTCGTAGACCATCGTCGCGGTGACCTCGCCGCGAAATT
>NZ_JBOHHI010000094.1:0-11237 GCF_050700595.1 Mycobacterium sp.
GCGCCGTCTTCGTGGTTCCGGCCCGTTCAGCAACCGCAGCCAAGGTCAGATTCGAATATCCAATTTGCACAAGCAGATCCGCCGTCGCCGTCAGTATGGCAGCGTCGATACGCGGGTCCCGGGGCCGTCCGGCGCCGGTGGCCTTGTCATTGGCGGACGGGTCTGCTTTCATAACGCTACCCACCGTATCGTAATTGCCTCACGAAGGAGGCGCTTGTGGCCAACCAACCCGGTGTCACCGACATCGACCGACTCCAACGGTCCAGCCGCGACGTCACCACCGTGCCGGCGGTGATGGCGCAATGGCTTTCCACCGTGCTACCAGGCGGCATGACACCGCAGGTGACCGTGGAAAGTGGCATCGACGCCAACGGGATGTCCTCGGAGACGATCATCCTGACCGGCCGCTGGGACGACGGCGGCACCCCGGTCGAGCAGCGCTGGGTGGCGCGGGTGGCGCCCACCGCCGAGGACGTGCCGGTGTTCCCGTCGTACCACCTCGACCATCAATTCGAGGTGATGCGCCAAGTCGGCGAACTCACCGACGTGCCCGTCCCGCCGGTGCGCTGGATCGAGACCACCGGCGACGTGCTGGGCAAGCCGTTTTTTCTGATGGACTACGTCGAGGGCGTTGTGCCGCCCGACCTGATGCCCTACACCTTCGGCAACAACTGGTTCGCCGACGCGCCCGCCGAACATCAGCGCGAACTGCAGGACGCCACCATAGAGGTGTTGGCCAAGCTACATTCGATCCCCAACGCGGAGAAGACATTCGGCTTCTTGTCCAATGATGGCGACACCGCGCTGCGCCGGCACTTCGGCTGGGTGCGGTCCTGGTACAACTTCGGCGTCCCCGATGTCGGCCGCTCACCGCTGCTGGAACGCACCTTCGATTGGTTACAGGCGCACTGGCCGCATGAGGCGGACACCGGTCAACCGGTGCTGTGTTGGGGCGATGCCCGGATGGGCAACGTGCTCTACCGCGACTTCCGCCCGGTCGCGGTGCTGGACTGGGAGATGGTGACGCTGGGACCGCGCGAGCTCGACGTGGCGTGGATGATCTTCGCGCACATGGTGTTTCAGGAACTCGCCAGCTTGGCGACCCTGCCGGGGCTACCGGAGGTTATGCGCGAGGACGACGTGCGCGCCACCTACCGCGAACTCACCGGCGTGGAACTCGGTGATTTGCAGTGGTTTTACGCGTATTCGGCGCTGATGTGGGCGTGCGTCTTCATGCGAACCGGCGCGCGCCGGGTGCACTTCGGCGAAGTGGAGAAACCCGACGATGTCGAATCGCTGTTCTACCATGCCGAGTTGCTGAAAAGACTCATTGGAGAAGATTGATGATAGGACCGCTCGACGAATTCCCGGTACACCAGATCCCGCAGCCGATCGCCTGGCCGGGATCCTCGGACCGCAACTTCTACGACCGCGCCTATCTGAACGCCCATGACCGCACCGGCGACATCTTCCTGATCACCGGCGTCGGCTACTACCCCAACCTCGGCGTCAAGGACGCGTTCGTCCTGATCCGGCGCGGTGATGTCCAGACCGCGGTGCACCGGTCCGACGCGATCGACTCCGACCGGCTGCACCAGCATGTGGGCGGCTACCGGATCGAAGTCGAGAAGCCGTTGCGCAAACTGCGGGTGATCCTCGAGGAGACCGAGGGCGTCGCCGCCGACCTGTCCTGGGAGGGACTGTTCGACGTCGTGCAGGAACAGCCGCACATCCTGCGCTCCGGTAACCGGGTGACCCTGGACGCGCAGCGGTTCGCCCAGCTGGGCGCCTGGAGCGGGCGGATCGTGCTCGACGGCGAGGAGATCGCCGTCGACCCGGCGACCTGGATCGGCAGCCGCGACCGGTCCTGGGGCATCCGGCCGATCGGCGAACCCGAGCCGGCCGGGCGGCCCGCCGACCCGCCGTTCGAGGGCATGTGGTGGTTATACGTGCCGATGGCGTTCGACGACTTCGCGATCGTGCTGATCATTCAGGAGGCGCCCAACGGGTTTCGCTCGCTCAACGACTGCACCCGGGTCTGGCGCGACGGCCGTGTCGAACAACTCGGCTGGCCCCGGGTGAAAATTCATTACCGGTCCGGTACCCGCATTCCGACCGGCGCGACGATCGAGGCGGCGCGGCCGGACGGCACACCGGTGCGTTTCGAGGTGGAATCCAAATTGCCGGTGCCCATCCATGTCGGCGGCGGCTACGGCGGCGACTCCGATTGGCTGCACGGCATGTGGAAGGGCGAGAAGTTCACCGAACGGTTGACCTATGACATGACCGATCCGGCGATCGTCGCCCGCTCCGGGTTCGGTGTGATCGACCATGTGGGCCGCGCGGTGTGCTGCGACGGCGACCGCGATCCGGTCGAAGGCTGGGGGCTCTACGAGCACGGCGCGCTGGGCCGCCACGACCCGTCGGGGTTCGCCGACTGGCTGACGGTGGCACCCTAGTTCGGCTGCTGTGCCGGTTCGGGACTGCCCGCTACTCGCCGGGCAACCCGGCCTTGATCGCGGCGTCTTGCCTGCGGCCGAAATTGATCGCATCGGCCGGAGGGACCGGATCGTTGGGCGCGCTGTTGAATTCCAGATTCACCAGCACTTTGCCCTCGGTGAACAACAGCCCCGTCACCGCCCGGGAATTATCGGGCGACGTGCCGGAAATGATCGCCCCATTGAAACCGACGTCGGCCGGTTGCCACGTGCCGGTGACCTTGGACGCGTAATTGGCCTTGGCGTGCTCCAGTCCGGCCGCTGCGATCGCGGGATCGGCAGCGATCACGATGGTGTCCCCGATGCGCTCGTTACCGTCGGGGCTGGTGTACAGCTGCGCAACACCGGGCACGCCGTTGGGATTCAATACCGGCGGGTCGGGTGTGATGAAGCCGAAATCACTCGCGTTGAGCAGCAACCCGCTGTAATCGGTCGGTTCTGCCTCCGGCGGGCTCGCCACCGGGCTCGAGTCGGTCGATGACGCGGCAGAACTCGAGGGCGCGGGCGGGGACGACGGCACAGAGGAGTCGCCGTCGCCACCGCAGCCGGTGATCACCGCGCCGACCACCATGGTCGCGACCAACACGCCGGCGACAGTTGCCGGAGCAAGCTTCATTGAGAGTCCTTTCGCGGGGGTGACAACTCGACATGTATACCAGCTCCGCCACGGCGTCTGGTTGTTGCCAAATTGCACAGCAGCGGCCAAAACATGAGTTCGGGTGGCTGCTACGTGAGACCCTGACGACATGTCCCCGATCTCCCGCCGGGACTTCCTGGCCGCAACGGCGAGCATGGTCGGCGCCGGGCTGGCGGGTGCCTGTTCGACGGGGGGCCCACCACCCCCGGGAACCAAGCCGGTCCTCGTCGTCGGAGCCGGAATGGCGGGCTTGTCCGCGGCACGCACCCTTGCCGACGCGGGACGGCCGGTTCGGCTGATCGAAGCCCGTGATCGCATCGGTGGCCGGGTGTACACCGAGCGCAACTGGCACGCACCCCTCGAAATGGGTGCGGCATGGATCCACGGCACGACGGGCAATCCGCTGACCGAGCTGGCCGGGAAAGCACGAATAGAGCTGGTGCCAACCCAGTACGAGTCGGCGCAAGTGGTGGTAGATCCCCGGCTATCGCCGATGGACTACGACGAGAACACGTGGCGAGAGTTCGTCGCCAGCGCCCGTGACGGTGTCGACGGCGGAACTCTCGCGGCTGCCGTCAACGCCAAGGCGACGCGCGCGGAGCTCTCGGCCGCGGAACGCCTGCAGTTGGCCTTCTACGTCACTACCGAGATCGAGCAGGAGTTCGCCGCCGACGCGGATCAGCTCTCCGCGACGACGTTCGACAAGGGCGAGTACACAACCGGCGAACAGGCAATTCTGCCGAGTGGCTACGACGGCCTGCCACGGCTACTCGCCGCTGGGCTCGACATCATGATGAACACTGCGGTCACCAAGGTCGTGCGACGAGACGACTCGGTCAGCGTCGTGGCCGGCAACCGGTCGTACGACGGATCTGCCGCGATCGTCACCGTTCCCCTCGGGGTGCTGAAATCCGGTGCGATCACCTTCGACCCGCCTCTTCCCGACGGACATGCCGACGCCGTACGTGCCCTGGGATTCGGCGTGTTGTCCAAGAGCTACTTCCGCTTCGAGCGGCGGACCTGGGACTCGGAGAACATCTTCCACCAATTCATCGGCAGCGACCCGGGGCTGTGGTCGCAATGGTTTGCCTTGCCGGCCGACACCGGGCCGATCGTGGTGGCTTTCAACGCCGGTCATCATGGCCGGTCAGTGGAGTCGTCCTCCCCGGACGAGGTGATGGCCGGCGCGCTGCCGATCGCCCGACAGCTGTTCGGCGACGACCTGACACCGGTCGAGGTCATGACGTCGAGTTGGACCCGCGACCCCTATGCGCTCGGCTCCTACTCCTTCCACGCGCCCGGTTCCGGCCTGGACGACCGGCGCCGGCTGCAGGAACCGATCGGCGACCGGCTCTATTTGGCGGGTGAAGCGGTCGGCATAGACAACCCGGCCACCGCCGGCGGTGCTGTGCTCAGCGGCCGATTCGCGGCTACCGAGCTGATGCGCCGATTGGGTTCACCGTGAGGCCTCAGGCGGGTTGTGCGCAAACCGAGTGTGCACCAAGGGCTTCCAGTGTGAGTCCCGGGCACGAAAATCGCGAAAATACCGCCCTACGTGCACACTCGACGCCAAGGATTCACTCTCGAAGAGGCGTCAGCCAATCCCGTGCCCTCTAGGCCGTCTGCGCCTCGTCGAGGTTCGCACGACCGAACACCATCTGGTCCTCGATCGGCCGCAACCGGTGGTCGAGCACGTCGCGCAGGAAGCTATGGCTGACCATCCAGGGCCGGCGGGTCCCTGATTTGGGCAGCACGTCCAGGGCGCGCAGCACATAGCCTGCCTGCAGATTGAACGTCGGCTGCTCGGGCATTTCGGTGTCACCGAGATGCGGATAGGCGTGAGTGTAGCCATGGGAATTCATGTATGCCAACAACTTTGCGACTGCTTGCGCGGTCATGTCAGCGCCCAGCGTCCAGGATGCGTTGGTGTAGCCCACGCACCAGGCCATGTTGGGGACGTCGTCGAGCATGTTGCGCCGGTAGACGAATCGGTCGTGCGGGTTGATCTTTTCGCCGTCCAGGCTGACTGTGATTCCACCCAGGGCCTGCAGTTGCAGTCCCGTCGCGGTGACGATCACGTCGGCGTCGAGGCGCCGTGCGGACTTCAGCACAATACCGGCGGCGTCTATGTGATCGATGTGGTCGGTGACGACGTCGACGCTGCCGTCGCTGATCGCCTTGTACAGGTCGGCACCCACGATGAAGCACATCCGCTGATCCCATGGGTTGTATGGCGGCCTGAAGTGGGTGTCGATGTCGTAACCCGGCGGCAGATTGCGCTCCGCGATACGCCGCAGCCTGCGTTTCATCAGTTCCGGCGCACGGCGCGATATCTCCCACAGTAATACGCCGACAAGCGCGTTGCGCCAGCGAACAATCCAGTGAGCTATCCTGCGCGGCAACACCTTTCGGATCGCAACTGCCGTCGGCTCCACCTGCGGGGCCGAAATCATGTACGAGGGGGTGCGTTGCAGCATCGTGACATGCGCGGCTTGTTCGGCCAGCGACGGGATGAGGCTGACCGCTGTCGCGCCGCTGCCGATCACCACGCAACGTTTGCCGGTGCAGTCCAGTGAGTCCGGCCAGTGCTGCGGGTGCACCACCTCGCCGGCGAATTCCTCGACGCCGGGCAGGCTCGGGTTGTAGGGGTTGTCGTAGTCGTAGTAGCCGGTACCGAAGAACACGAACCGGCATCGGTAGGTCTTCTCGTCACCGCCTTGTTCGGCGCACAACGTCCAGGTGTCGGTGCTCGAGTCCCAGTCCGCCGAGCGGACGTAGGTACCGAAGTGGATGTGTTCGTCGATGTGATACTTGCGTGCGGTGTCGGCCAGGTACTGCCAGATATGTTCGCCGTCGACGATCATCTCCGGGCGGGTCCACGGCTCCCACGGGAAGCAGAGCGTGTAGATGTCGCTGTCGGACCGCACGCCGGGATACCGGAACAGGTCCCAGGTGCCGCCCAGGTGCCAGCGTCGTTCCAGGATGGCGAAGCGCAGCTGCGGGTTGCGCTCCCGGATGCGGTACGCGGCGCCGATCCCCGATATCCCGGCGCCGATGATCACCACGTCAAAGAACTCGTCCGGACCCTCGACCATCGAGTCACTCCTCTCACGTCGGCGGTGAGGCACGCGTCCTTCCAGGGTAGGCCGTCCCGATTTTCGCCGCGGCTTCCCGATACGGTTGACTAGAGCCCGTGCCCGCAGCGACCTGGACCGCCGATGTCGTCGTGGTGGGTGCCGGATTCGCCGGGCTCACCGCGGCCCGCGACCTGATGCGGCTCGGACACGACGTGCTCGTGCTCGAGGGCCGTGACCGGGTGGGCGGGCGGTCACACACCGGTCATGTCGCCGGCATCCCGGTCGACATGGGTGGTACTTTCGTCGGCCCGACCCAGGATGCGGTGCTGGCGCTGGCCGCCGAGCTCGACATCTCGACCGTGCCGACCTATCACGACGGCGCCAACCTGATCCGGTGGCGCGGCACGGCTCGCCGGTATTCCGGCACCATCCCGAGGCTGTCGCTCGGCGGGCTGCTCGACATCGGCCGGGTGCGTTGGCAATTCGAGCGCATCACCCGCAAGGTCCCGCTGGCCGACCCGTGGAGAGCGCGGCGCGCGGCCCGGCTGGACGGCCAGTCGCTGGGCGATTGGTTGCGGTCGGTGCACGCGGGTGCGACCGCACGCGATCTGCTGGCCATCATGGCCCGGGTGACCTGGGGCGCTGAGCCCGACGACGTGTCAATGCTGCACGCCGCCCGCTACGTGCGGGCGGCCGGCGGTCTGGACCGGCTGCTCGACGTGGAAAACGGCGCCCAGCAGGACCGTTTCGCGGCCGGCACCCAGCAGATCGCCGAGAAAGCGGCCGCCGAACTCGGCGACCGGGTGGTGCTGGGCGCTGCGGTGTGCCGCATCGACCGCCATGACGGCGGGGTCGCGATCACGTGTGCGAAGGGCCGGGCCGAGGCCCGGTTCGTCATCGTCGCGATCCCACCGGCGCATCGGGCCGACATCGAGTTCATTCCCCCGCTACCCGCCGAATACGGGCAGCTCGCCACGCGTTGGCCGCAGGGCCGCCTGTCTAAGGCATACGCCGCCTACCCCACCCCGTTCTGGCGGGCCGACGGGTTCTCCGGCGAGGCGCTCTCCGACGAGGGCCCGGTGTTCATCACCTTCGACGTCAGCCCGCAGCCCGACGGGCCGGGCATCCTGTTGGGTTTCGTCGATGCCCGCGGCTTCGACGAGCTACCCGCCGATCAGCGCCAGCAGTGTGCGCTGGACTGCTTTGCCACCCTGTTCGGCGACGACGCACTCAAGCCGCTGGATTACGTCGACTACCGCTGGGGCGCAGAGGAATTCGCAGCAGGCGGGCCGACCGCTGCGGTGCCGCCGGGATCGTGGACGCGCTACGGGCCGTGGTTGCGCCGCCCGGTCGGACCGATTTTCTGGGCCGGCACCGAAACCGCCGACGAGTGGACCGGGTTCCTCGACGGCGCGGTGCGCTCCGGCCAGCGGGCAGCCGCCGAGGTCGCGGCTCAGATATAAGCGCGGCTATGAGCTATGCAGCCGGGCACCGGGTGAACGATTCGGCCAGTGCCCGTAGCTCCCGGGTGACGTCGGCGGGGCGTTCCAGCATCGCGCAATGGCCGCCGGGCAGCACCACCAGCGCGGCCAGGTTAGGTGCGGCCTCCGCGATCCGTCGGGACTGGCTCAGCGGGGTCAGCCGATCGCGTTCACTGCCGATGACCAGCGTCGGCACCGTCAGACCGGCCAGGCTGATGTGCTGTCGCCCCAAGGCGCCGACGAGCATTTTCGCGCAGCCGCCACGTCCGGGCGGTGACGTCGCGGCGAACAGGTCGTAGAGCAGCGCGCAGGCCGCGCGATCAGCGTCGGCGCCGAGGGCCAGCATCGAGATCATCTCGCGGGCGGCGGGCCCCACCGCGCCCGGCAGCGCGAACGAACCGAACGTGTCGACCAGGCGGCGGGCGGCCAGCACGCGACCTGCCGCCAACGGCGCCGGCATCGGCAGGAGTTTCACCTTGCGCAGCAGGTCACCGGTGGTGGTGTTGATCAGCGCCACCCCGTCGGCGCGGTGCGCGACCTTGTGACGGTAACGATCCGACCAGGCCGCGATCGCGATGCCGCCCATCGAGTGCCCGGCGATCACCGCGCGCTCGCGTGGTGCCAGGGTGGCCTCCAGGACGGCGTCGAGATCGGAGGCCAGGTGATGCAGGGTGTAGTTTCTGCGCGGCGGGACGCCGCTACGGCCGTGGCCGCGGTGGTCGAAGGCGATCACCCGGTAATCGGTGGCCAAGTCGGCGATCTGGTTGGCCCATACCCGGATAGCGCAGGTGATGCCGTGCGCGAGCACGATCGGATAGCCGTCTTCGGGTCCGAACACTTCGGTGTGCAGACGGGTACCGTCCGGAGCGCGGACAGCCACTGTGCGGCTTGGCGGCAAGTGGATAGGGATGTCAGCGGGCGCGCGCGCCGGATACCGAATAGCCATCCCCCTGCTCCCCTCCGAGGCGGCACATGGCCGCCCGTTTCGATGCCGTCAGTTTAGTCCGGCCATCCGAACCATCCGGGCGGAACGAACGGAACGGCTCAAGCGGTTTGGTCGCGACTTGGTAACGGTGCGACTGCGGGATTAGCTGTGCACGACGCCGGCGTCAGGGGATGGCCGGGTGCCGGGACGACCAGGGGTGTGCCGATTCCAATTGGGAGGCAACGCGAATGAGGACATCCTCTCGGCCGTATGCGGCGGCGAGCTGGATGCCTATAGGCAGGCCGTCGGCGTTGTGGTGCAGCGGGAGGCTGATCGCCGGCTGCCCGCTCATGTTGAACGCCGGCGTGAACGCGGCAAACCGCCCGGCGCGGCGCATCGGTGCCGTGGGCTGCTCGGGATTGTTCTCGAACTCCGTCAGCGCTGGTGGCGGCTCGGCCAGCGTCGGTGTGAGCAGCAGGTCCCAGCCGTCCGCCCACCACTGCTGCAGCTCGCGCCGGAAGGCCCACCCCGCCGCCTGCGCCGCGGCGTAGTCGACGGCGGTGAATCGCCGCGCCTGCTCGACGAGGACCCAGTTCACCGGCTCGACGTCGTCTTGCGTCAGCTCGCGTCCCAGCGTCTCGCCGAAACCGCGCACCGCCATCGCCATCTGGGTGGCCCACAGCGCCATGAACTTCTCGGGCAGCGTGGTGTCGGCAAGGCACTTCGGCCACGCCGGTTCGACGGTGTGCCCCAGGCCCTCCAGCATCGACGCTGCCGCGCGCACCGCCGCGATGCAGGCCTCATGCAGTACGTCGCCGCGCGGATGTACATCGAGCAGTCCGATGCGCAGCCGACCCGGATCAGCGCCGACCTCGTCGACGTACGGCCGCTCCGGTGCCGGCGCGATCACGGTGTCGCCGATACCGGGACCGCGCACCGCATCAAGCAGCCCCGCCGTGTCGCGCACCGTGCGGCTGACGCACAGTTCGACTCCCAGCCCCACTTCGGCCCGTACCGGCCCGACGGTGATCCGTCCCTGGCTCGGCTTGAGTCCCACAAGTCCACAGCATGACGCCGGGATGCGGATGCTCCCGCCCCCGTCCGAGGCGTTGGCGAAGGGAACCATCCCGACCGCCACCGCGGCGGCGGCGCCGCCACTCGACCCACCCGGCGTACGCTCCGGCGCCCACGGATTGCGCGTTGCCCCCCAGGCCACCGGCTGTGCCGTCGGCAGGCTGCCCATCTCAGAGGTATTCGTCCGCCCCGCGATGACAAGTCCAGCGGCCTTGAACCGGGCGACCAGCGTGGTGTCGGCGGTGTCGGTCTTGCCTGCCGCTTTCAGGGCCACATTGCCGTTCGACAGGGTTTGGCCGGCGAAGCTCGTGTAAAGGTCCTTGAGCAAAAAGGGGACGCCGCGGAACGGGCCGTCGGGCAGCGCCGGGTCGGCGGCCACCAAGCGGGCGTGGTCGAACCACTCGATGACCAAGGCATGCAATGACGGGTTCGACCGCTCGATCCGCTCGATCGCCGCCTCCAGCAGCTCGCTAGGCGTGACCTCGCCCTTTGCTACCAGCCCGGCCTGGTCTGTGGCATCCATCCACCGCGTCTCGTCGGCAAGACCTCTCATGGCTCCCGGTTGTACCACGACCGGGTTATGAGGTGAGCGCCAAGGGTTTTCGCGCGCCTCACACTGCCGTCGGCTGCACCCGGCCTCACAGCGACCACCCGAAAGCTGACGAAAATTGCTACCCGCCGTCAAACACAGCAGTAGGGTGCTGTTCGTGGGCAGAGACCTGTTAGCCAACGGCCGGGGCCGTTGGTTGGCAATCGCGGCCTCACTCGTCGTCTCCGGCGCCATTTTTTACGCGCAAAGCACCGAACCTCCGTGCTGCGTCAAGACCCCGGCGATAACACCGATAGTCGCGGGATCTGTGCCGGCCGGCGCGCCGCCCGCCGCCAGTCCCGCGGCGGCGGAATTGCAGGCGGCAAGCGCGCCCATCGCTAGCCGGGAAGTCCCGTTCGCGCTGCCACCCGGCGTCGCACCGGAGGAGGGGTTACAGGTCCATACCATCTGGGCGGCCCGTGCGATCAGCGTGTTGTTTCCCGAAATCACCACCATCGGCGGGTTCCGGCAGGACCCTTTGCAATGGCATCCCAATGGGTTGGCGATCGACGTGATGATCCCGAACTATCACAGCACCGAGGGGATCGAGCTCGGCAATCAGATCGCCGGGTATGCCTTGGCCAATGCGAAACGATGGGGAGTGATCCATGTGATCTGGCGGCAGGCTTACTACCCGGGCATCGGCGCGCCGAGCTGGACGGCGAACTACGGCTCAGAAACCCTCAACCACTACGACCACGTTCATATCGCCACCGACGGCGGCGGATACCCGACCGGGCGCGAAACCTATTACATCGGATCGATGAACTCTACGCCGGCCAACTGATCCGCCAACTCGCCTTGACCCCACCCGCGGCTGCCGGCGCGCCCCGAGACCGTCAACGGCTACTACAAGGCCGAGCTGATCTACGGGCCCGCCCGGCCGGGACCGTGGAAGACCGTCGAAGACGTCGAACTGGCCACCCTGGGCTGGGTGCACTGGCACAACACCACCC
>NZ_JBOHHI010000095.1:0-2997 GCF_050700595.1 Mycobacterium sp.
GTCGAAGATCTGCCCGATGGCGGCCGCGCCGATCGCCGCGACAATCATCAGCAGGTCCACGTCGAGCGTCTTGTTCCGCAATGCCTGCACACCGGCCCAGGCCGGCTCCCACCCCCCGGTGATGTAGCAGGCCAGGTACAAGACCCACCCCACGACGGCAGAGGCGCCCGCCAGCTGAGCACCCAGGCCGAGCACGAACAGCACCAGCGCGATCGCCGCCCAGCGCGCCGACGCCACCGACCACACCGCCCCGTCGACGCGGCCGGGCCGCAACTCAGCGGCCAGGCCGGTGTCGCGTACGGCGGTCATCGGCATGAGTGTATACATGTCGAGATCTACATGTATACATGTCCTGCTGGTGGGCGTGGTTCAATTGGATTCGTGGGACATGGCGTCGAAGGCCGCACCCCGCCGGCCACTCTGGATCCGGCCGCGGCGGGCAAGGTCGCCGAGACGCTGCAGGCGCTGGCATCCCCGACCCGGCTGCGGATTCTGACCCGGCTGCGCGAGTCCCCGTGTTCGGTGACCGACTTGTCGGCGGCGGTCGGAATGGAACAACCCGCCGTCTCCCATCAACTTCGGTTGTTGCGGAACCTGGGCCTGGTCACCGGTGATCGCAGCGGCCGCAGCGTCGTCTACCGGCTTTACGACAATCACGTTGCCGCGCTGCTCGACGAAGCGGTCTACCACATCGAGCATCTGCACCTCGGCGCCCGCGACACCACCGCCTGAGACCAGAGTGCCCGCGTGGGCACGCCGCACGTGGGTGTCCAAGATGCGCAAGGTGGGTAACTGAGAGGGAAATGCGCAGTCGAATTTGGTCACGAGTCACCGGTAGCGGCGGGCAGGCGGTCGCCGCGGAGTCGCCGGTTAGCCCGATCAGCCCGGTCGTCGGTCCAGTCGACGGCCGTGGGGTTCGGTGCGTGCCGCTCGTCCCGGGCGACCGGTTCGCCGGGTACACCATCGAGCGACTGCTCGGCGTGGGTGCGATGGGCGAGGTGTATCTGGCTCACCACCCGCGGCTGCGACGTCGGGAAGCGCTCAAGGTCTTGCCGACGGCACTGACCGGCAATCGTGAATTTCGTCAGCGCTTCGAACGCGAAGCCGACATCGCGGCGTCGCTGTGGCATCCGCACATCGTGGGCATCCACGATCGCGGCGAGTTCAACGGCCAGTTGTGGATTTCGATGGATTACGTGGACGGCAGCGACGCCGCTCGCCGGGTGCGGAAGTATCCGCAAGGGTTAGCAGCGTCTGAGGTGCTGGAGATCGTAACTGCCGTCGCCGAGGCGCTCGACTATGCTCACCAACGCCAGCTGCTGCATCGCGATGTCAAACCGGCCAATATCCTGCTCGCCCGCCCTGAGGCCGGCAAGCAACGAGTCTTGCTGGCGGACTTCGGAATTGCGCGTCGGGTCGACGACGTCGGCCTGCTGACCGCGGCGAACGTGACGATGGGAACGCTGGCCTACGGAGCACCCGAACAACTGACCGGGTCGTCATCGATCGACGGCAAGGCCGATCAGTACGGGTTGGCGACGTCGGCGTTTCATCTGCTGACCGGTATACCTCCGTTTCACCCCTCCGACCCCGCGCTCGCGATCACTCAACACCTCGCCTCGTCACCACCTAAACTCGCCCGGCACTCCCCCGAACTGGCCCACCTTGATCCGATCCTGTCCCGGGCGCTCGCAAAACAGCCCGCGTCCCGGTTCGACTGCTGCGTCGATTTCGGCCGCGCACTCGGGCGACAGATTAGTGCCTCGGCCGCGAAATCTGAGGTCCGCCGGTCCACACGGGAAAAACCGGAGAAGAAGCCGGCACCGCCCAAGCGGCCGACGGGTCAAGCCGTTAACACCGGTTCCGCGAGTTCTGCCGTGGCGAAGGTCGCGACAATCATCCCCGCCCTGGTGATGATCGCGGCGGCGACCGTGGTGGCGCAGACGTTCTCCCGCGAGCACGAACCGTCGATAGCTGCGTCGCCATCGTCGACGGCACCGTCTCGGGCGTCGTCGCCGGTTGCAAAACCACCACCTGTGAAAGCCGCTCCACCAGCCAAGGCCGTGGTCGGCGCACGGTGCGCCGCCCTCGGAGCCAGCGGCATGACCACCGACGGGGCCACCGCCTACTGCGCACGGCTGCAGTACACCGATCGCCGGCTGTGGTCGCTGCACCCCGGCGATATCCCCAACCCGGAACTCTCGGTCCAGCCGGCCGCACCGCCACCAGCCGACGACCAGGCCCCGGTGCGGATCTGCATGCGGCAGACCGGCCAGAACTGGGCCGGATGCGCCAACGACATCCATCGCGCCAACGGATCCACTCCGTGATCGGCGGTCAGGTCAGGTGGTCATAGTCGCCGCGGACCCAGGCGGCGTGACGATTGGCCGACCGCTGTACCGCTGCATGGCCGTCGGTATCGATGGAATTCGTGAACAGCCCATAGATGCGGTCGAACCGCAACGCGGCCAGGGTGTCAGCCATGCGTTGCACCACCGCGGCGGATAGCGGAAGGCGGTTGGGGTAGCTGCGCAAAAACCCGACCGTCCGGCGGTCGGGATTGGGAAATATGGTGTCGCCGGCCAGCAGCACGCCGCGCCCTTCCGCGCCGTCGTCCCAGCAAGCGACGGCGCTGCCGGGGAAATGTCCGCCCACCCGGACCACCGATAACGACGGGGTCAGCTGCAAGGTGTCCGACCACTGTTGGATCACCGGGTCGGGGCGCATTACCCATTCGGCATCCGCGGCGTTGACGTACACCGGGACACCGCCGAGCCGGTGGCTCCACTCCACCTGTGCGCCGTACATGTGCGGATGACTGGCCACAATTGCGATGACCGGCCCACGTTCGGCTACCGCTGTTACGGCGGCGTCGTCGAGAAAGCCGGAGGGATCCCACAACACATTGCCGGGGTCGGTGCATACCAGCTTGCCCAGCTGACCGATTCCAAGCGGCGGCGAACTGCCGATCCCGACGAGCCCGTCCTCGATGACGGC
>NZ_JBOHHI010000096.1:0-24912 GCF_050700595.1 Mycobacterium sp.
AAACCTAGAGCCACACCCCGTGCGCGTCCCTCAATTCACCCGCGAAACGCCGACAACCCTCTCCCGCAACAAAAAACATCCCTGAACAGCACAAAGGCGCCCACGAAAACCCGTGGAGCGCCACATGGATTCGACTCGCGTTGCCGCGCCGCCGGAGGTGGCCGCCGTCTTCGACGCGCTGGATGCCGCGGTGGCGCGGGTCGGCGAACTCGACTTCGACAACTATGCCCCGGCGGTTCGGCTGCGCGCCCTGCAGCGCCTGGAGACCGCCCGCCGCCAGCAGGCGGTGCCCGGCCACGACATCATCGCCAGCCTGGACAAAGAGGATCGCGCCGACATCGGCGGCCCGGTGCATAAGGTGATCGCCGACTGGCTGCGGATCAGTCCGGCTGAGGCGCGCCGCCGGCTGCGCGATGCCCGGCAGCTGGCGCCGCGAACCACCCTGACCGGCCAAACGTTGCCACCCGAGCTGCCGGCCACCGCCGAGGTATGGCGCGCCGGTGAACTCGATGAGCAGCATCTGCGGGTGATTCAGACGTTCAGGCGTGAGTTGCCGGATCACATCGCCCCCGACACCGTCGAACGCGCCGAGCGATTCCTCGCCGAGCAGGCCACCCGGCTGCGCCCCGACCAACTGGAGAAGATCGCCCACCGGTGTGCGATAACCATCAACCCGGACGGGAAGTTCTCCGACGACGACCGGGCCCGCCAACGTGGGTTTTCCTGGGGCGCTCAACGCCGCGACGGGATGAGCATCGGGAAACTGATCGCCTCCCCGGAACTGCGCGCCAACCTCGACGCCTGGTTCGCCCGGTTCGCCGCGCCAGGCATGTGCAACCCCGACGATGTCGCGAACTCGGATCTGCGCAGCCACCCCCAGCGCCAGCACGACGCACTCAACACGCTGGTGCGCGGCCGGCTCGGCGACCCGAAACTCGGCACACACCACGGGTTACCGGTGACCGTGATCGTGTCGACCACGCTTCAGGAGCTCACCGCCGGCACCGGGCACGCGGTCACAGGTGGCGGCACCCTGCTGCCGATGCGCGATCTGATCCGCATCGCCAGCCACGCCTACCACTACCTGGCGGTGTTCGACGAGCACCAGAGCCGGCCGTTGTATCTGGGCCGGTCAAAACGCATCGCCACACCCGACCAACGCATAGTGCTGCACGCGCGCGATCGCGGCTGCACGCGCCCGGCCTGCGACGTGCCCGGCTACTGGAGCGAAGCCCACCACGTCGACAGCTGGGCCCGCGGCGGCCTGACCGACGTCGATAAGCTGACCCTGGCCTGCAAACCCGACAATGATCTAGCCGAAAATGGCTGGCAGACACGAAAACTCACCAACGGCGACACCCAATGGATCCCGCCGCCGCAACTCGACCACGGCCAACCCAGGACCAACGACTATCACCACCCCGAACGCTACCTACCCGATGACGAGTAGCGCGTCACGTCCCGCAGGAGTGGAAGAACAGCAGCACCGGCCATGAGACGATCGACGCCAACAGCGCCACCAGGGCGTCGCTCCCCTGCTCAACTTGCACCTGGTGCAGTCCCTCACCGTACGTGCTGGCCATCATCGCGCCGATGATCAGATACGGGATCGCGGACAGCAGCGCGATTTCCGCCAGTGCACCGATGCTGACCCGATAGTTCAGCACCCGGCGCAGGCGGGCAAGCAAAATTGGTGGCCTTTCGGCGCTCATGTCAGGCAGAGATCGGCGAAGCCGAGCGCCGGCCACAGCACGATCGCCCCGAGCAGCGACCCCGCCAGCGGCACCCCCTGCAACTGGTCGAAATGGCCGGCATGGGTACTGGCCCAGACGATGCCGATCGCGAGATACGGGCCGGCCGGGAGCGCGGCGATGCACATCAGTTCGACGATCGTGAGCTGAAAGCTCAACACCCGTTCAACCATGCTGGGCATGGAGTTATGTTAACGGCAATTCCAGGTGCTACCCCTGTTCTTCTAGGCGCTCCTTGAGGTGCTGCAGGGTGAGCCGGCTTCCAGGACAATTGAAGGCATGCGCGTTGGGATTCCGGCCGAGACCAAGAACAACGAGTTCCGGGTGGCCATCACCCCGGCCGGCACCGCCGAGCTCACCCGCCGTGGCCACGACGTGCTCGTCCAGGCAGGTGCCGGCGCGGGCTCGTCGATCGGCGACAGCGATTTCAAGGCGGCGGGCGCCCAGCTGATCGACACCGCCGAACAAGTCTGGGCCGACGCCGACCTGTTGCTCAAGGTGAAAGAGCCGACGCCGGCCGAGTATCCCAACATGCGGCCCGGCCAAACCCTGTTCACGTTCCTGCACCTGGCCGCGTCCCGCTCCTGCACCGATGCGCTGGTGGCGTCGCGCACCACGTCGATCGCTTACGAGACCGTCCAGAGCGCCGACGGCGCACTGCCGCTACTGGCGCCGATGAGCACGGTCGCCGGGCGGCTCTCCGCTCAGGTCGGTGCCTATCACCTGAAGCGCACCCACGGCGGGCGCGGCGTGCTGATGGGCGGGGTGCCCGGTGTCGACCCTGCCGATGTCGTGGTGATCGGCGGGGGCACCGCAGGTTACAACGCCGCTCGGGTAGCCAACGGAATGGGCGCGACCGTCACCGTTCTCGACATCAACATCAACAAATTGCGCAGGCTCGACGCCGAGTTCGCCGGCCGTGTCCGCACCCGTTATTCGACGGCCTACGGACTCGAGGACGTCGTCAAGCGCGCCGACCTGGTCATCGGAGCGGTGCTGGTGCCAGGCGGCCGGACACCCAAGCTGGTGGCTAATTCGCTTGTCGCGCAGATGAAGACTGGCGCAGTCCTGGTAGACATTGCGATCGATCAGGGCGGCTGTTTCGAGGACTCCCGACCCACCACGCACGACAACCCGACCTTCGCCGTGCACGACACACTGTTCTACTGCGTGACGAACATGCCCGGCTCGGTGCCGATCACGTCAACGTATGCGCTGACCAACGCGACCCTACCGTATGTGATCGCGCTCGCCGAGCAGGGCTGGCATGCCGCATGTCGGTCGAATCTCGCACTGGCCAAAGGACTTTCGACGCACGACGGCGGGCTGCTGTGCCAACGGGTCGCCACCGACCTGGGCTTGCCGTATACCGAGCCGGCAAGCGTGCTGGGCTGACCCGCGCTAGCTGGCGAGCGAGGCGACGATATCCGCAGCGGGACCGATTCGGGCGGCCGCGAATCCGGTTCCGGCCCAGAGATTCATCCCGTGTGGGTCATCGGCGGCGGCCGCCGCCTTCCGGATCGGTGATGTCATGTGGTTGACCTCGGGGTACCCCAGCGGCGCCACGTCGTCGAGCAGCCGGGTGAAGTCGTTTTCCAGACCGCGCGCATAGCGCCCTGAGAAGGCCCGGGTAACCAGGGTTTTGCTGAAGTGCGGGTTTTGCAGCGCGGCACGGTGCGCGGCCTTGGTAGCGGCTTCGTCGGACAGCAGCAGCGCGGTGCCGACTTGGGCGGCCACCGCTCCCCGGCGCAAGACCGCGGCGACGTCGGCTTCGGTTCCCAGGCCACCCGCGGCAATGAGCGGAACATCGTGTGCGGCGCGGATTCGGTCCAGTAGTTCGCCCAGCGACGCAGTGCCGGGTTCCATGTCCGGCGCAAAAGTGCCGCGGTGTCCGCCGGCACCCGGGCCCTGCACCACCAGGCCGTCGGCGCCGGCCGCGACGGCCACACCGGCCTCGTACACCGACGTCACCGTGACCAGCAACAACATGCCCAGCGCGCCGAACCACCGCAGCACGTCCGGTGACGGTGTTCCGAAGGTGAAGGACACCACCTCTGGTCGCACGTCGGCCACCACCTCGAGCTTGCGCTGCCAGCCGTCGTCGTCACCGAAACGCGGCCGGCCCACCTCCACGTCGTAGTGCTCGGCAAGCTCATCGAGTTGCTCCGCGTAGTAGTCCAACTGCACGATGTCCGCGGTGCTAGGTTGTGGCACAAAAAGATTCACCCCGATCGGGCCGGTCGTCGCGGCACGCGCAGCGGCGATGTCATCGGCGAATCGCCCAGGGCTCAGGTATCCGCCAGCGACAAAACCCATCCCCCCTGCGTTGGTTACCGCAGCCGCCAGCGCCGGCGTCCCCGGACCACCGGCCATTGGCGCACCAACCACAGGCACCTCGAGATCCCAGAAGCCCAAGACCATGGCATTACCGTACTAGCCTGGAAAGTTGGCGCGGCAGTGATCGTTTCGAATGATGTGGGCCGACAACTGCTACCCCGTATGGCTTGTTCAGCAGTCGCCGGGCTACGGCGTTGACCTCGTCGACGTTGACCTCGTCGAGTTTTCGCAGTGTGCGTTCGATGCTGCGGTGCTCGCCATAGTTCAGCTCGCTGCGCCCGATGCGGTTCATCCGTGAGCCCGAATCTTCCAACCCGAGCACCAGACCCCCGCGCAGTGAGCCCTTGGCGATCCGGCACTCCTTCTCGGTGATGCCGTCACGGGCCACCGATTCGAGGACATCGGTGGCCACCCGCACCACGTCGGCGAAACGTTCGGGCAGGCAGGCGGCATACACCGACAGCGCTCCACTGTCGGCGAACATGTCCAGCGACGAGTAGACGGAGTAAGCCAGGCCGCGAGCCTCGCGAACCTGTTGGAATAAACGAGAACTCAGGCCGCCGCCGAGCGCGGTGTTCAGTATCTGCAGCGCCCAGCGGTGCTGCCAGTGCAGTCCCGGCGTGCGCACACCCAGACAGATGTGGGTCTGTTCGGCATCCCGGTTGGCCACCGTCAGCCGCGGG
Organism: Mycobacterium sp.; assembly: GCF_050700595.1. GTDB lineage: Bacteria > Actinomycetota > Actinomycetes > Mycobacteriales > Mycobacteriaceae > Mycobacterium. The sequence continues at coordinate 4,772 of NZ_JBOHHI010000096.1, forward strand.
CTGGTGGTGATCCGTCCGGCGCCCTTGCGCGGCGGCATCGGCCGCCGACCGCGGATCAACCGCGGCCGGAAGTGTTCCCGCACCAACGCCACCACTTCGTCGTGATCGACGTTGCCGGCCACCGCGACGACCATCCGCTCAGGCGTGTAGCGGCGCACGTGAAAAGAGTGCAGCTGCGCTCGCGTCATCGCCGAAACCGACTGCGCGCTGCCGATCACCGGGCGACCGACCGGGTGGTCTCCGAACAGCGCCGCCAGGAACAGGTCGGCCAGCGCATCCTCGGGATCGTCGTCGCGCATCGCGATCTCCTCGAGGACGACGTCGCGTTCCAACTCGACGTCGCCGTGTTCGCAGCGCCCGTTGAGCACCACATCGGCGACCAGGTCGACAGCGAGTTCAAGATCGCTGTCGAGGACGTGCGCGTAGTAGCAGGTGTGTTCTTTGGCGGTGAAGGCGTTCAGCTCACCGCCGATGGCGTCGACTTCCTGCGCGATGTCCACCGCGGTGCGGGTCGGGGTGGATTTGAACAGCAGATGCTCCAGGAAGTGCGCGGCGCCGGCCACGGTGGCACCCTCGTCGCGCGAGCCGATACCCACCCAGACACCGACCGATGCGGAATGCACAGCGGGCAAGAACTCCGTGACCACCCGCACACCGCCCGGCAACGTGGTGCGGCGCAGGACGGCGTCAGCTTCCGCGCCGTGCCGCCCGCGTCGCAGCGCGCCCGGTTTAACTGCTGGCCGTCGCGGCATCGGCGACAACGGCATCGGCGGAATCGGCGGCGGCTGCCGGAGAGTCCTCGTCTACCGGCACCAACGAGACCTTGCCGCGTTTGTCGATATCGGCGATCTCCACGCGCAGCTTGTCGCCCACGTTGACGACGTCTTCGACGCGCGCGATGCGCTTACCCTTGCCGAGCTTGGAAATGTGCACCAATCCGTCGCGGCCGGGCAGCAGCGATACGAACGCACCGAAATCGGTTGTCTTGACCACGGTTCCGAGGAACCGCTCACCGATCTTGGGCAGCTGGGGGTTGGCGATCGCGTTGATCTTATCGATCGCGGCCTGCGCCGACGGGCCGTCGGTGGCGCCGACGAACACGGTGCCGTCGTCCTCGATGGAGATCTGCGCGCCGGTCTCCTCGGTGATCGCGTTGATGATCTTGCCCTTGGGGCCGATGACCTCACCAATCTTGTCCACCGGCACCTTGATGGTGGTGACTCGCGGCGCGTACGGGCTCATCTCGTCGGGCCGATCGATGGCCTCGGCCATCACCTCCAGGATGGTCAGCCGGGCGTCGTGGGCCTGCGCGAGCGCACCGGCGAGCACCTGCGAGGGGATTCCGTCGAGCTTGGTGTCCAGCTGCAGCGCGGTGACGAAGTCCTTGGTGCCGGCGACCTTGAAGTCCATGTCGCCGAAGGCGTCTTCGGCACCCAGGATGTCGGTCAGCGTGACGAATCGCCGCTCGGTACCGCCACCTTCAACCTCGATGTCGTCGGAGACCAGCCCCATCGCGATGCCGGCGACCGGCGCCTTCAGCGGTACCCCGGCGTTGAACAACGACAGTGTGGAGGCGCACACCGATCCCATCGAGGTGGACCCGTTGGAGCTCAGCGCCTCGGAGACCTGCCGGATGGCGTACGGAAATTCCTCGACGCTGGGCAGCACCGGAACGAGCGCCCGCTCGGCGAGCGCACCGTGCCCGATCTCGCGCCGCTTGGGTGAGCCGACCCGACCGGTTTCCCCGGTGGAGAATGGCGGGAAGTTGTAGTGGTGCATGTACCGCTTGGAGGTTTCCGGCCCCAGCGAGTCGATCTGCTGGGCCATCTTGACCATGTCCAGCGTGGTCACCCCGAGGATCTGTGTTTCGCCCCGCTCGAACAACGCACTGCCGTGCGCCCTGGGCACCATGGCGACCTCGGCCGACAATGCGCGGATATCGGTGATACCGCGGCCGTCGATACGGAAGTGGTCGGTCAGGATGCGCTGGCGCACCAGCTTTTTGGTCAGCGCGCGGAACGCGGCACCGACTTCCTTCTCCCGGCCGGCGTAGGTGTCGGCGAGCCGCTCGAGCACCTCGGCCTTGATCTCCTCGGTGCGGTTGTTGCGCTCCGCCTTGCCGGAGACGGTCAGCGCCGCGGCCAACTCGTCGGTGGCCACCGAGGACACTGAGTAGTACACGTCCTCGCCGTAGTCGGGGAACACCGGGTATTCACCGGTCGGCTTGGCCGCCTTGTCGGCGAGTTCCTGCTGGGCGGCACACAGCGCGGCGATGAACGGCTTAGCGGCCTCCAGGCCTTGCGCCACAACGCTTTCGGTCGGTGCCTGGGTGCCGCTGTCGACGAGTTCGACGACGTTCTCGGTGGCCTCGGCCTCCACCATCATGATCGCCACGTCACCGTCGTCGAGCACCCGACCGGCCACGACCATGTCGAACACCGCACGCTCGAGCTGCTCGACCGTCGGAAACGCGACCCAGGTGCCGTCGATGAGCGCTACCCGCACGCCACCGATCGGGCCGGAGAACGGCAGGCCACTCAACTGGGTGGACGCCGACGCGGCGTTGATCGCCAGCACGTCGTAGAGGTCGTTGGGATCCAGGCTCATGATCGTCACCACGATCTGGATCTCGTTGCGCAGGCCTTCGACGAACGACGGGCGCAGCGGGCGGTCGATGAGCCGGCAGGTCAGGATCGCGTCGGTGGAGGGCCGGCCCTCTCGCCGGAAGAACGAGCCGGGGATGCGGCCGGCCGCATACATGCGCTCCTCGACGTCGACGGTCAGCGGGAAGAAGTCGAAGTGGTCCTTGGGGTTCTTGCTGGCGGTGGTGGCCGACAGCAGCATGTTCTCGTCGTCGAGGTAGCCGACGACGGCGCCGGCGGCCTGCTGGGCCAACCGGCCGGTCTCGAATCTCACGGTGCGGGTGCCGAAGCTCCCGTTGTCGATAACGGCGGTCGACTCGAACACGCCTTCTTCAATTTCAGTTACAGACATGGTGTCCGTGCGGCCTCTCTCGGGGTATTGAGCTGTTTCGCGTGGTCACGCACAACCCGGAGGCCTGCTAGCGATCTAGCGCCTGAATGCGGCTACGGCCATCGATCGAAGCGGCCGGACCTACCCCATTTTGGGGAGCCCGGCAGCCACTACCGAAGACCGCCCGATACAGACGTGGCACTCCGTATGACACGCTGGGACGGGGCACGCGGATCGCGCGAACCGCACCTGCTCGGGCCGATCTGGCCCAGAACGCCCTCACTCTACACGCCGACCTGGCAGTTCCCACCCCGCCGGCCGCCCCGAGCGTCACGCCAGAGTGACCGTCACCGCCGAGCGTCACGCCAGCGTGGCTGTGGCGCCCCAATCAGGTCATATCTTCGACGCATACCGCGAACCGCCGCTGAGCGTAGGCGTAGCCCACGCCGCTGGCGCACTGGTCGACGCTGACCGGATCCTGCAGGTTTCGCAGGATCTGGATGGCGCGTTGCCGGTGCGGTGCCGACTTGTCGTTGCAGTCGACGCGAACCGGGTCGCTGTTGTTCTGCGGATCGACGTTCATGCAGCCGCCGACCACCCAGTCGATGTCCAGGCAGGCGGTGGTGCTCGAGTCGCTGAACCCGTTGCGCATCGAATAGGAGGAATCCACGTCGGCCGGACACTGCCCGCGGTCCTTGACAGTCGCCGCGACCTTGAAGTTCGACGTGCGGCTACCGCAGGTGACCTTGGTGGCCTCCGGCCGGTCGGCGGTGCCGCCCAGCCGCAGACAATCCCCCACCTTGAGGTCGGCGACGTTGGCGGCAGCCGAGCACCCCGTCGCTCCCCCGATGATGGCGACTGCCGTGATCGCAGCCGTCGGCCACGCGCGCATCAGGAGGAATGGCTCAGCGACGCAGACCCAACCGCTCGATGAGCGAGCGGTACCGCTCCACATCGACCTGGGCCACATACTTGAGCAACCGGCGCCGCCGGCCGACCAACAGCAACAATCCCCGCCGCGAGTGATGGTCATGCTTGTGCACCTTCAGGTGCTCGGTCAGGTCGGCGATTCGCCTGGTCAGCAGCGCGACCTGCGCCTCCGGGGATCCGGTGTCGGTCTCATGCAGGCCGTAGGAGCCCAGGATTTCCTTTTTCTGCTCGGCTGTAAGCGCCACGAAATATCTCCATCAATCGGTCCGCGATCCTAAGAATTCGAATTCGGCGTGGCCGCCGCGAACTGCAGCACGCGCCATTGTCGCCGGAAAGTCTAGCAGCGCACCCTCAGCCGGCCAGCAGCGCGCGGGCCCGTTCGGTGTCGGTGTTCATCGCGGCGACCAGATCATCGGCCGATCCGAATTTCTCCTGTCCCCGGATACGCCCCACGAAGTCCAGCGTGACGTGCTGCCCGTATAGGTCGGCGGTGGTGTCCAGGACGAAAGCTTCGACGGTGCGGGTGCGTCCGGAGAACGTCGGGTTGGTGCCCACCGACACCGCTGCCTGGTAGTGCTCACCCGGGACGACAGTGCCGGACGCCGGGCCGTGTCCCACTACGGTGAACCACGCGGCGTACACCCCGTCGGCCGGGATGGCCGAATACATCGGGGGTGCCACGTTGGCGGTGGGAAAACCCAACTTCATCCCCCGGCCGTCGCCGCGGACCACCACGCCTTCGACGCGGTGCGGGCGGCCCAGTGCCTCGGCGGCGGCCACCATGTCACCGGCGTCCACGCAGGACCTGATGTAGGTCGACGAGAACGTCACGGTCTCCGAGTCGTGGTGTTCGGACACCAGCGACATCGATTCCACACCGAACCCGAACCGATCGCCGGCCCGGCGCAGGGTGTCGACGGTGCCGGTGGCCTTCTTGCCGAAGGTGAAATTCTCACCCACCACCACCTCGACCACGTGCAGGTGCTCGACCAGCAATTCATGGACGTAGCGCTCCGGGGTGAGCTTCATGAAATCGGTCGTGAACGGCATCACCAGAAACACATCGATGCCAAGCTCCTCGACCAGCTCGGCGCGGCGGGTCAGCGTCGTCAGCTGGGCGGGATGACTGCCGGGAAAGACGACTTCCATCGGGTGCGGGTCGAAGGTCATCAGCACCGCCGGCACCCCGCGCGACCGTCCCGATTTCACCGCATGCGCGATCAGCTCGGCATGTCCACGGTGCACACCGTCGAACACCCCGATGGTGAGGACACATCTGCCCCAGTCGGTGGGTATCTCGTCCTGGCCCCGCCAGCGCTGCACAATGGCAAGCGTACGGCGCAGGCTTAAACTTCTACTTTGTGCGCCCCGACGACGAGCCCGGCGAGCTCACCCCGGTTGCCCAGGACTACCTGAAAGTCATCTGGAACGCGCAGGAATGGTCGCCGGACAAGGTCAGCACCAAGATGCTGGCCGAGAAGATCGGCGTCTCCGCCAGCACAGCCTCGGAGTCCATCCGCAAACTCGCCGAGCAGGGTCTGGTCGACCACGAGAAGTACGGCGCGGTCACGTTGACCGATTCCGGCCGTCGCGCGGCGTTGGCGATGGTGCGCCGGCACCGACTGCTGGAGACCTTCCTGGTCAACGAGCTCGGCTACAGCTGGGACGAGGTACACGACGAGGCCGAGGTGCTCGAGCATGCGGTCTCCGACCGGTTGGTGGCGCGCATCGACGCCAAGCTGGGGTTCCCGCAGCGCGATCCGCACGGCGATCCGATCCCCGCTTCCGACGGGCAGGTGCCCACCCCGCCGGCACGTCGGCTGTGGGACTGCCACGACGGCGAGGCCGGGTCGGTGGCCCGAATCTCCGATGCCGATCCGGAGATGCTGCGTTATTTCGACAGCATCGGAATCAGCCTGGATTCGCGGCTACGGGTACTGACCCGCCGCGAGTTCGCCGGGATGGTCTCGGTGGCCATTGAATCCGCGGTATCGGGTGACGACGCGCCGGCCAGCACCGTTGATTTAGGCAGCCCGGCCGCGTGCGCGATCTGGGTGGTCGGCTGAGCTATTCCTCGCCGAGCTACCGTTCGGCGCGTTGATAGGCGGTGACGACGGCCGCGCCGCCCAGCCCGATGTTGTGCTGCAAGGCCGCGGTCACGTTGTCGACTTGTCGTTTGTCGGCGGTGCCGCGCAGCTGCCAGGTCAGCTCCGCGCACTGCGCCAAACCGGTGGCCCCCAGCGGATGTCCTTTGGAGATCAGCCCACCCGACGGGTTGACCACCCAGCGCCCACCGTACGTGGTGTCGCCGTTGTCGATCAGTTTCGGCGCCTCGCCCTCGCCACACAATCCCAACGCCTCGTAGAGCAGCAACTCGTTGGCCGAGAAGCAGTCGTGCAGCTCGATCACCTGGAAGTCCTCCGGGTCGAGGTCAGACTGCTGATAAACCTGTTGTGCGGCTTGGATATTCATGTCGTAGCCGATCAGCGCTTTGGCGGTGCCGTCGAAGGTCGAGGAGAAGTCGGTGGTCATCGCCTGGCCCACGATCTCGGTCGCCTGGCCGGCCAGCCCGTGGCTGTCGACGAACTTTTCACTGGCCAGGATCGCCGCGCCGGAGCCGTCCGATGTCGGCGAGCATTGCAATTTGGTCAGCGGGTCGGAGATCATTCGCGCCGCCAGGATGTCGTCGAGGGTGTAGGACTCCTGGAACTGCGCAAACGGGTTGTTGACCGAGTGTTTGTGGTTCTTGTAGCCGATCTTGGCGAAATGTTCTGCGGTGCTGCCGTATTGACGCATGTGCTCGCGACCGGCGGCCCCGAACATCCAGGGCGCGACGGGCATCGCGAACTCGTCGATCTCGGCCATCGCCTTGACGTGTCTGCCCATCGGCGATTCGCGGTCCTGGGCGCCACCGCCCAGCGAGCCGGGTTGCATCTTCTCGAAGCCGAGCGCGATGGTGCAGTCGGCGATGCCGCCGCGGATCGCCTGCGCCGCCAGGAAAAGCGCAGTCGAACCGGTCGCGCAGTTGTTGTTGACGTTGACGATCGGAATCCCGGTCATGCCCAGCTCGTAGAGCGCCCGCTGCCCCGACGTCGAGTCGCCGGCGACATAGCCGACGTAGCCCTGCTCGACCTCGCTGTAGCTAACGCGCGCATCCTGCAATGCGTTGGTTCCGGACTCGCGAGCCATGTCCGGATAGTCCCAACCCTCCCGGCGGCCCGGTTTCTCGAACTTCGTCATGCCGACACCGACGACGTAAACCTTGTTTGTCATTGCCCTAGCGTACGGCGGGCCTCTACAGCGTGGCGGGTCGGATCACCACGACCGACCTGGTCCGCTCGCCGTCGTCGCGCAGCAGCGCGATCACTCGGCCGTCGGGGGCGCAGGCTGCGTAGACGCCGTCAATACCGGCCGGTGTCAGCGCGCGCCCGTTGGCGGCGGCGTCGGCCTCCTCGATGGTGAGGTCGCGGCGCGGAAACATCTGCAGACAGGCCGCATCCAGGGTGAGGCTCAGCTGCCGACGCTGGGCCAGCTCGTCGAGTGAGCGGGCCCGCTCGAGGCCGAACCGCCCGACCCGGGTGCGTCGCAGTGCGGTCAAATGCCCGCCCACCCCCAGTGCGTCGCCCAGATCGCGGGCCAGCGCCCGGATGTAGGTCCCCGACGAACAGTCCACCTCGACATCAACGTCGACGAGGTGGTCGTGGCGACGCGCGGCCAGCATCTCGAACCGGTCGATGCGCACCGGCCGGGCGGTCAGTTCCACCACCTCACCAGCACGCGCGAGCCGGTAAGCGCGCCGGCCGCCGATTTTCACCGCGCTGACCGCCGGCGGCACCTGCATGATGTCGCCGCGCAGTCCGGCGATCGCCGCGGCGATCGCATCGTCGGTCACGTGCTTCGCCGAGACCTGCTGCACCGGTTTGCCTTCGGCGTCCTCGGTGGAGGTGGACTGGCCGAGACGAATGGTCGCCGCGTAGGACTTCGAGGCCTCGGTCAGCGCACCCAGGATTTTGGTGGCGCGCTCGATCCCGATCACCAGCACTCCGGTGGCCATCGGGTCCAGCGTGCCGGCGTGGCCGACCCGTCGGGTGGCGAAGATCCACCGGCACCGCGTCACCACGTCGTGACTGGTCAGTCCGGCCGGCTTGTCGACGATGACGATTCCGGCGCCGACACTCATAGCGCGATCGCGGTCAGGACCAGCCCGCGGCCCACCGACCATCGGCCGGCCAACGCCGTCAGCGGTGGACCCGACAGCGCGGAGCCGTCGACCAGGATCGTCGAGAGGAAGCTGCCCGCCGAACGAGAGGGGTCGACGTCAAAGGTGATATGGGCGTCCTCGAAACCCAACCAACGCCTGGTCAGCGGGTACCAGGCCTTATACGTTGCTTCTTTGGCGCAGAACAGGATTCGATCCCAATGCATACCGTTCGGCAGCGCCGCCATTTCGCGGCGCTCCTCGGGCAGGCTGATCGCGTCGAGCACGCCGTCCGGCAGCACGTCGTGTGGTTCGGCGTCGACGCCCACCGACCGCACCCCGGTGCTGCGGCCCACCACCGCGCCGCGATAGCCCGTGCAGTGGGTGAGACTGCCCACCACACCGTCGGGCCAGCAGGGTTCGCCCTTGTCGCCCTTGAGGATCGGCACCGGGGGCAGTCCCAGCTCACCCAGCGCGATCCGGGCACAGTGACGCACCGTGACGAACTCGTTGCGCCGCTTGGCCACCGACCGGGCGATCAACGGCTCCTCTTCGGGCAACGGCGCCAGCCCGGGCGGGTCGGAGTACACCTCGGCAAAGGCCAGGTTGTCGTCGCCCCCGGGTAGCACCGACGACATCAGCTTTTCGGTCGTCATCGTGATTGGCGCTGGCGCAGCCGGTCCCGGAACTGCTTAGCCTGCCGGCGCATTTCGGGAGTGATGACGAAATGACCACCGAAATCGTTGAGATAGCCGGGCGCGTACTGCGGATCGGGCAGCACCTGCCGCAGCCAGCTGTAGGGCTTGCGGCGCCGCCATTCCCGCGGATAGCCCACCGACACCTCTTCGAAGCGCACGCCGTCATGCCAGGTGGTGCGCGGGATGTGCAGGTGGCCGTACACCGAACAGACCGCGTTGTAGCGGGTATGCCAGTCGGCGGTCGCTGTGGTGCCGCACCACAGTGAGAACTCCGGGTAGAACAGCGCGTCGCACGGCTCGCGGACCAGGGGGAAGTGGTTGACCAGCACGGTGGGTGTCATCCAGTCGAGCTCTTCGAGCCGCGCCCGGGTGGCGGCAAGCCGCTCTTGACACCACGCCTCGCGGGTGCCGTACGGCTCGGACGACAACAGGAATTCGTCGGTGGCCACCACGTTGCGTTCCCGCGCGATGGCCAGCCCCTCGGCCTTCGTGGTCGCCCCCTCCGGCAGGAACGTGTAGTCGTAGAGCAAAAACATCGGCACGATCGTCGCCGGGCCACCCCGCTCGGTCCACACCGGGAACGGATGCTCGGGAGTCACCACGCCCATCTCGTCGCACAGGTTGACCAGGTAGTCGTAGCGGGCCCGGCCGAACACCTGCATCGGGTCCTTGCCGGTGGTCCACAACTCGTGGTTGCCGGGCACCCAGATCACCTTGGCGAACCGTCGCCGCAGCAGATCCAGCGACCAACGGATGTCGTCGGTGCGTTCGGCGACGTCACCGGCGACGATCAACCAGTCGTCGGGTGAGGACGGGTGCAGCGATTCGGTGACCGGCTTGTTGCCGAGGTGGCCGGTGTGCAGGTCGGAGACGGCCCACAGCGTCGGTTGTCCCGCGCCGGTCGACTCCCGCGTTCCCACGATTCCCCAGCGTAGTGGCGATCGCCAGCGCGGCGGAGCCGGGCGCAGCGGGTCGCCACCGATAAACACCGTGGCGATCGCCAGCGCGGCGGAGCCGGGCGCAGCGGGTCGCCACCGATAAACACCGTGGCGATCGCCAGCGCGGCGGAGCCGGGCGCAGCGGGTCGCCACGCGAGGATCGAGCGGCCGACGGGGGTGCGAACTGGAACAGGTTCTCGTTACACTCCCGCAATGACCGAGCGCGAGGGGGCCTGATGGTCGCCGGAATGCGCCTGGCCGCCGCGCTGGGAGCGCTGGTCATGGCGGTCGTCGTGGTCTGGCAGAGCGCACCGCCCGCCGTCACCGGCGGCGGAAGAGTGCAGTTGCGGTCCACCGCCGCACCGCTGGCGCCGGCGACGACGATGAAAAGCCCGATCGTGGCGACCACCGACCCGCGCCCCTTCGACGCGTGCGAGGACATCCCGCTCGACGTCATCGGGCGACTCGGGCTGTCGTTCACCCCGCCGGAACACGAGGAGGGGCTGCGCTGCCACTACGACGCGGGCAACTACCAGTTGGCCGTCGAGCCGATCATCTGGCGCACCTACGAGCAGACGCTGCCGCCCGACGCCCTGGAGACCACGGTCAACGGCCACCGCGCCGCCCAGTACTGGGTGCTGAAGCCGACCTACCACAACAGCTTCTGGTACGTCTCCTGCATGGTGGCCTTCAAGACCAGCTACGGACTGATCCAGCAGGCGCTGTTCTACTCGACGGTCTATTCCGAGCCGGACGTCGACTGCCCGTCGACCAACCTGCAACGGGCCAACGAGCTCTCCCCCTACTACGTGTTCTGAGGCAGCCCGGCGTGCCGCGCTCCCGCACCAGACAATTCGGCGGCCGTGCCCTCGGGCGGCTGCTGCACCTGCCCCCGGAGACCACCGGTTATACGGCGAACCGCGTCGCAGTCCCGATGCGCGACGGCGTCGACCTGGTGGCCGACCACTACGCGCCCACCGACACCGATCCGGTGGGCACCCTGCTGGCCCGCGGACCCTACGGCCGGACGCTCAAGTCCTCGCTGATATTCGCCGCGCTGTACGCCGCCCGCGGCTACCACGTGGTGCTGCAGAGCGTCCGCGGGACATTCGGGTCGGCCGGGGTGTTCGAACCGATGGTTCGTGAGGCCGACGACGGCGCCGACACCGTGGCCTGGCTGCGTGAGCAGCCATGGTTCACCGGCCGATTCGGCACCATCGGGGTGTCATATCTGGGGTTCACCCAGTGGGCGATCCTGCGGGAGCCACCGCCGGAGCTGGCCGCGGCCGTCATCGCCGCCGGCCCGCACGATTTCTGCGCGTCGGCCTGGGGCACCGGCTCGTTCACCGTCAACGACTTTCTGGGCTGGAGCGATGTGGTCGCCCACCAGGAGGACCCCGGGCGGATCCGGGCCCGCATCCGCAATTTGGGGACCGTCCGCCGGGTGTCCCGCGCGGCCGGCGGGGTGCCGTTGGGCGTTTCGAGCAGGGCGTTGCTGGGCGAGGGCGCACCGTGGTACGAGTCGTGGCTCGAACACCCCGATCCCGACGACCCGTTCTGGGAACCACTGCGTTTTCCCGAGGCGCTGGACCGGGTGCAGGTCCCGGTGCTGCTGGTGGGCGGCTGGCAAGACCTGTTCCTGCGGCAAATACTCCAGCAGTATCGGCGGCTGCGCGACCGGGATGTCGACGTGGCGCTGACCGTCGGGCCCTGGACGCACACCGAGCTGCTCACCAAGGGCCTGGGCACCCTCACCAGGGAATCCCTGGCCTGGTTGGACACCCATCTCGGTGCGGCGTCCGGAAAAAGCCGCCGCAACCCGGTGCGCGTGTTCGTCACCGGGCGGGGTTGGCACGATTTGCCCGATTGGCCACCGGCCACCGCAGAGCACGCGCTGTACCTGCAGCCCGGTGGCGGTCTGGCCGACACACCGCCGGTGACCGGGGCCGTTGGCGCCCGACATACGAAGCCGGCGACGTTCCGGTTCGACCCCGCCGACCCGACGCCCACGATCGGCGGCCCGCTACTGTCTCCCGACAGCGGTTACCGCGACGACAGCCGGCTCGCTCGCCGCGACGACGTGCTCGCCTTCACCGGCGCGCGGCTCACCGCGGACCTGAGCGTGCACGGGAATCCGGTCGTCGAGTTGGCGCACACCTCGGATAACCCGCACATCGACCTGTTCGTCCGGGTCAGCGAGGTCGACGCCAACGGCCGCTCTGTCAACGTCAGCGAGGGTTACCGGCGCCTGGCCGAGGCGGTGCCCGATGGGGACACGGTCCGCCTGGAACTCGACGCGATCGCCCACCGATTCCGCGCCGGCTCACGTATCCGCGTTCTGGTCGCCGGCGGCTGGCATCCCCGTTACGCTTGCAACCTGGGCGCCGGCGAGCCGGTGCTGACGGGGCAGCAGATGAGATCGGCCACCCATGTCGTGCACTTCGGAACCTCAGTGCTGCTGCTGCCGATCGAGGCAGGCTAGCCGATGGACATCTTCGAGGACTGGCGAAGCGGCGGAACCGAAATCCGTTGGCAGTCATCGACGGCAGCCAACGCGGACACCGAAGTCACCGTCTTCAGCCGACGTTGTGGCGCACCGGGGGCACCGGCATTGGTTTGCGTGCACGGCTTCCCGACGTCCAGCATTGACTATTTCGCGTTGACGCGCGAACTAGGTGACGAGTTCGACATCTTCCTGCTCGACTTCCCCGGCTATGGACTCTCCGACAAACCGTCAGCGCCCTATGTTTATTCGCTTTACGACGACGCGCGCCTGCTGATCCACGCGATCACCCAGGTGTGGGGTCTGTCCAAGTACACGGTGCTCACCCATGACCGGGGCACCAGCGTCGGCATGATCGCGCTGGAGGAGTTCGCGAAAGCAGACGCGTCGACACCACCGGCTGAAGTCATCTTGACCAACGCCAACATCTACCTGCCGCTGGCGAATCTCACGCTGTTTCAAACCGCGCTGCTCGACCCCGCCACCGCCCGCGACACCGCGCGCGCCACCACCCCGGAGATACTGGCAGCGGGCATGGCGGCAACGACCTTCATGCCCCGCCGAACACTCGACGATCCCGAGATCGCAGCGTTGGCAAAGTGTTTCGCGTACAACGACGGGATCGCGGTACTGCCGGACACGATTCAGTACCTGAATGAGCGCGCCGCCGACGAAACCACGTGGCTGCAGGCCCTGTCCGGAAACGACATCAACACCACGCTGGCGTGGGGCTTGCATGACAACATCGCCCCGGTTCGGGTCGCCAACTTCGTATGGCAGTCGTTCCTCAAAGACAAACCCGGAACTAACCGCTACTGGATCGTGCCCAGCGCGGATCACTATCTGCAATGCGATGCGGCACCGCAGTTAGCAGACATTGTCCGGCTCACGGTGGCGGGCAACGAGATTCCCCTTCAGACACTCGGCAACCGGTCCGAGGGCGCGGTGCTGGCCGACCAGACGCCCCGGTCAACCGACGGTATCGCGAACCCGGTCGGCAACCCGTTGTAACGCCGCATCATCATGTACGGGCTTGGCCAGCCTCGGCGTCACCGGCACCTGGAGCCAGCTGATGCAGCCCGCGTAGTCGGGAGTCCGGGACAGCCGCACCGGCTCAACCAGTGGCATTGCTTGGACGACCAGCACGGCCAGCCGATGCTTGGGCCGGAAGTCGAGCCGATCCGCCCGCACCGAATCGGCGGTCCAGACATGCAGATCCTCTATTTCCCCGAGGCGCTCCGGACTGTTAACCGGCACTACTGCAACGACTTTCGCCGCTGCCCGAAGTATCACCCGATCATCGGTGCTGTCGGCAGACGCGGCGGCGAACAGGTCGCGATGTTCAGGCCGGACCCGCTGCGCGTGGCTGTGCTCGATCGTCGGGAACAACACGAACTCGTCGGCAGCGACATCGAAGCGTTTCTCGTGAATCCCGCCCTTGCGCAGCAGCACGGTCTGGCGACCATCCAGCAACGCATGCACGACCGCGCTCCACTCCTTGAGCGCGGTCACCGTCGTGGTCTGCGTCGTCACCGCGCCACCACTTCGGGTCGACGCAACGGCGGGAGACTCTTCGCGGGCTGACGGCGTGCGGGTAGCGCGTCCAGCAGCCGCGCGGTTGCTGCGGCGGTAGCCGCAACGGCCGCCTCGAACGCCTCGGCGTTGGCCGGCGCCGGGCGGGTGATCCCGCTCACCTTGCGCACGTACTGGCGCGCCGCCGCCTCGATCTCGGCGGCGGTGGCGGGCGGCTCGAGTCCGCGCAGTTCGGTGATGTTTCGGCACATGCCTCCACGATAGGTGCGCTGGACTGGCTACGGTGATGCCATGACCGACATCCTGCTGATCAGCACCGACGAGCGGATATGCACCCTGACTCTGAACCGTCCCGAGTCCCGCAATGCGCTGTCCACCGCACTGCGCGACCGATTCTTCGCCGCGCTGTCCGACGCCGAGTCGGACGACGACGTCGACGTGGTGATCCTCACCGGCGCCGACCCGGTGTTCTGCGCGGGACTGGACCTCAAGGAGCTGGGCGGGCAATCCGGGCTACCGGACATCTCGCCGCGGTGGCCGGCAATGACCAAACCGGTGATCGGCGCCGTCAACGGCGCAGCGGTCACCGGCGGACTGGAACTGGCGCTGTACTGCGACATCCTGATCGCCTCCGAACACGCGCGGTTCGCCGACACCCATGCCCGGGTGGGTCTGCTGCCCACCTGGGGGCTGAGCGTGCGGCTGCCGCAGAAGGCGGGCGTCGGCCTGGCCCGGCGGATGAGCCTCACCGGTGACTACCTGTCCGCCGACGACGCGCTGCGCGCCGGGCTGGTCACCGAGGTGGTGCCGCACGACCGGCTGCTGCCCGCCGCCCGCCAGGTGGCGGCGTCGATCGTCGGCAACAACCAGCACGCGGTGCGGGCGTTGCTGGCCTCCTATCACCGCATCGACGAGTCGCAGACCGGCGCCGGGCTGTGGCTGGAGGCGAGCGCGGCCAAACAGTGGATGAGCACGGCGACCGGCGACGACATCGCCGGCAACCGCGAAGCGGTGCTGCGGCGCGGACGTGCCCAAGTGCGCTGAACCTTACGGGATTTCCCTGATCACTCGGCACGGATTACCGGCTGCCAGTGCGTGTGCCGGCACGTCTTTCGTCACGACGCTGCCCGCCCCGACGACCGAGTTGTCGCCGATGCTCACCCCGGGACACACGATGACCCCGGCTCCCATCCACACGTTGTCGCCGATCGCAATCGGAGACGCCGACTCCCAGCCGTCCCGCCGGGCGTCGTGGTCGTCGACGGGGTGATGTGCCGTAAGCAGTTGTGCGCGGGGACCGATTGAGACGTCATCACCGATTGTGATCGGCGCGCAGTCCAGCAGGACCGCGTCGTAGTTGACAAAACTGTTTCCACCAATGCTGATGTACGTTCCGTAGTCGCACTGCAATCGCGGGAGTATCACCGAACCTTTCCCCAGCGATCCGAGCAACTCATGCAGCAGTTGTTGCCGTACGTCGTCATCGTCTGCCCGGGTCGCGTTGAACGCATCGAGGAGGCGCTGACAGGCCCGCCGGCTCGCGACAAGGTCGGCGTCGCCGGCCTTGTAGAGTGCGCCGCTGAGCATTCGCTCACGTTGACTACCCATGATTTGTCCTCACGTTCCGCTCACCGCCCAGCGGCCGGAGACCGACCGCAACCCGACAAAAACCAGGCGTAACACGATGAAAGCGGTCAGCCCCGACCAGATACCGGCCAGCCCCCAGCCGAACACCAGCGACAACCAGACCAACGGCAGAAAACCGACCAGCGCGCTGACCACGGTGGCGTTGCGCATGAACGCGGCATCACCAGCTCCCAGCAACACCCCGTCGAGAGCGAAAACGATTCCGGCGACTGGCAATTGGGCCACCAGAAACCACCACGGCACCGTGACCATGGCCAGCACCGAGCGGTCGTCGGTGAACAGCTTCGGCAGCACCGCAGCCCCGATGGCGAACGCCACGGCCAGCACCCCGGCGGCGACCGCCGAAAATACTGTGACCCGCCAGGCCACCGTTTTCGCGTGCGGTACATCACCGGCTCCGAGCGCCGCTCCGACCAACGCCTGCGCCGCGATCGCCAGCGAATCCAGAACCAGGGCAAGGAACTCCCACAACTGCAGTACCACCTGGTGCGCGCCCAGCGCCGCCGCACCGAACCGTGCCGCCACCGCGACCGCCGAGACGAAGCAAACCTGAAAGGCCAATGTCCGCACGATCAGGTCCCGGCCCATCACCAGCTGCGCGCGCAGCACACCGCGGTCCAAACGCAGCGGCATCCGCTGCGCCAGCAGTGCGCGCCCGAACAACAGCGCGGCCAACCACTGACCCACCAGGTTGGCCACCGCCGAACCGGCCAGCTCCAGCCGCGGCAGCCCCAGCCAGCCGTAAACCAGCAGCGGGCACAGCAGCGCCGAGAGCGCGAAGCCGGTGACCACGTAGCGCAGCGGCCGCACGGTGTCCTGCACGCCGCGCAGCCAGCCATTGCCGGCCAGCGACACCAGGATCGCCGGGGCGCCCAGGATCGCGATCCGCAACCACGGCAACGCCGCACGTGCAATATCACCGCCGGACGCGATGACCGACACCACCGGCACTGCGATGGCCTGCACGACGACGACGATCAGCGCACCCAGACCCAGCGCCAGCCAAGTTGCCTGCACACCCTCGGCCACCGCCGAGGCCCGGTCGCCGGCACCGAAGCGGCGGGCCGATCGGGCCGTCGTCCCATATGACAGAAACGTCAGATCCGAGCCGACCAGGGCGAGAACCAGAGCGCCGATGGCCAGCCCGGCCAAGCTCAGCGCACCGAGTCGGCCGACGACCGCGGTGTCGAACAACAAATACAACGGTTCGGCCGCGAGCACGCCCAGTGCGGGCAGCGCCAGCCCGGCGATCCGCCGGCCACCGGCCGTGGGTCGACCCGTGTCGGTCAACGCCGGTCAGCCAAGGGCCGCGCGCAGCGCCGCGACGACATCGTCCACCGAACCGGTGATCGAATACCCCGCCGCCAGCCGGTGCCCGCCGCCGCCGAACGTCGACGCGACCGCGGCCACATCGATTACGGCCTTGGCCCGCATCGACACCGACCACTGCCGCGGCTCGATTTCCTTGAACACCGCCGCCACCTCGGCCTGCTGGGTGGTGCGCACGATGTCGACGATGCTTTCGACTTCCTCTGATCGTGCACCGGCCCACTCCTGGTTGTCGACGACGGCGTACACCAGCCCGCGGCCACCCACCGCGTCGGGCAACAGCTTGGCCGTCCCCAGCACCCTGGACAGCATCGTCAGCCAGGCGAACGGATGGTTGTCGAGCAGAGTACGGCTGATCGCGGCGTTGTCCACGCCGAGCTCCACCAGCCGCGCCGCCAGTCGAAGCGCGCGGGCACTGGCCCAGCGGAACGACCCGGTATCCGTCGTCAGTCCGGCGTAAATGCAGTGCGCCACCGCGGTGTCGATCGGCTTGCCCCACGCGTCGAGCAGTTCGGCGACCAACATCGTGGTGGAATCCGCCGACGGGTCGACGAAGTTGGCGGTGCCGAACAGCCGATTGGACGCGTGATGGTCGATCACCAGCAGCTCCTGCCGCGGACCGGCCAGATCACGCAGGGCACCGAGCCGGTCGATGCTCGGAATGTCCACGGTTACCACGAGATCGACATCCCGGCGCATGGCCGCGGGGTTGACCAGCAGCCGGCCGCCGGGCAGCGAGTGCAGCGACTCCGGAAGCATCGCCGGCTTGGCGAAGCTGACCTGCACCGCCTTGCCGCACTGGTCGAGCACCACCGCCAGCGCCAGCCCCGCGCCAATGGTGTCTGCGTCGGGATGCACGTGGCAGACCACCCCGACCGTGCCGGCAGCGGACAACAATCCGGCGGCGCCGGCGGCGTCGACGCGGCGGCCGGTAGCGGCCGGCTCAGTTGTGGGCTTAATCGTCGTCACCGGCGTCCTCACCGCTAGCCCGGTACGGATCGGCCGCACCGGCCGGCTTGGCGTTCAACCGGACCCGGGCCACATCGGCGTCGGCGGCGCGGGCGCGAGCCAGCAACTCCTCCATCCGATGCGCGGCGTCGGGCACGGTGTCGCGACTGAATGCCAACGTGGGAGTGAACCGCACGCCGGTGCCGGCCCCGACCCTGGTGCGCAGTACGCCCTTGGCGCTTTCCAGCGCCGCCGCGGCCCCGGCGTAGTCCGGGTCATCGTCGAGCGTGCGGCCCATCACCGTGTAGTACAGGGTGGCGTCATGCAGGTCGGCGGTCACCTTGGCGTCGGTGATGGTGACCCCGGCCAGCCGTGGGTCTTTGATCTCGTACTCGATCGCCGACGCGACGATCGTCGAGATCCGCTTGGCCAGCCGGCGCGCCCGGGCCGGGTCAGGCACGTTCTTTTTCCACCAGCTCGTAGGTCTCGATAACGTCGCCTTCCTTCATGTCGGAGTAGCCCAGCGTCAGACCGCATTCGTAGCCGTCTCGCACCTCGGTCACATCGTCCTTCTCCCGGCGCAGCGAGGCCACTGTGAGGTTCTCGGTGACCACGACGTGGTCCCGAAGCAGCCGCGCCTTGGCGTTGCGGCGTATCACCCCTGAGGTGACCAGACATCCGGCGATGACACCGACCTTCGACGAGCGGAACAGCGCGCGGATCTCGGCACGTCCCAGCTGGACCTCCTCGTAGACCGGCTTGAGCAGGCCGCGCAGCGCCTTCTCGATCTCGTCGATCGCCTGGTAGATCACCGAGTAGTAGCGGATGTCCACTCCTTCGCGGTTGGCCAACTCGGTGGCCTTGCCCTCGGCGCGCACGTTGAACCCGATGATCACCGCGTCCGACGCCGACGCCAGGTTGACGTTGGTTTCGGTGATGCCGCCGACGCCACGGTCGATGACCCGCAGGGCCACCTCGTCGTCGACCTGGATGCCCATCAGGGCCTCTTCCAGCGCCTCGACCGTACCCGCGTTGTCGCCCTTGAGGATCAGGTTCAGCTGACTGGTTTCCTTCAGCGCCGAGTCCAGGTCCTCCAGACTGATCCGCTTGCGCGACCGCGCGGCCATCGCGTTGCGCTTGCGGGCGCTGCGCCGGTCGGCGATCTGGCGGGCGATCCGGTCCTCGTCGACGACCAACAGGTTGTCCCCGGCACCGGGCACCGAGGTGAACCCGATGACCTGCACCGGCCGCGATGGCAGCGCCTCCTCGACGTCCTCGCCGTACTCGTCGACCATGCGGCGGACCCGGCCGTAGGCGTCGCCGGCCACCACCGAGTCGCCGACGTGCAGTGTGCCGCGTGCCACCAGCACGGTGGCCACCGGCCCACGGCCGCGGTCCAGGTGCGCCTCGATCGCCACACCCTGGGCTTCCATATCGGGGTTGGCCCGCAGGTCCAGTGCCGCGTCGGCGGTCAGCAGCACCGCCTCCTCCAACGCCTCGATATTGGTGCCCTGTTTGGCCGAGATGTCGACGAACATCGTGTCGCCGCCGAAATCTTCTGCGACCAAACCGTATTCGGTGAGCTGACTCCGGATCTTGGCCGGGTCGGCACCCTCCTTGTCGATCTTGTTGACGGCCACCACGATCGGCACGTCGGCAGCCTGGGCGTGGTTGATCGCCTCCACCGTCTGCGGCATGACACCGTCGTCGGCGGCCACCACCAGGACCGCGATGTCGGTGGCCTTGGCACCGCGGGCACGCATCGCGGTGAATGCCTCGTGCCCCGGGGTGTCGATGAAGGTGATCAGCCGTTCGGTGCCGTCGAGGTCGACCGACACCTGGTAGGCGCCGATGTGCTGGGTGATACCCCCGGCCTCGGCCTCGCGGACCTTGGCCTGCCGAATGGTGTCCAACAGGCGGGTCTTCCCGTGGTCGACGTGACCCATGACGGTCACAACCGGCGGACGGACCTGCAGGTCCTCCTCGGTCCCTTCGTCTTCGCCGTAGGTCAGGTCGAAGGATTCCAGCAGCTCGCGGTCCTCGTCCTCGGGGGACACGACCTGCACGTGGTAGTTCATCTCACTGCCGAGCAGCTCGAGCGTCTCGTCGCCGACCGACTGGGTGGCGGTCACCATCTCGCCGAGATTGAACAGCGCCTGGACCAGCGCGGCCGGGTTGGCGTCGATCTTGTCGGCGAAGTCACTCAGCGAGGCGCCGCGGGCGAGCCGGATCGTTTCGCCGTTGCCGTGCGGTAACCGCACGCCGCCGACGACCGGGGCCTGCATCGAGTCGTATTCCTGACGCTTCTGCCGCTTGGACTTGCGGCCACGCTTGGGAGCGCCGCCGGGACGGCCGAACGCGCCGGCCGCACCACCGCGCTGGCCGGGACGACCGCCACCGCCGGGACGCCCACGGTAACCGGCGCCGGGCGGGGCGCCGGGCGG
>NZ_JBOHHI010000097.1:0-25126 GCF_050700595.1 Mycobacterium sp.
CATCACCGGCGGCGCCGGCGGGATCGGCCTGGCTGCGGCCCGGCGGATGCGGGCCGAGGGCGCCATGATCGTGGTCGGCGATCTCGACCCGGCGGCGGGTGCCGCGGCCGCCGATGAACTGGATGGGTTGTTCGTGCCGGTGGATGTTTCCGAGCAAGCCGACGTGGATGCGCTGTTCGACACCGCGGCCGACACCTTCGGTTCGGTCCACATCGCGTTCAACAACGCCGGTATCTCCCCGCCCGAGGACGACCTGATCGAGCGCACCGAGTTGCCGGCCTGGCAGCGGGTGCAGGACATCAACCTGAAATCGGTGTACCTGTGCTGCCGTGCGGCGCTGCGGCACATGGTGGCTGCGCAGCGCGGATCGATCATCAACACCGCCTCGTTTGTGGCGGTGATGGGTTCGGCGACCTCGCAGATCTCCTACACCGCGTCCAAGGGCGGGGTGCTGGCCATGTCGCGGGAGCTCGGTGTGCAGTTCGCCCGGCAGGGCATCCGGGTCAATGCGCTCTGCCCCGGGCCGGTGAATACCCCGCTGCTGCAAGAGCTTTTCGCCAAGGACCCCGAGCGTGCCGCGCGCCGGTTGGTGCATGTGCCGATGGGCCGCTTCGCCGAGGCGCACGAAATCGCCGCCGCTGTCGCCTTTCTGGCCAGTGACGACGCATCGTTCATCACGGCGTCGACGTTTTTGGTCGACGGTGGCATCAGTGCGGCCTACGTGACCCCGCTGTAACCGACCCGGCTGGCACGGCGACGGTAAACGAAGACCGCCAGGCCCACGGCCAGCAGTGCGCCCGCAACACCGGAAATGGCGTAGGTGGGGCCGACAAACACTGCGGCGGCACGTAGCGGGCGAACCAGTGTTCGGCGCGGTCGAGGTCATGGCCGCGGAGCAACACGTACTTGCCCCAGCGATGCCAGACGGCCGGGCCGCCGTAGCGGCCAACCGCCCACGCAACGTAGCTGCCCACGACATTTCCCGCTACCCCGGCGATGGTTATCAGGATGAGGCACCGATGATCGTCGGCTCCGGCCTCGGCGGCCAACGCCCCGCCGAACAGCATGATCAGCTCGGACGGGACTGGGATACATGCCGATTCGGCTGCCATCAGCAGGAATACGGCACCGTAGCTGTAGCTGGCGATGAACTGCTGCACAAACATGAACTTCGCCAGGGGTCGAGGGGGTTTTCAGCCGGCGGATGGCGAACGCGGAATCACCGTCGGACGCATGTCGTACTGCGGCGTCATAGCGCCGGGGCCGCGACCGGCCGTACCGGTGATCGGCATGAGCGGCGGCATGCCGGCTGACCCGTTCACCGGGGCGGGACCGACGCTGCCCACTGGTAGGTGCGCGGCGGTGGGGCTCGTCGTCAAGCCCGCGATGGACCAACCCTGCGGCACCGACAGCGGCCCGACTGAGACGGCCCGGCCCAGACCCGCCGACACCGCAGGCGTGCCCGCGACCGCGCCCAGCGCGCCCGTCGATGCACCAAGGCCGCCCACCAAACCGGATCCGACCGCTTTGGCACCTGCGGTGACCGCCTTGGCCGGGGCGCCTGCCACCTTCGCGAACGCCAGGCCCCGGTTCAGGAAGTTCATCGGATACATCGCGAATCTCAGCGGCGCGGCCAGCGCACTCAGCCTCGACAGCGCCGACGTGGACGACGACGGTGAAGTGAGTTGCTGCAGGGCGGTGGGCACTGTGGAAATCAGCTGAGGCGCTGTCGACATCACCGGTTCTGCTGAGCTGGCGGCGGCTTGGCCGGCCAACCCGGCCGGGTTGGTGGTCGGCGACGGCGAGCTGAACGGCGTCACCGTCGCGGCCGCCGCCGACGAGCCGGCGTAGCCGTACATGGCCGCCGCGTCCTGGGCCCACATTTCGCCGTACTGCGCCTCGGTGGCCGCGATCGCCGGCGCATTCTGGCCCAGAACGTTGGTCGCGATCAGCGACATCAACTGAGCACGGTTGGCGGCGATCAGCGGCGGCGGAACCGTCATCGCGAACGCGGTTTCGTAGGCGCCGACGGCCGCTCTGGCCTGGCCGGCCGTCTGCTCGGCTTGCGCCGCGGTGGTGTGCAGCCATGCCACGTAGGGTGCGGCCGCGGCCGCCATCGCCGCCGAAGACGGACCCAGCCAGGAACCAGCGGTCAGCCCGGAGACCACCGACGAGTAGGAGACCGCCGCCGAGCCAAGCTCACCGGCCAGCTCGTCCCAGGCCGACGCGGCGGCTAGCATCGATCCGGGCCCGGGCCCGGAATACATTCGCGCAGAATTGATTTCCGGTGGCAACAATCCAAAATCCATCGCTACACACCTCCTTCAGCGGTCGCGGTGCGGTTAGTGTGAGTAGCTGGTTGACAGGTGGCAAAAGACATGGATTTCTCCCGAAAAGAACGGACTCTCTGACGAATCCAGGCGCCACGGATCTGAGGCGTGCCTGGATGAGCGCCGATTCAGACGCGGTTCGTGTGGTAGCCGCGTTGCGAGCCGGCGCACGGCAATTGGCGCGGGTTAGCGCTCAGCGACTGTCATGACATGACACGACAGCCCGGCGCTAGCCGATCAGCAACGGGCGATGCAGAACTGCGTAAGGAGATGTTGACCGAAACGATCGGTCGCGGGCGCGCGGGCCGAATTCCCACCCGGCCAACTCCACACGACCGATTCGGAATCCGCCGACAACGACGACAACGATGCCGGCATCACGTGCAGCTCGGTCGGCGGCCGGTCGCGGTGTAGTCCCGCGGACTTGACCGGAGCGTGCCCTGACGGGGAAGAGGCGTGGTGGTCAAGATGGGCGTTATCGCTGTGGACAGCGCTCAACGACGTCGGCGACGACGCGGTATCAGATGCGGCGTGGTCGAAGCGCAGCAGCCAGCACCCGAGGACCGCGGCCAGCACGCACACCACCGCGGCAACCGCGACGACTGACCGCGGCCCAGACGGTGTCCGTGTGTCACTGAACCCCACAGTGTCCCAACGGTAACAGCGCGCGCGGAACGCCGCCGACTAACCAGCGGCAGGTGGGTGCGCCATCACGATGGGACGGAACCCGTACACGGGATAGTCGTCGATCTCGTGGTTAGCCATACTCCCCGCCATCGGCATCCCGGGCATGCCGCACGAAGCATCGGGGGCCACCAGTGGGGTGGCGCCCAGGGCGTTGCTCAGGCCGCTGGCGCCCGGCAACTCGGTAGCAATCTTGCTGAATGCCGGCGCGCCCGACGCCCAGTTCTGCGGCACCGACAACACACCCAGCGGTGCCGCCTGCCCCATCCCCGCCGACACCGCCGCGCCCAGGCCCGGCAGGCTCGCAGGTCCCAGCGCGCCCGAACCGAGCCCGGCGGCCAGACCCGACAGATCCGACGTCAACCCACCATTGGTTGCCGCCAGGGCGGGGAACAGGTAGCTGAAACACGTGACCGAATCGATCATCGACGTCGGGTTCAAACCCCCACTGGTGGTGAGTGCGTTGCTGAAGTTGGCGACTGTGGCGTTATTGAGAAAGCTCCCCAGCAGCGAGCCGTTGGACCCGTCCAGGTCATTGAGCAGCCCGGCCAGCCCGGTGGTGGAGGTGTTCGACCCGGGTGTCGTGATCCCTCCCAGCAACGACGACAGCCCCGAGGCCGTCGACGCGTCGGTGCCCGCCGAGCTTCCGGTTGCCTGGGTGACCATGGCGGCTTGGTTGGCCGGCCCGTCGGCACGGGTGGTGGGTGCTGGCGTGGTAAACGGCGTCAGCTGCGAGGCGGTCGCCGAGTGACCGGCATAGCCGTACATCGCCGCGGCGTCCTGGGCCCACATCTGCCCGTATTGGGCCTCGGTGGCTGCGATGGCCGGGGTGTTCTGGCCCAAAACATTGGTGGTCACCAGTGAGGCCAACTGAGCGCGGTTGGCCGCGACCAGCGGCGGGGGTACCGTCGCAGCGAACGCGGACTCGTAGGCGGCCACTGCCGCTTGCGCCTGGATGGCCGTCTGTTCAGCCTGCGCGGCAATGGTATTCATCCAGGCCGCGTAGGGTGCGGCCGCAGCCGCCATTGATGCCGACGCCGGACCCAGCCAGCTCCCGCTGGCCAACCCCGAAATCACCGAACCGTACGAGCCCGCCGCGGAACTCATTTCAGCGGCCAGCGTGTTCCAGGCAGCACCAGCAGCGAGCATCGGCACCGCCCCAGGCCCCAAATACATCCGGGCCGAATTAACTTCCGGCGGTAACGCCGCAAAATCCATCATGACACCTTCTCCTCGTTAATGTGTTATCCGGCGGCGGGCGGGTGCGCCATCACCTTCACGCGGAACCCGTATTTCGGTATGGGGCGGCGCAGATGCCCGTTCATACCCAGCGGCGACGCGTAACCTCCTGGCCCACCGACTGAGCTTGCCGGAGGGCCGCTGAGCGGGGTGGTGCCCAGCGCAGAGGCCAGCGGGCTAGCGGGAGCGATCGCGGTCCAACTGGGCGGCACCGACAACACACCCATCCGGCCCGCCTGGCCCAACCCCGCCGACACCGCCGGCCCAACGCCGCCCAGACCCGGCAACCCCGCTCCCCCCGGCCCCACACTGCCTGCCGTCAGAGCCCACAGGCCGCCCAGACCCGGCGCGTCCTTGGCGGCGTTCAGATCGTTCAGAAAGCTGAAACCCGCGATGGATTGCAGGAGGAATTGCGGGTTCTCCGGCCCACCTGCAAGGGCTCCGTTGACGACCGCAGTGCTGAAAAAGTTGCCGTTCAGGAAAGTTCCCAGAGCCGAGTTATCCGACCCATTCAGCAGCGACGCCAGGCTGGATACCCCCGATGAAGAACCCGTGGATGTGGTGGCTCCTCCCAGCAACGACGTCAGCCCCGACGCTGTCGTCGCGTTGGTGGTGGCCGTGGCGCCGGTGGCTTGGGCGACCGCGGCGGCTTGGTTGACCCCACCCGAAGTGGTGGTGGACTGCGGCGCGGCAAACGGTGTCAGTTGCGAAGCCGCGGCCGAGGAGCCGGCATAGCCGTACATCGCCGCGGCATCCTGGGCCCACATTTCCCAGTACTGGGCCTCGGTGGCCGCGATCGCCGGGGTGTTTTGACCCAGAACGTTGGTCGCGATCAGCGCCGTCAGCTGAGCGCGGTTGGCCGCGACAACTGGCGGTGGCACCGTCATCGCGTACGCAGCCTCATAGGCGCTTGCGGCCGCGGCGGCCTGGGCGCCGGCCTGCTCGGCCTGGCCGGCGGTGGTGTTCATCCATGCCGCGTAGGGTGTGGATGCGGCCGTCATCGACTGCGAGGCCGGGCCCAGCCAGCTGCCACTGGTCAGCCCCGAGACCACCGATGCGTAAGCGCCTGCCGCCGAATGTATTTCAGCGGCCAGGTTCGTCCACGCAGCGGCGGCGGCCAGCATCGGTGCCGATCCGCGGCCGGAGTACATTCTCGTCGAGTTAATTTCCGGCGGTAACAAAGCGAAATCCATCACAATGAACTCCCGCGCTCACAGGGCCGCGACCGCATTGGCTGCCTCGGTGGCCGCATACGACCCGGCACTGGCCCGCATGACGGTTACAAACATCTCGTGCATCGCAGCAGCCTGAGCGCTCACCGCTTGATACAACTGCGCGTGCCTGGCGAACTGCGCCGCTGTCAGCACGGACACTTCATCGGCAGCGGCGGGCACGATCGCGGCTGTCGGGACTGCGGCGGCCGCGTTCTGGGCGACCAGCGCCGAGCCGATGCCCTGCAGTTGACTGGCCGCCGCGGCCAACGCCTCTGGCTGAGTAGTGACAAAAGACATTTCAGTTCTCCTCAATGAAATAGATCGACCAAGGGGTCTCGATCGTTGTGATAGTGTCGCGATGTGTTGGCAGCGGATCGGCCCGCGATGCGCGGGCAGGCATCAGAGTTGGCTTGGCACAGGCGGTTTTAGGCAGCAGAAACTGTGCCGCAGCCGTATCGGAGCCAAAGCTAGCCGAACCCGGATGCAGATGTCATTCCGAGTCATTAGGGCATGACGACATCGCCGGGTGTTGCGACCGCGGCAACCACCACGGTGTATCCGGTTGAGCCGGAAGCCACTTGGGATCAACCGCGGGTGTCTCACCTAGCGGGCTGCTGCACCGCACCCGTCGCACCAAGACCGACGTTCGTCAATCCGAATCCGGCCGGCGGCGAACGTGGCCTGGCACCAATCCAGGCCGATTTCGAGACGCGTTTTAGCCGACGCGTTCGGCTTGCATGCTCCACTTCTCCTCGATGCGTCCAAAACGCCAGACCGCCAGTGCGACGGCCCATGTCAGCACGAACAGCCCGACGATGACGAAGCCGATGGCGTTCAGGTTGATCCCGCCGACCCAATCCCAAAATGCGCCGCTCCAACCGAATTCATCGGCGAGCAGGCCGAGCAACTCGACGCTGCCGATCAGCAGGGCAACTGCCACCGACAGGCCGGTAATCGTGATGTTGTAGTAGACCTTGCGCACCGGATTGGAAAACGCCCAGCCGTAAGCGAAGTTCATAAACGAGCCGTCGATCGTGTCCAGCAGGCACATCCCGGCAGTGAACAGCACCGGCAGACACAAGATCGCATACCAGGGCAGGCCGGCCGCGGCAGTGGTGCCGGCCAGAACGAGCAGCGCGACCTCGGTGGCGGTATCAAAGCCCAGTCCGAACAGCAGGCCGACGGGATACATATGCCACGACGCGGTAATCGATTTGGTGAACCGCCCCAGCACCCGATTGAGCAGTCCGCGGTTGCTCAAATGTTCTTCCAACTCGTCCTCGTCGTAGACGCCGCGGCGCATCCGGGCGAACACGCGCAAGATCCCGACCAGGATCAGCACGTTGATGATCGCGATCAGGTAGAGGAACACGCCGGAGACGCTGGTGCCGATCAGGCTGGTGTAGTGGTGCAGGGCCGACGATCCCTCTTTGACCGGCCCGATGATGGCTTTGAGCCCGATCGCCAGCAGCAGCGCCAACCCGAAGACCACGGAGGAATGCCCCAGCGAGAAGAAGAAGCCCACCGCCAGCGGGCGCTGCCCGTCGTTCATCAGCTTGCGGGTGGTGTTGTCGATGGCGGCGATGTGGTCGGCATCAAACGCGTGCCGCAAGCCCAGCGTGTAGGCGGTGAGTCCGATGCCGATGCCGAATGCCTTGTCCCCGACACTGAAATGCGCTGGTTCGACGATCAGCACCAGTGTGCACCAACCCACCACGTGCAGCGCGACGATGATGGCGAACATGGCGGTCAGACGCAGCCACTCGTCCGGCGTCAAGGCCGCCCGCAGCCTGGACCACGACGATAGCTGCCGGCCGAGAACATCACCGGCCACATCGCGTCCCTTCATATGGGAAGAAAGCTAAGCCGTGAAAACTCTAAAACACACTCCGGCGTGATGCAAATACTTTGCAGGTAAATGGTCAACCACGGAAGGTGATCAGCGGGATCGCCAGCTCGGCGACCGTGGCCGCACCGTGCATGCCGACCAGCTGGGCCACTTCCGGCGGCTCATAACCGGTGGCCAGTACCGCGGTGTCACCGGTGCAGGTCACCACGACGTCGCCGATCCGGTCCAGATGGCTATGGTGCACCGGCCCGAACAACTTCTCCGCAACCGCATCCTCGCGGCTGCGCACCTCGGCCCGCCCGGCCAGCACCTCGCTCCAGGCGGCGATCACATCGGCCGCCGCGCCGGCGACGGTATGCAGGTAGCGGACCCGTGGGTCGCCGGCGACCACGCGAACGCCCGCGGCCAGCCGTGGGTCGGTGCCGATGTCGACTCGCGCCGTCGCGGGGGCGTTCAGGCCGCCGTGGTCGGCGGTGACCAGCAGCGCCGCATCCGACGGCAATGCCGCAACCAGCCGGGTCAATAGTTCATCGACATGGGAAGCCGCGGTGTGCCACTTCGGCGAACCGATGCCGAACAGATGCGCGGCGGTGTCGAGTTCGGCGGTATAGCCGTAGACCAGGCCGGGCATCGCGGCCAGCTCGTCGGCCAGCCGCTGTCCATAGCAGCGACCGGTGCTGGTGGAGTGAAAGTGTGCGCCGCGGTAGGCCGCCTCGGTGAGCCCGCTGCCGATGAACGCGGCCGGCAGCAGGGCCCGCGCGCTGACTCCGGCCCGAGCCAGCCGCTCGAACCAGGTTGGCACGGGCTGCCACTGGGCCGGGGGCGGATCGTCGCGCCAAAAGATGTGGTTCAGTACCCGGTCGCACCCGGGCAGCTTGACGGTGAAGCCCAGAATGCCGTGCTGGCCGGGCGACACGCCGGTGCTCAGGGACACCAGGCTGGTCGGCGTCGTCGACGGGAAGGTGCAGGTGAGTTCGTCCAGCCGGCCGACCTCGCCGGCCAGCACCGAGGCGAGCAGCGGCGCGTCGGCGGCCAACTCCGGTAGCAGGTGCCGGCCCATCCCGTCGACCAGCACGACCGCGACCCGGCGCACGTCGCCAATTTGCTCGGTCAGCCCCAGGGTGTCCGTTGCATCCGGAACACCGAGCAGGGCAGCAGCAGCGGGCAGCACGTCGCAAATCGAACCGGGCACGACCGCCAGTCTGGCAGCCATGTCGCGCATCCTGCGCGATACTGGAACGGTGACCAGGCCATCGGCGTTGGATCCGGCCGTCACCGAGCGGATCGGTGAGCTGCTGCGCGCGCATGGGCTGCGACGAATGGCGTCACGAATCGCGGTGTTGGCGGTGCTCGAGCCTGTGCACGGTCATCTGTCGGTGGCCGAGATCGATCACCGGCTGCGCGACGGCCTGCCCGCCGAGGAGCCGCCGCCGGACTTGGCGACGATCTATCGCACGGTGACCACCCTGGTCGACCAGGGCGTGCTGCATGCGCTGACGCTGGAGAGCGGCGTTACCACCTATGGGTTGGCCGCCGACCCGCACCATCACGCGGTGTGCACGCGATGCGGGTCGATCATCGAGGTGCCCGCCGGGCGGTTGAGCTCCGCGCTGGAGCATGCGATGGCGGGTAGTTCGTTCAGGCTGTCCGAGCGGGCCGGGCTGACCCTGCACGGCCTGTGTCCGCAATGCCAGGGTGGCGGGCAGGCTCCGTCAGCGCAGCCCGAGTAGCGCGTTCTCGACGACTTCCGGCAGTGCCGGGTGAATCCAGTACTGCCCGCTGGCCATCTGCTGCGCGGTCAGCCCGAAACTCATCGCTCCGATCAGCGGCTGGATGATCGACGAGGCTTGGTGACCCATGATGTGCGCGCCGAGCAGCTGCCCGGTGCCGCACTCCGCGACCAGCTTGACGACGCCCGTGGTGTCCTCCATCGCCCAGCCGTAGGCAACGTCGCCGTAGTCTTGAACCTTCGCGGAAACATCGAAGCCCTTTGTGACGGCCTGATTTTCGGTGAGCCCGACGCTGGCGATCTGCGGATCGGTGAACACCGCGGCCGGTACGTAGCGGTGGTCGGTGGCGACCATCGCCTCGGTGTCATCCCAATCGCACAGCAGATTGTGCTGCACGACGCGTGCCTCGTGGTTGGCGACGTGTTTGAGCTCATACGGTGACGAGACATCGCCGAGCGCGAAAACGCCGCGTGCGGAAGTCCGTTGGTATTCGTCGACGACGACGCGGCTGCCGGCGACGTCGATGCCGGCCTGTTCGGCGTCCAGCAGATCGCCGTTGGGCATCCGGCCGGTGGCCACCAACACCATGTCGGTGCTCAGCGTTGAACCGTCGTCGAGTTCCAGCACCACGCCCGAGCGGTCGTGGTGGGCGCCGACAACATTGCGGTGCGTCCGCAGTTCCCACTTGGTGGAGACGATGCGGGTGAACCGCTCGCACAATGTGTCATCCAAGTGGCGCAGCAGTGTGCCGCCCCGGATCACCAGGGTGACCCGCACACCGAGTGCGGAGAAGATATGTGCGAATTCGGCTGCCACGTAGCCGCCTCCGACGATGACCAGATGCTGGGGCAACTCGGCGATCCGCATGATGGTGTCGCTGGTGTGGTACTCGACCCCGCAGTCGCGGATGGCCGGTGGGATCACCGGCCGCGATCCCGCCGCGATCACCACCTGCTCGGCGGTGAACTCGTCGCCATTGTCGGTGTGCAGCAGATAACGTCCGTCGGGCTGGACCGGTCCAAATCGGGTGTGCCGGTCATACACGTCGATATTGGCCGCGCAGCGCCGGTAATCTTCGCCGCTGACCGCGATCGGGTCGATCCGCCCGAAGATGCGCGAGACGATGTCGTCCCAGCGCACTCGGTCGACATGCGCGTCGACGCCATAGCGGGCGGCACCGGCGACCGTCTGCGCGACCTCGGCCGCGTAGACAAACATCTTGGTGGGGATGCACCCGACGTTGAGGCAGGTGCCGCCGAAGGCGCCCTGTTCACAGATCGCGACCCGCTTGCCGGCGTACCGCTCGTCGAGAATGCTGTTGCCCGAACCGGTTCCAATGATGGCAAGGTCATAGGTTTCCACGTGTCTCACCTTTCCCGGCCGTTGCCGCGGCGGCCCGGCCCCGACGGGACGTCGCGCGGCCGGCGCGTCACATTCGTCAGCTTAAAGCGTGTTGGGTAACGCCCACCGCGGCCGGGATAACCTGGGGACCGGCACAGCCGAACGCAACCCCGATCACGAAGGACTCCGGTGTCAGACCCAACCACAGCCGCGAAGGCCGACGTCGTGCTGGTGGGGGCCGGAATCATGAGCGCCACGCTGGGGGCGTTGCTGCGGCGGCTGGAGCCGGACTGGTCGATCACGCTGGTTGAGCGGCTCGACGGCGCCGCCGCCGAAAGCAGCGGGTCGTGGAACAACGCCGGCACCGGCCACTCGGCGCTCTGCGAAATGAACTACACGCCCCAGCAGCCGGACGGCTCGATCGACATCAGCAAGGCGGTGCGGGTCAACGAGCAGTTCCAGGTCACCCGGCAGTTCTGGGCCTACGCCGTGGAGAGCGGCATCCTCACCGATGTGCGCAGTTTCCTGCACCCGATCCCGCACGTCAGCTTCGTGCAGGGCGCCGAGCGGGTGGACTACCTTCGGCGCCGTCGACAGGCGCTGGCCGCCAACCCGCTTTTCGCCGGCACCGAATTGATCGAGGATGCCGACGAGTTCGGCCGCCGGCTGCCGTTGATGGCCGCCGGGCGCGACTTCTCCGAGCCGGTGGCCCTCAACTGGGCCCCCGACGGCACCGACGTCGACTTCGGGGTGCTGTGCAGGCAGCTGATCGGTTACGGCGTGCGCAGCGGAACCACCGTGCTGTTCGGCCATGAAGTGCGCGAGCTGTCCTACGACGGCAGCTGGACGCTGACCATTCGCAACCGCCGCACCGGGGAAAGCCGCAGGCTCAAGGCGAAATTTGTCTTCGTCGGGGCCGGCGGCCATGCGCTGCGGCTGTTGCAGAAGGCTGCTATCACGGAGGTCAGGGGATTCGGCGGTTTCCCGATCGGCGGACGGTTTCTGCGCAGCAGCAATCCGGCGGCGGTCGCCGCACACCGCGCCAAGGTGTACGGCTTTCCCTCGCGCGGCGCGCCGGCCATGTCGGCGCCGCATCTGGACGCCCGGATCCTCAACGGCAAGTCCTGGCTGATGTTCGGGCCGTTTGTCGGTTGGTCGCCGAAATTCCTCAAGCAGGGCCGCCTCACCGACCTCCCGCGGTCGATCCGACCGGACAACCTGCTGTCGACGCTCGCCGCGGGTGTCAAGCAGCGCAAACTGATCAACCATTTGATCGGCCAACTGCAGCTGTCGCCAGCGGCACGGGTGGATGCGCTGCGCCAATTCATGCCCAGCGCAGTCGATTCCGACTGGGAGTCACTGGTGGCCGGTCAGCGGGTTCAGATGATCCGATGGGGCGCACTCGATTTCGACACCACGGTACTCAGCGCTGGCGATGGCAGCATCGCCGGGCTACTCGGCGCCTCCCCGGGTGCGTCGACCGGCGTGTCGGCGATGCTCGACGTGCTGGAGCGCTGCTTTGCCGACCGGTATCAGTCATGGCTGCCGACCCTCAAAGAGATGGTGCCATCGCTGGGCGCGACGCTGTCCCGGGAACCGGCGCTGTTCGAGGAGGTGTGGTCATGGGGCACCAAGGTATTGGAGCTGGTGGCGCCGTCGTGAAGCCCTATCCGTTCAGCGCGATCGTCGGACACGACCAGCTGCGGCTGGCGCTGATCTTGTGTGCGGTGCGCCCCGAGATCGGCGGCGTATTGATCCGCGGGGAGAAGGGCACCGCGAAGTCCACGGCGGTACGCGGCCTGGCGACATTGTTGGCGGTCGCTGCCGACGGCGCCGACGCTCGGTTGGTCGAACTGCCGATCGGCGCCACCGAGGACCGGGTCATCGGCTCACTGGATTTGCAACGGGTACTACGCGACGGCGAACACGCGTTTTCCCCGGGGCTGCTGGCCCGCGCCCACAATGGGGTTCTCTACGTCGACGAGGTCAACCTGCTGCACGACCATCTGGTCGACCTGCTGCTCGATGCCGCCGCGATGGGGTGGGTGCACATCGAACGCGACGGCATTTCGCATTCCCACGAGGCCCGGTTCGTGCTGATAGGCACGATGAACCCGGAAGAGGGCGAACTGCGTCCGCAGCTGTTGGACCGCTTCGGGCTGACCGTCGATGTGCACG
This sequence comes from Mycobacterium sp., assembly GCF_050700595.1. Taxonomy (GTDB): domain Bacteria; phylum Actinomycetota; class Actinomycetes; order Mycobacteriales; family Mycobacteriaceae; genus Mycobacterium. The sequence continues at coordinate 12,566 of NZ_JBOHHI010000097.1, forward strand.
CGTCGCGGGACGTCGATGTGCGGGTGCAGGTCATCCGGCAGCGGATGGCCTACGAGGCCGACCCGGACAGCTTCGCCGACCGCTACGCCGCCGCCGATGTCGAGCTGGCCCGGCGAATCGCCGCCGCCCGCACGCTGGTCGATGGGGTGGTGTTGCCCGAGAGCGAATTACGCCGTATCGCGGCGCTGTGCGCGGCATTCGATGTCGACGGGATGCGCGCCGACCTGGTGGTGGCCCGCACCGCGGCCGCGCACGCCGCCTGGCGCGGTGCCGACAGCGTCGACGAGTCCGACATCCGGGTGGCGGCCGAGCTGGCGTTACCGCATCGGCGCCGGCGTGACCCGTTTGACGACCCCGGCATCGACCACGACCAGCTCGACGATGCGATGGCGCAAGCCGGTCGGGACGAAGGTCCACCCGATGATCCGGATCACGACCCGCCGGGCGGCGGTCAGAGCGCTGATGAGACTCCACCGCAAGTGAATTCGCCACCGAGACCTCCCAACTCGATGCGTGACGACCCGCCGCGCCCGGCTTCGCCGCGCTCGCGATCGTCACGGCCCAGCGCGCCACCGTCGGCAACATTCAAGACCCGTGCGTTCACGGTGCCCGGTGTGGGTGCCGGGGCGCCGGGACGCCGATCGCGGGCCCGCAACGTGTCGGGCGCCGTGGTTGCCGCCACTGCCGACACCGGCGCCGGTCACGGCCTGCACTTGTTCGCCACCGTGCTGGCCGCCGCCGAACACACCGAGCAGGCCGGCCGGCTTCGACTGCGGGCTCCTGATGTGCGCCGCGCCGTACGGGAGGGCCGGGAGGGCAACCTGGTGATCTTCGTCGTCGACGCGTCCGGTTCGATGGCCGCGCGGGACCGGATGGCGGCGGTCAGCGGTGCGACGCTGTCGCTTTTACGCGATGCCTACCAGCGGCGCGACAAGGTTGCGGTGATCACTTTTCGCGGGGAAGGCGCGCGGTTGCTGCTGCCGCCGACGACGTCGGCGCACATCGCCGGGCGCCGACTGGCGCGATTCGAGACCGGTGGCAAGACTCCACTCGCCGAAGGTCTGCTGGCCGCCCGTGAGCTGGTGCTCCGGGAGAAGGTCCGCGACCGCGCACGGCGCCCACTGGTGGTGGTGCTCACCGACGGGCGCGCCACTGCGGGGCCGGACCCGTTGGGCCGCAGCCGGTCCGCGGCGACGCTGCTGGTTGCCGAAGGCACGGCCTCGATCGTCGTGGATTGTGAGACGTCGTTCGTGCGACTGGGGCTGGCCACCCGGCTGGCCGATCAGCTGGGTGCGCCGACGGTAAGTCTCGAGCAGTTACGGGCCGACTATCTGACCCGGGCCGTGCGCGGCGCGGCCTGAGACCGCAGGAGGAAACCGCTGATGCCCCAGGGCCGTCCGCTTCAAGTTCCCGACGACGGCTTGACCACCCGGGCCCGGCGCAACACCCCGGTGCTGGCGGTGCACACCGGAGGAGGCAAGGGTAAGTCGACAGCCGCGTTCGGAATGGCGTTGCGGGCGTGGAACTCCGGCATGAATATCGCGGTGTTCCAGTTCGTCAAGAGCGCCAAGTGGAAGGTCGGCGAAGAGGCGGTGTTTCGCCAGCTCGGCCGGCTGCACGACGAGCATGGGGCCGGTGGCCCGGTGGAATGGCACAAAATGGGCGCCGGTTGGTCCTGGTCGCGTAAGGCCGGCAGCGACGAGGACCACGCCGCGGCGGCCGCCGACGGGTGGGCGGAGATCGCGCGCCGGCTGGCGCAGCAGCGGCACGACTTCTACCTGCTCGACGAGTTCACCTATCCGTTGAAGTGGGGCTGGGTCGACGTCGACGACGTGGTAACGACCCTGCTGGCCCGACCCGGCAGCCAGCATGTCGTGATCACCGGCCGCGACGCCCCGCCGCAGCTGGTCGACGCCGCCGATCTGGTCACCGAGATGACCAAGGTCAAACACCCGATGGATACCGGACGCAAAGGCCAGAAAGGCATCGAGTGGTGAACGTCCCGGTGTCCACTGGCGAGCGTGCGTGTCTGTACGCCGACACGCCGCTGAGGCCGTCATTCTGTGCACGCTCGCGGCAAAGGGGGAGACCGTGAACGTCCCCGCGGTCGTCGTCGCCGCACCCGCCTCTGGCAGTGGAAAGACCACCGTCGCAACGGGCTTGATGGGCGCGCTGCGCCGGGCCGGCCACGTCGTCGCACCGTTCAAAGTGGGCCCTGACTTCATCGACCCGGGCTATCACGCGATCGCGGCCGGACGTGTCGGACGCAACCTGGACCCGGTTTTGGTGGGGGAGCGGCTCATCGGCCCGCTCTACCGGCACGGCGCAGCCGGCGCGGACATCGCGGTAATCGAAGGTGTGATGGGCCTGTTCGATGGCCGCATCGGCCCCGGAGCGGCCGGACCGGCGGTCGGGTCCACCGCGCAGGTGGCCACGTTGCTGGGTGCCCCGGTCGTCCTGGTGGTCGACGCCCGCGGGCAAAGTCATAGCGTCGCCGCACTGTTGCATGGGTTTTCGACGTTCGACACCGCGACCCGCATCGCCGGTGTCGTCCTCAACCGGGTGGGCTCGGTCAGACACGAGCAAGTACTGCGACAGGCGTGCGAGCAGGCCGGCATCCCGGTACTGGGCGCCATCCCGCGCAGCGGTGAAATCGAGTTGCCAACAAGATATTTGGGCCTGGTCACTGCCGCCGAATACGGTCGGCAGGCAGGATGCGCGGTCGAAGCGATGACGGTTCTGATCGCTCGCCACCTCGATGTCGCCGCCGTGTTCGCCGCGGCCGGGAGCACGGCAGCGGATCCGTCGTGGGATCCGGCGGTGGCAGTGGGTGTGGGGGTGCGCGACCGGGTCACCATCGCACTGGCCGCAGGGAAGGCGTTCAGTTTCGGCTACGCCGAACACGCCGAGCTGCTACGTGCGGCCGGGGCAGAGGTGGTCGAGTTCGACCCGCTCGTCGACCCGCTGCCCGGCGGCGCCGACGCGGTGCTGCTGCCCGGTGGGTTCCCCGAACAGTTCACCGCGGAGCTGTCCGCCAACGACCTTGCTCGCCACCAGATCAGCGCGCTGGCCGCTGCCGGAGCACCGGTGCATGCCGAATGTGCGGGGCTCCTATTCCTGCTTTCCGAGCTTGACGGCTATCCGATGTGCGGCGTGCTGGCGGGGTCGGCGCGGTTCACCGAACATCTGACGTTGGGGTACCGCGATGCCGTAGCGGTAACCGATTCGCCGATGTATAAGACCGGTCAGCGTGTGGCGGGTCACGAATTTCACCGCACCGCAGTCACATTCACTGATGGGTACCAACCGGCATGGATGTACCAAACCGGCGACTCGCACACCGTGCGCGACGGCGCTGTACACGGCGGAGTGCACGCCGCCTACCTGCATACCCATCCGGCGGCCAACCCGGACGCGGTGGCACGCTTCGTCGCGCACGCCGCCCATGTGCGCTCTAAACTCATCCGGTGACCGAGAACGCCTATCTTGCCGGTCTGCGACTGACCGGACGGAAGGTTGTTGTGGTCGGCGGCGGCACCGTGGCTCAACGCCGCCTTCCGCTGCTCATCGCCGGCGGAGCCGACGTGCACGTCATTACCCGCACGGCGACCCGCGCCGTCGAGGCGATGCCCCGAATCACGTTGTCGCTGCGCGAGTACCGCGACGGCGACCTCGAGGGAGCGTGGTATGCGATTGCAGCCACCAACGACCCCGAGGTGAACGCCGCGGTGGTCACCGAAGCCGACCGACGACGAATCTTCTGTGTGCGTGCCGACGCCGCCGTCGAGGGCAGCGCGGTCACCCCCGCATCGTTCGATTACGCCGGCCTGGCGGTTGGAGTGCTGGCCGGCGGTGAACACCGCCGCTCGGCGGCGATCCGCTCGGCCATCCGTGAGGCGTTGCAGCGCGGTCTCGTCGCCGCCGAGAGCGACGACATCGTGCGCGGCGGCGTCGCGCTGGTAGGCGGTGGACCCGGCGATCCGGAACTGATCACCGTGCGGGGCCGGCGGTTACTCGCCCAGGCGGACGTCGTGGTCGCCGACCGGCTGGCACCACCGGAACTACTCGCAGAATTGCCCCCACACGTCGAGGTGATCGACGCCGCCAAGATCCCGTACGGACGGGCCATGGCACAGGACGCCATCAACGCCATCATGATCGACCGGGCCAGAGCCGGGCAGTTTGTCGTGCGCCTGAAGGGGGGCGACCCGTTCGTGTTCGCCCGCGGTTACGAGGAAGTGCTGGCGTGTACCGACGCGGGGATTCCGGTGACCGTGGTGCCGGGTGTGACGAGCGCTACAGCGGTGCCCGCGCTGGCGGGCGTTCCGGTCACCCATCGGGCGGTCAACCATGAATTTGTGGTGGTCAGCGGGCATCTTGCGCCCGGGCACCCCGAATCGTTAGTCAACTGGGACGCATTGGCGGCGATGTCGGGCACCATTGTTTTACTGATGGGGGTCGAACGCATCGAGCAGTTCAGCGAAGTCTTGCGGAAGGGAGGCCGACCAGCGGATACGCCGGTGCTGGTGGTTCAGCACGGTACGACGGCCGCCGAGCACACGTTGCGGGCTACGCTTGCCGACGCGCCGGAGAAGATCCGGACCGAAGGCATCCGACCTCCGGCGATCATCGTGATCGGCGCCGTGGCCGGTTTCGGCGTTTAAAGGATTCTTAAGATTACTGTAGGGTAGCTCCTTATGACGGCTCTCGACGATGCAGAGCAGGCAGTCCACGAGTGGACCACCGACCGTCTGGAGCAACCAGTTCCGACGCCCGTCAAAGAGGCTTCCGTGGACAGTACGAGCAAATACCTTCCGACGCAGCTGCTGTCACGCCGATTCACTGCCGCGGTCATCGCGATCAGCGGCATGCAGCTGATGGCGACGATGGACGGCACGATCGCCATCGTCGCGCTTCCGAAGATCCAGAACGACCTTGGTCTGTCCGATGCCGGCCGCAGCTGGGTGATCACCGCCTATGTGCTGACGTTCGGCGGGTTGATGCTGCTCGGCGGGCGTCTCGGCGACACGATCGGGCGCAAGCGCACCTTCATCGCCGGTGTCGCACTGTTCACGATCGCGTCCGCGCTGTGCGGCATCGCCTGGGACGAGGCCACCTTGACCGTTGCCCGGCTGTTGCAGGGAGTGGGCGCCGCGATCGCCTCGCCGACCGGTTTGGCGCTGGTGGCCACCACGTTTCCGAAGGGACCCGCGCGCAACGTCGCAACGGCGGTGTTGGGCGCAATGATGGGCATCGGCTCGGTGATGGGCCTGGTGGTCGGCGGGGCGCTGACCGAGGTGTCGTGGCGGCTGGCGTTTGTGGTGAACGTGCCGATCGGACTGGTGATGATCTACCTTGCCCGAACCGCATTGCGGGAAACCGTGAAAGAGCGGATGAAGCTCGACGCCGCCGGCGCGGTGCTGGCCACGTTGACCTGTACCGCTGCGGTGTTCGCCTTCTCGGTGGGGCCGGAGGCGGGCTGGATTTCGGTGACCACTATCGGGTCGAGTGCGGTGGCCCTGGGGGCTTTCGTCGCGTTCGCCATCATTGAGCGCAGCGCCGAGAACCCCGTCGTGCCGTTCGACCTGTTCTTCGATCGCAACCGGCTGGCTACCTTCGCGGCCATCTTCTTGGCCGGCGGCGTGCTGTTCACCGTGACCGTGTTGATCGGTCTGTACGTGCAGGACATCATGGGCTACAGCGCGTTGCGCGCGGGCATCAGTTTCATCCCGTTCGCCATTGCGGTGGGCATCGGCCTGGCCGCGTCGTCGCAACTGGTCTCGTTGTTCTCGCCGCGCGTGATCGTGATCAGCGGCGGGGTTCTGGTGCTGGGCGCCATGCTGTACGGCTCCACGCTCAACGCCGGCATCCCGTACTTCCCGAACCTGGTGATCCCGATCGTCGTCGGCGGCGTCGGTATCGGCATGATCGGTGTCCCGCTGACGCTCTCGGCAATTGCCGGCGTTGGGTTTGACCGGATCGGCCCCACCTCGGCGATCGCGCTGATGCTGCAGAACCTGGGCGGCCCGGTGGTGCTGGCCGTTATCCAGGCCGTAATCACGTCGCGCACGCTGTACCTGGGCGGCACCAACGGACCGGTGAAATTCATGAACGCCGCCCAACTGCACGCGCTGGATCACGGCTATACCTACGGCCTGCTGTGGGTGGCCGGGGTAGCCGTCCTGACCGGCGGGGCAGCGCTGCTCATCGGCTATAGCGCGAAGCAGGTAGCGCACGCGCAGGAAGTCAAGGACGCCCTCGAGCACGGCGACCTGTAGACCGCGCGCCCGGCTCCGGCGCGCTGGCGATCACCGCAGCCTGATGGCGGCGACCTGCTGCGCCCGGCTTCGCCGCGCTAGCAGTCGCCGCATAGGCTGCCCGCTGTGGTCACCCGGATGTCCGAGCTGTTCCTGCGCACGCTGCGGGACGACCCCGCCGACGCGGAGGTCCCCAGCCACAAGCTGCTGATCCGTGCCGGCTACATCCGACCGATCGCGCCCGGCCTGTACAGCTGGCTGCCGCTCGGACTTCGGGTGCTGCGCAAGATCGAACGGGTCGTGCGCGAGGAGATGAACGCCATTGGCGGGCAGGAGATCCTGTTCCCCGCGCTGCTGCCCCGCGGGCCGTACGAAACCACCAACCGCTGGACCGAATACGGCGACAGCATCTTTCGCCTCAAGGACCGCCGTCGCAACGACTACCTGCTCGCCCCCACTCTCGAAGAGTTGTTCACGCTCACGGTCAAGGGGGAGTACAGCTCCTACAAGGACTTCCCGCTGGTGCTCTACCAGATCGCGAACAAATACCGTGACGAGGCCCGCCCGCGGGCCGGCATCCTGCGCGTCCGCGAATTCGTGATGAAGGACTCCTACTCGTTCGACATCGACGACGCCGGGCTCAAGGCCGCCTACCACGCGCACCGGCAGGCCTACCAGCGCATGTTCGACCGGCTGCGGGTGCACTACGTCATCGTGTCCGCACTGTCCGGCGCGATGGGCGGGTCTGCCTCCGAGGAGTTTCTGGCCGAGAGTCCGGTCGGCGAGGACACCTTCGTGCGGTGCCTGGACTCCGGTTACGCCGCCAACGTCGAAGCCGTGGTGACCGTCCGCCCCGAGGCGCTACCGATCGACGGGTTGCCAGAACCGGTCGTCCATGACACCGGCGACACCCCGACCATCGCGACGCTGGTCGACTGGGCCAACAGCGCCGGGCTGGGCCGCACCGTGACCGCGGCCGACACGCTGAAGAATGTCCTGCTCAAGGTCCGCCGGCCCGGCGGCGACTGGGAGCTACTGGGCATCGGGCTGCCCGGTGACCGCGAGGTCGACGAGAAGCGGCTGGGCGCTGCGCTCGAACCGGCCGAATATGTACTGCTCGACGATGACGATTTCGCGAAGTACCCATTTTTGGTGAAGGGTTATATCGGACCGAACGCCTTGCGGGACAATGATGTTCGCTATCTGATCGACCCGCGGGTGGTGGACGGCACCAGCTGGATCACCGGAGCCGATGCGCCCGGCCGCCATGTTGTCGGGCTGGTCGCCGGCCGGGACTTCACCGCCGACGGCACCATCGAGGCCGCCGAGGTTCGCGACGGCGACCCGTCACCCGACGGTGCCGGGCCGCTGGTGTCGGCCCGCGGCATCGAGATCGGCCACATCTTCCAGCTGGGCCGCAAATACACCGACGCCTTCACCGCCGATGTGCTCGGCGAGGACGGCAAGCCGGTTCGGCTGACGATGGGCTCCTACGGCATCGGGGTGTCGCGGTTGGTGGCCGTCATCGCCGAGCAGCATCACGACGAGCTCGGCTTGCGCTGGCCGTTTACGGTTTCGCCGTTCGACGTGCACCTGGTGATCGCCAACAAAGATCCGCAAGCCCGCGCCGGGGCCATCACACTGGCCGGCGACTTGGACCGATTGGGGATCGAGGTGCTGCTCGACGACCGCCCGGCATCACCCGGGGTTAAGTTCAAGGACGCCGAGCTGCTCGGGGTGCCCTGGGTCGTGGTGGTGGGACGTGGCTGGGCGGAGGGTGTCGTCGAGCTGCGCAACCGGTTCACCGGCGACACCCGCGAGCTGGCCGTCGGCGCCGCCCTGGCCACCGACATCACGACGGCGGTGTCCGGCTGAGCCGCGCACGGTGGCGCTATTGGCCTACGCCCGGGAAGGCGGTCGTGATCGGCCAGGCGCCGACCACCCGGTTCCAGCGCGCCGCCAGGACCGCGCTCTGAGTCAGTGCGGTCACGCCGAAACCGCGGTCTTGCGGTGTCTGGGCTTGCTCGATGACCGCGCGCCAGGCCACCGCGGTGTCGTTTTCCATCCGCACCGCGAGTCGGGCCGCGTCGATCTGGTTGGTTATCGACATGGGCAGCTGGTAGCCGGCGGCGGCGACCGGGGCGGTGACCGAGCGGGCCGCCAGCATTCCGATGACCTGATCCCGTCTTTCGCGGTGCTGGCTGAGCGCGGACGACACCAGATTGTTGACGCCGGGTGCGCAGTGTGCAGAGACGATGCCGTAGCCGTAGATGACCGCGTGCTCGGTGGAGAGCGCGGCGCACAGCGCGGTGTCGTAGGGCGTGTCGCGCCCGGACGAGGGCTCGGCAGAGGTCACAAGCGCCGCTCCTCCTCATCGCTTCGCTCTGCATCGTCGCCGGCGCGTGTCACGGTGCGGACTCCGTGAACACCAGTCCGACCGTGTAGGCCGCCGTGCAGGAGGCGGTGATAGAGCCGAGCAACCCGGCCCGGTATCCCGACGACGTTGCTGCCAGTTGGCTCGCGCTCGCGGCGGACGCACGCAACGAGTTGACGACATCGGACAACGTCGGCGGCGGCCCGGGCGGGGCAGTCGTGGTCGTTGTGGTCGTCGTCTCGGTAGAGGTGGTTGTGGTTATCCCGGCGACCCGGTCGATCTCGGCAGCCAGCGCCTGCGCATGCAGGTTACGTTCGGCCGCGACCTCTTTCAGCGCGGGGCCGACCGGTGGCGACTCGACGGCGGCCGCCGCGGTGGCCTGCTCGCCGTCGCGGCGGGCCAGCTGCAATTGCGCTTCCAGCTCATCGACCGCGGGCGGTTGTTGTGGCGGGGAACCGCACGCAGACGCGGTCAGCCCCAGTACGGCGAGGGCGGCGCCACCGGCCAGCACACCTCGCCTGCTGAGGGCCGGCACTGTCGGTGACACAGCAACATCCTGCCATTGGCGTGAACGCGAGCCCCGATATCCAGCCGTGGCAGTCGGGGCTGATGGGGGATTCCAGGCGTATCGTTGGTGGCTGGTTCCCCGGGGAACGCGCACTGCAGCGCGCCGGAGGGCCGCCGGACCCGCCCCCGGGCGGCATCCAGCCGACGATCGGACAACTCAAGATGAGGAGCTCGCCGTGGCCACCGGGCTACCTTCGCAGACGCAGGTGATCGAGCTGCTCGATGGCGAGTTCGCGCGCGCAGGCTACGAGATCGAAGATGTAGTCATCGACACCCGGGTCCGTCCGCCGCGGATCACCGTGATCGCCGATGGCGACACCGCGCTCGACCTGGATACCATCGCCGCCCTGTCGCATTCAGCGTCGACGTTGCTGGATGGTGTGATAGGCATCCAGGGCCGCTACCTGCTGGAGGTCAGCTCGCCCGGTGTAGAGCGGCCGCTGACCAGCGAGAAGCACTTCCGCCGCGCGCGCGGACGCAAGGTCGATCTCGCGTTGACCGATGGTTCGCAGCTGACCGCCCGGGTCGGTGAGACGTCCGGCGACGCGGTGGCGCTGGTGGTCCCCGAGGATCGGGGCCGGGACTGGACACTGCGTACGGTCCGGCTCGACGAGATTGTGAAAGCTGTTGTCCAAGTTGAGTTTTCGCAGCCAGCTAAACGAGAGGTGGAGCTGGCGACCCTCGGTCAGGAGGCGGGAACGGAGGCCGGGCGTGAACATTGACATGGCCGCGTTGCACGCGATCGAAGCAGACAAGGGCATTTCGGTGGATGTCGTGGTCGAGACCATCAAGTCGGCGCTGCTCACCGCCTACCGGCACACCCAGGGGCACCAGCAAGACGCGAACATCGACATCGACCGCAAAACCGGCATGGTGCGGGTGATCGCCCGCGAGGTCGACGAGGACGGCCGTGTCCTGCGCGAATGGGACGACACGCCCGCGGGTTTCGGCCGCATCGCGGCCACCACCGCCCGCCAGGTGATCCTGCAGCGGCTGCGCGATGCCGAGAACGAGCGGAACTACGGCGAGTTCTCCACCCACGAGGGCGAGATCGTCGGAGGAGTGATCCAACGCGACAGCCGCGCCAATGCCCGCGGCCTCGTTGTAGTCCGAATCGGAAGTGAGACCAAGGGATCCGAAGGGGTGATCCCGGCGGCCGAGCAGGTTCCCGGCGAGAACTATGAGCACGGTGACCGACTGCGCTGCTACGTGGTAGGGGTGACCCGTGGTACCCGCGAACCGCTGATCACCCTGTCGCGCACCCATCCCAACCTGGTGCGCAAGCTGTTCTCACTGGAAGTCCCCGAGATCGCCGACGGGTCGGTGGAGATCGTCGCCGTCGCCCGCGAAGCCGGGCACCGCTCGAAGATCGCGGTGAGGTCGAATGTTCCCGGGCTGAATGCGAAGGGCGCCTGCATCGGCCCGATGGGCCAGCGGGTGCGCAATGTGATGAGCGAGCTGTCCGGGGAAAAGATCGACATCATCGACTACGACGAGGACCCCGCCCGCTTCGTGGCCAATGCGCTTTCACCGGCCAAGGTGGTTTCGGTGGCCGTGATCGACCAGAACGCCCGGGCGGCGCGGGTGGTTGTGCCCGATTTTCAGTTATCGCTGGCCATCGGCAAAGAAGGCCAGAACGCGCGGTTGGCTGCCCGCCTCACCGGCTGGCGGATCGACATCCGCGGGGATACGCCCGCACATCCGGCAAACCAGTCCGACCGCGGCGCCAGCCACGGCCTGGCACACGATCGCTAGCGCGGGGCAAGTAGGACGCAGCCACGCACCTCCCGGGCGGTTCGCGTGGGTTCAGTGAAGTAAACTGAGCCGTGATCCAGCGCGAGACTTCGGTATCGGCGCACCAACGCATCGATGGACCGGTGCGGACGTGCGTAGGTTGCCGAAAGCGAGAGCTGGCCGTCGAACTGCTTCGAGTGGTGGCTGTGTCGACCGGGAACGGTAAATACGCCGTGATCGTTGATCCAGCCGGTAGCCTGCCGGGGCGGGGTGCGTGGCTGCATCCCACACCGCAGTGCATCCATGAAGCGATTCGGCGGCGAGCTTTCATTCGAGCGTTGCGCATCGCCGGTCCACCGGACACATCCGCGGTGGTCGAGTACATTGAGTCGCTCGGCGCACCCGGCAACAGAACAGGTAGCAAAGAACATGAGCACACCGTGAAGTCCCGATGACAATGCGTCATAGCTAAACCGAGGCGCGGCCGACCACCGCCGTCGCCTCATAGACAGGAGATGTAGTGGCAGGTAAGGCCCGCGTACACGAGTTGGCCAAGGAACTCGGTGTTACCAGTAAGGAAGTTCTCGCCCGGCTGAGCGAACAGGGCGAATTCGTCAAATCGGCGTCCTCGACGGTGGAGGCACCCGTCGCGCGTCGGCTCCGTGAATCGTTCGGCGGCGGCAAACCCGCCGCAGCGAAGGCCGCAGGCAACGGCGCGCCCGCGAAGGCCGCTCCGAAAGCCGAGACAGCCCCGGCGCCGGAGAAGAGCAAGCCGGCCGCCGAGCCTCCCGCCGCACCGGCGTCACCTGCGGCGCAGGCACCGGCCGCGGCGCCGCCGACGCTACCCGGCCCGACTCCCGGACCGCGCCCGGGCCCGGCCCCCAGGCCGGCAGCCCGCACCCCACGTGTCGGCAATAACCCGTTCTCGTCGGCCCAGCCCGTCGACCGGTCCATTCCCCGTCTTCCGGCACCCCGGCCCGGAGCAGCCCGACCCGGCGCGGCGCGCCCGGGCATGTCGCCGGGCAACATGCCGCCGCGTCCAGGTGGACCCGGTGGACCCGGTGGACCCGGTGGCCAGGCTCGTTCGCCGCGTCCCGGCGGGCCGGGGTCCGGCCCGGGCGGCCGGCCAGGTGCTCCCGGTGGCGGCCGTCCCGGTGGCGGCGGTGGCTACCGGGGCGGTGGCGGTGGTGGTGGCGTCGGCGCCCCGCCCGGCGCCCCGCCCGGCGCCGGTTACCGTGGTCGTCCCGGCGGTGGCGGTCGTCCCGGCCAGCGCGGTGGTGCGGCCGGCGCGTTCGGCCGTCCCGGCGGCGCTCCGCGGCGCGGACGTAAGTCGAAGCGGCAGAAGCGCCAGGAATACGACTCGATGCAGGCCCCGGTCGTCGGCGGTGTGCGGTTGCCGCACGGCAACGGCGAGACGATCCGGCTGGCCCGCGGTGCGTCGCTGAGCGATTTCGCCGAGAAGATCGACGCAAACCCGGCCGCACTGGTGCAGGCACTGTTCAACCTTGGGGAGATGGTGACCGCCACCCAGTCCGTGGGCGACGAGACCCTGGAGCTGCTGGGCGGCGAGATGAACTACGTCGTCCAGGTTGTCAGCCCCGAGGACGAGGACCGCGAGCTGCTGAAGTC
>NZ_JBOHHI010000098.1:0-8054 GCF_050700595.1 Mycobacterium sp.
TACGAGGGCCCGCCCGGTCACGTGCACGGGGGAGTGGCGGCGCTGGTTCTCGATCATGTGCTCGGTGAGGCCGCCAGCGACGGCATGAATCCGCGGCTGACCGGAACCATCACCCTGCGCTACGTGCGGGCGACCCGACTGGGCCGCTTGCACGCCGAGGCGACGACCACCCGCGTCGACGGTGTAAAGACGTTCGCGTCCGGCCATCTCGCCGACGACCAGGGCGTCACCGTCGAAGCCGACGGCGTGTTCATCCAGCCCCGGTGGGCGCGGGACGCCGAGTAAACCGTGGAGAAGGTCATCGCGGTGCTCAGGGCCGCCAAGCCCGACGACGACTGGTGCGCCCGACAACGGGGGCCGGTCGCCGACGCCATTCTGCGGCTGGGTGTTCCCGGTCTGGCTGTCAATGTCCGCGACGGCACGGTGCGTGACTCGCTGATGACGCTCACGACTCTCGACCCGCCGGTGGCGGCCGTGGTGAGCCTGTGGACTCAGCAATGTTACGGCGAGCTGATCGCGGCGGCGCTGCGCCTGTTGGACGCCGAGTGTGAGCTGCTCGCCGCGTACCTGGTCACCGAATCGATCCCGCTGCCCGCACCGCTCGAAATCGGCCAGCGGACAACGGGATTGGCTAATATTGCGCTGTTGCGCCGGTCCGCTGGCCTGGACCGGGAAAGCTGGTTGCGTCGCTGGCAGAACGACCACACGCCGGTGGCGATCGCAACCCAGTCCATCTTCGGCTACACCCAGAACGCGGTGGTGCGCGCGCTGACCCCGGATGCGCCGGCGATCGCGGGCATTGTCGAGGAGCTGTTCCCGGCCGCGGCGATCAGCGATCTGAAGGCCTTCTTCGGCGCCGCCGACGACGGTGATCTACGGGACCGGCTGAGCCGGATGATCGCCAGCACGTCGGCGTTCGGCGCCAACGAGAACATCGACACGGTGCCGACCAGCCGGTATGTGTTCAAGTCACCGTTCGGGTGAGCGGTCTGACCGCGAAACGGAAGCGACGGCCGTGGCCGGGATCGACATCACAACCCTGCCTTCTGTCTGGCGACAGACGGTTACGCTGCAGCCGTGATACTGCAGATCGACGACGACAGCCGGGTGCGCACCCTCACCCTGAACCGGCCCGAGGCGCTCAACGCCTTCAACGAGGCGCTCTACCAGGCCACCGCCGACGCGCTGGACGCCGCCGCCGATGACCCCGAGGTCGCCGTGGTGCTGCTGACCGGCGCCGGGCGCGCGTTCAGCGCCGGCAACGACCTCAACGAGATGCAGCAGCGAATAACCGATCCGCAATTCGGCGGAGAATCCAACTTCACCACGATGATCGAGGCGTTGAGCCGGTTTCCCAAACCGCTGATCTGCGCGGTCAACGGGGTCGGGGTGGGGATCGGCGCCACCATCCTGGGCTATGCCGACCTGGCGTTCATGTCGTCGACGGCGCGGCTGAAATGCCCGTTCACCAGTCTCGGCGTGGCACCGGAAGCGGCATCGTCGTATCTGCTGCCGCAACTTGTGGGTAGGCAGAACGCCGCCTGGCTGCTGATGTCCTCGGAGTGGTTGGACGCCGGCGAGGCCCGGCGAATGGGCCTGGTCTGGAAGGTCTGCGAACCGTCGGATCTGCTCACCGAAGCCCGTCGGCATGCCGAAATCCTTGCTTCCCGGCCGATTTCGAGTCTGATGGCAGTCAAGCAGACCATCGTTGAACCGAACCTTCCCGAGATCGCGGCCGCAGCCGCCCGGGAGAACGCCCACTTCGCCGAATTGATGGGGACACAGGCCAACGCCGCGGCGCTTGCCGATTTCGCCAGCCGGCGACGCGGCTGAATCGTCCTGGGATCGCTACCGTGACGCGCTGGCTTGCAGCTGCGCAGCGGACGCGATGATCGCCCGGACCGTGTGTCGGCAACGTCCGCAGTCGCCACCTGCCCCGCACGCAGCGGCCACCTCTTTGGAGGTCGACGCTCCACGCGCAACGCAGTCCGAGACGGTTTGGCTGGTGGCCCCGACGCACAGGCAGACGTACATCAGCGCACCCCCACCGGCCCGCACGCTGTGTAGGCCTCACCCCTCGACTGAACAGCCCGCATATTAGTGGAGTCTAACCTAACTCGGTTAGCAAAGTCTAACCTAACTTACCCGTCCAGAGGTTTGGCGCGGCGCGCCGACGCTCAACTAAACACCGCGTTGGACGCCGTCGCCTGCACTAGATTGAGAAAGGCATTCCGCTGGTGGTGTTACAGCCCAACCCCACCTGAGAGTCTTCATGAGGAGCGATCATGCAAGGTGATCCCGACGTTTTGCGCCTGCTCAACGAGCAATTGTCCAGCGAACTGACCGCGATCAACCAATATTTCCTGCACTCCAAGATGCAAGAAAACTGGGGTTTTACCGAGCTTGCCGCACGCACGCGTGCGGAGTCATTCGACGAGATGCGGCACGCGGAAAGTGTCACCGACCGGATTCTGCTGCTCGACGGATTGCCCAACTATCAGCGCCTCGGGTCGTTGCGGGTGGGCCAGACACTGCGCGAGCAGTTCGAGAGCGATCTGGCGCTGGAGTTCGATGTGTTGAACCGCCTCAAACCCGGCATCATCATGTGCCGGGAGCGGCAGGACAGCACCAGCGCGCAACTGCTGGAGAAGATCGTGGCCGACGAGGAAGACCACGTCGACTACCTGCAAACGCAGTTGGAGCTGATGGACAAATTGGGCGAGGCGCTCTACGCGGCACAGTGCGTCGCCCGGCCGCCGACGACGTGACGCGGGCCTGAGATCGCACACCGGATTGTCGCTCAACGTGATTGGCGTACGATCTCGCCATGAGCCGAATCGGAACCTTCGCTGACGACGACCTGGCTGGCTGGTTCTCGAAATCTCCCGAACTCGGCGGCGCGATCGCCGGGTTCAGCGACGCCGTCTACAACCGCAGCCGACTGCCGATGCGCACCCGCGAACTTGCCCGGGTGGTCATCGCGCACAGCAATGAATGCACGGTCTGCATCAACACCCGCGACGGAGACGGGCCCGCCGCCGGGGTGGACGAAGAGTTGTATGACTACGCGAACGAGTGGCGTACCTGGCCGGGATACAGCGAGCAGGAGCGACTGGCCGCCGAGTTCGCCCACCGGTTCGCCACCGAGCACACCGTGCTGCGTGACGACGAAGACTTCTGGAACCGCTGCCGCGAACACTTTTCCGACGAGTTGCTCGCCGACCTGGCGTTGTCGTGCGCGCTGTGGATAGGGATGGGCCGGGTACTGCGCACCCTGGACATCGGCCAATCTTGCAAGTTCACGTTGCCCAGCCGGGTCTGATCCACCACGCGTGAGCACCACCCCGCTTGCCGCCGCGGCGATCGCCCAACTGGAGGCCGAAGGGGTGGACGCGGTAATCGGCACCGTCGTCAACGCTGCCGGGCTCACACAGGCCAAGACGGTGCCGATACGTCGAACGAACATGTTCACCGATCCCGGTTTGGGTGCCAGCCGGGTGTGGCATGCCTTCGCCATCGACCAAAGCGGCATTGCGTTCACCGACGAGATCAGCGTGGTCGGTGACCAGCGCATCCGTATCGACCTGTCCGCCTTGCGCATCATCGGCGACGGATTGGCCTGGGCACCCGGCGCCTTCTTCGAGCAGGACGGAACCCCCGTTGCGGTGTGCAGTCGCGGCACGTTGCGCCGTACCGAAGCCACCCTTGCCGAGGCAGGTCTGTCCGCGATGATCGGTCACGAAATCGAGTTCATGCTGGTCAATCCCGACGGAAGCCGGCTGCCGTCAACGCTGTGGGCGCAATACGGACTGGCCGGCGTACTCGAGCATGAGGCGTTCGTGCGCGATGTCACCGCCGCCACCACCGCAGCCGGTGTCGGAATCGAGCAATTCCATCCCGAATACGGGCCAAACCAGTTCGAGATCTCGTTGACACCGCAACCGCCGGTGGCCGCCGCCGACCAGCTGGTGCTCGCCAGGATCATCATCGGCCGGGTGGCCCGCCGCTACGGGCTGCGGGTCAGCCTGTCGCCGGCACCGTTCGCCGATGGCGTGGGATCCGGTGCTCATCAGCACTTCTCATTGACGACGACGGAAGGGCCGCTGTTCTCCGACGGCAGTGGCACGCGGGGCATGACGGCGGCGGGTGAAAGCGTGCTGGGCGGCTTACTTCGCGGACTGCCGGAGGCACAGGGTGTGCTGTGCGGGTCGGTCGTGTCCGGGCTGCGCATACGGCCCGGGAACTGGGCTGGGGCATATGCCTGCTGGGGCACCGAAAACCGGGAAGCGGCACTGCGATTCGTCTGTGGCGGTCCGGCCAACCCATATGGCGGCAACGTCGAAGTGAAGATCGTCGACCCCTCGGCGAACCCGTACTTTGCCTCGGCGGCGATTCTCGGGCTTGCGCTGGACGGAATCAAGCGCAACGCCACTCTACCGCCGGAAACCACTGTGGATCCCGCCTCGCTCTCCGCGGCGGACCGCGACGGCGCCGGTATCATCCGCCTGCCGGAGGCCCAGTCCGAAGTCATTGCCGCGCTGGACGGCTCGGCGCGGATGCGGGCAATCCTCGGCGATGCCGCGGTCGACGTGCTGGTTGCGGTCCGCCGTCTGGAGGCCGAGCGCTACGCCAACCTGGACGCGGAGCAGCGTACGGACAAGTTCCGGATGGCCTGGAGTGTGTGATACGGCTTTGGCGCGCCATGTCGCCGACGTGCCGTTGATCGATCAGCACGTTCACGGCTGCTGGGTGACGGCGGGGGACCGGCAGCGATTCGAGAACGGCCTCAACGAGGCCAACACCGAGCCGCTGGCCGATTCCGGTTTGGACTCGCAACTCGGCTTCGCGGTACGCACCCATTGCGCGCCGGTTCTCGGCCTGTCCAAACACGCTGATCCCCAGGACTATTGGCAGCATCGCTGTCAGTTCAGCGAGCTCGAACTGGGCCGGCTGTTTCTGCGCGCCGCCGGCGTCACCGACTGGCTGGTCGATACCGGCTTCGCCGCAGGGGTGGTCAACGTCGACCAGCTTGCCGAACTGTCTGCAGGGCGCGCTCATGAGGTGGTTCGTCTCGAGCAGGTGGCAGAGCAGGCCGCGGCGGCCTCGGGTGACTACGCGTCGGCGTTCGAGGAGATCCTGTACCGGCGCGCGGCCACGGCGATCGGCACCAAGTCGATCCTCGCTTACCGCGGCGGGTTTGACGGCGATCTGACCGAGCCGTCGGCGGCCCAGGTCGCCGTGGCGGCCGCCCAGTGGCGTGAGGGCGGCGGCGTTCGGTTACGCGACCGGGTTCTGCTGCGTTTCGGGCTGCACCAGGCGCTGCGGCTGGGTATGCCGCTGCAGTTCCATGTCGGCTTCGGCGACCGGGACTGCGATCTGCACAAGGCCAATCCGATGTATCTGCTCGATTTTCTGCGGCAGTCGGGCGACACCCCGGTTGTGTTGCTGCACTGCTATCCCTATGAGCGCGAAGCGGGTTATCTGGCGCAGGCGTTCAACAACGTCTATCTGGACGGCGGGCTGAGCATCAACTACCTGGGCGCTCGGGGACCGGCGTTCATCGCCCGCCTGCTGGAGTTGGCGCCGTTTGGCAAGATCGTGTACTCGTCGGACGGGTTCGGCCCGGCCGAATTGCACTTTCTCGGTGCCACGCTGTGGCGCAAAGGCATTCACCGGGTGCTGAGCGGCTTCGTCGACAACGACGATTGGAGCGAGGCCGACGCCGTCCGGGTCGTCGACCTCATCGCGCACACCAACGCCGCGCGCATCTACCGGCTCTGAGTTAAATCAGCCCGGTCGCGTCGAAGATCCACGAGGTGTCGATACCGGCCAGATCCTCCAGCCACGTCGACGGCGCTTGGTTGACCATAGAACCCATGTCCCAGTAGTCCTTCCACAGCGTTATCTTGTCGTCGGCCACGCGGTGCACGCTAACGAACCGCAGCAATGCCGTTTCACCGCTCGACCAGCGCCAGGTCTCGGAGTGCTCGTACATCACGTCGGAGCCATTGGACACCAGCACGCCATCGTGGTTCTCATAGCCCGTCAGCGGCTCGAGGCCGACCTTGAGCCGTTTGACGATGTCGTCGGGTCCACGCGCGGCCAGCGTCGGCCCGACCGGCATGTCGACGTAGATGCAATCCGTCGACAGAAACGTCTTGACCTGATCCCAGTTCCGCCGCGACAACGCCCGCCACAGTCCCAGTACCGAAGCAGTGCCGTCGTCGATTGTCACAGGTGTCCATCAAACCACCCCGTCGGGCTGCGCGCGTCCCTGGCTCTCTAGAGTGCGTGCAGGAGGTTTGATGGCGACAATGCGGTTGCGGCGCAAGGGGCGGACCCGTCGAGACAATCCGTCACCGTTCACCCCGTCATGGACGGCCGCACCCGCCGTCTACGGGGTAGGGGTGCGGCACAACGTCGCGGTGCCGATGAGCGACGGAGTCGCGCTGCGCGCCGACGTTCATTACCCGACCGTGCCGCAGACCGGTCGGCCCGCCGCCGAGCCGTTCCCGGTGCTGCTGTCAGTGACGCCCTACGGCAAAAAAGCGCCACCACCGGCTGCCCAGATCGGCGGCGGCGCCACCCCCTACCTCATCAAACGTGGCTACATCGAGGTGATGGTCGACGTCCGCGGGACCGGGGCCTCCGGCGGTTGTTTCGAGATGTTCGGCGAGCGGCAGACGCAGGATGGCGTGGAGCTGGTCGAGTGGGCAGCCACGCTGCCGAATGCCAACGGCCGGGTCGGCATGTTCGGGATCTCCTACCTGGCGATCAACCAGTTGTTCACCGCCGCTGCGGTGGGCCCGGATTCGCCGCTGAAGGCGATCTTTCCAGTGATGGCCGCCCGTGATTTCTATCGCGATGCCGCCGCCATGGGGGGAGTGCCGCACCTGCGGACCGTTCGGGCGTACGGCGCGACATACACGCTGCTGAACCTGGTGAACCCCACTCTGGAGCTGTTCGCCAGGGGCGGGCATCCGCGTCCGCGGGCCGGTGGTTGGGCCGCGGTGCGGCAGCGCGGGCGCGACCAGCGGCAATACTTTCGGCCGCTGGTTGCCGATGCCATGTCCGGCGGTGATACCGCGTACGACGGGCCGTTCTGGGATGCGATGCGGCCCGAGACCGTCGTTGCGTCCATCGCCGCCAACGGTGTTGCAGTTTTTCTGGTCGGCGGCTGGCACGACGCCTTCCAGCGGGGTGTGCCACTCAATTACGCGGCGCTGCAGAATGCGTTTGCCGGACGGGCCGATGGCGCGCCGATGGAACCCGGCCAGCCGGTATCCGACCGGGTGCGGCTGTTGATGGGCCCGTGGTACCACGTGTCGGACTTCGACGGACTGCACCTGAACGCATTGCAGTTGCGCTGGTTCGACCATCGGCTCAAAGACGAAGCGGCAGCGGCGATCTCGGATCCGCCGTTCACCTTTCAACCCATCGGAAGCTCACAGTGGTTTCACGCCCGGGAATACCCGCTGGCCGAGGCCACACCCACCCGCTTGTACCTGTGCGACTCCGGGCGCCTCAGCGGTGATTGTGACCCGGACCAAACCCTGGCCACCCTCGATTACGTCGCGCGCGGTCCGGTGGCCGGTCGAAGCCTGGAGCAGTGGAGCCTGGGGATGAACAGCTACTTCACCGCCCAACGCGGCCGGCGGATCCGCTACGACCGGGACAACCGGCGGCTACAGCGCGGGGCACTGACCTACACGACCCAGCCGTTCACCTCGCAGATGTTGATGGCCGGACCGATCACGCTCACCGTGCACGCGGCGGCCACCACCACCGAGACGCTGTGGGTTGCCCACCTCGACGACGTCGCCCCGGGCGGGGCGAGCCGTCCGTTGACCCAGGGAGCCCTGCTCGGCTCACACCGCGCGCTGGACCCGCAACGCACGTGGTACCTGCCCGACGGCTCGGTTCTGCGACCGCATCACTTCAGCACCCGCTCCGCCGTCCGTCCCGTCGTCCCCGGTGAGGTGACCCGTTACGACGTGGAGATCTTCCCGACCGCGACATTGATTGCTGCCGGCCACCGGCTACGGCTCACCCTG
>NZ_JBOHHI010000099.1:0-14108 GCF_050700595.1 Mycobacterium sp.
GTGGAGGCGCGACGAGCGGCGGCAGGGTAGGGATGCCGTCGCGAACCAGGCGCACGGTCGCGTGGCCGCTGCTGATCGGGGTCGCCACGCTGGCCGGCTGCACCGCCGCCGGCATCGCGGCGCTGTCGCTGGCCGATGCCCTGACCGCCACCGGGTTACCCGACCCGGGCCCGGTGACCACGCTGGGGCTGCCGTTCGTGCGGGCGGCCGCGGAGATCGCCGCGGTGCTGGCCGTCGGCTCGTTCCTGTTCGCGACATTTCTGGTACCGCCGCAGGACAGCGGCGTGCTTGACGTCGACGGATACCGGGCGCTGCGGCTCGGCACGATGGCGTCGGGGGTGTGGGCGGTGGGTGCGGCGCTGCTGGTTCCGCTGACCATTTCCGACGTGTCCGGTCAGCCGCTGACCGCGCAGCTCAACCCCGTCCGGCTGTGGTCGCTGGCGAGCCTGGTCAACACCGCAGATGCCTGGCGGTGGACCGCGGTGCTAGCCGCCGCCGTGATGGTGGCGAGTCTGGCGGTGCTGCGCTGGTCGTGGGTGCCGCTGCTACTGGCCGGGTCGCTGGTGACCCTGGTTCCGCTCGGGTTGACCGGCCACTCGTCGGCCGGCGGGTCGCATGACCTGGCCACCAACAGCCTGCTGATCCACCTCGTCGCCGCAAGCCTGTGGGCCGGTGGTCTGCTGGTCCTGCTGGTGCACGCGATTCGCGGCGGCGGGCACGCCGACCTGGCCGCGCGGCGGTTCTCCGCGCTGGCCCTGTGGTGTTTGGTCGCGATGGCGCTCAGCGGTGTCGTCAACGCCCTGGTCCGGGTGGTTCCCGCCGACCTGGTGACCACCGACTATGGGCGGCTGGTGATTGCCAAGTTCGTCGCGCTGTGTGTCCTCGGCGTCGTCGGGTGGCGCCAGCGACGTACCGGGGTCGCTGCGCTGCGGGCCGATCCCGGCGCGCGAGCGGCGCTGGTCCGACTGGCGCTGATCGAGGCCGCGGTGTTCGGCGCGACGTTCGGCATCGCCGTCGGCCTGGGCCGCACACCGCCGCCTCCGCCGCCAGTCGGCATCCCCTCGATTCCGGCGGTGGCGATCGGTTACGACTTCGCCGGACCGCCCACCCCGGCCCGGGTGTTGCTGGACTGGCGCTTCGACTTGATCTTCGGCACCGCCGCGATCGTGTTCGCGGCGCTGTATGTGGCCGGCGTGCTGCGACTGCGCCGACGCGGCGATACCTGGCCACCGGGCCGGACCCTGTCCTGGCTGCTGGGCTGCGCGGCGCTGCTGCTCGCGACGTCGTCGGGGGTGGGCCGCTACATGCCGGCGATGTTCAGCATGCATATGGCCGCCCACATGCTGCTCTCGATGCTGGTCCCCATTCTGTTGGTGCTGGGCGGCCCGGTCAGCCTGGCGCTGCGGGCGCTGCCCGCCGCCGGCCGCGGCGACCCGCCCGGCATGCGGGAATGGCTGCTGGCCGCGCTGCACGGCCGACTGTCCCGGTTCCTCACCAACCCGCTGGTCGCCACCGTATTGTTCGTCGGCGGGTTCTACGGGCTCTACCTGGGCGGAATATTCGACGCCGCGGTCGGCAGCCACCTCGGCCATGTCGCGATGAACGCCCACTTTCTGCTCAGCGGCTACCTGTTCTACTGGGTGGTGATCGGGGTGGACCCCACGCCGCGGCCGATCCCGCCGCTGGCCAAGGTGGCCGTGGTCTTCGCGTCGTTGCCGCTACACGCCTTCTTCGGGGTGGTGATGATGGGCACCCGAACGGTGCTCGGCGAAACCTTCTACCGGTCGCTGCAGCTGAGCTGGCACACCGATCTGCTGGGCGACCAGCGACTGGGCGGCGGAATCGCCTGGGCGGCGGGTGAAATCCCGCTGGTGATCGTGATGATCGCGTTGCTGGTGCAGTGGACGCGCAGTGATCAGCGCACCGCCCGACGGCTGGACCGCGCCGCCGAACGTGACGAGGACGCCGAGCTGACCGCCTACAACGCGATGCTGGCCGAACTGGCCCGCCGCGACACCTAGCGTTCCTGCGTTGGCTCTGCGCGTACCAGGCAAAAGTTCGAGTAGCTTGCCTGGTCAGCGCAGAGTCAACTGCCTAATCCACAGTCGTGGCTTTCTGCACAGGGCCACCCGGTTGCGACGCGATTCGTCCGGGCTTGTCGGCGATTGCAGGCCCAATGGCGAGCAGCAACTCCAAACGAAAGGAATGAACAATGTTCGAAACGCCGCTGACCGTGGTCGGAAACATCGTCAACGACTTGCAGCGCCGCCAGGTCGGCGACCAGGAGGTGATCAAGTTCCGTGTCGCGAGCAACTCGCGCCGACGCGGCGCCGACGGCACCTGGGAGGCCGGCAACTCGCTGTTCGTCACCGTCAACTGCTGGGGCCGGCTGGTCACCGGCGTGGGCGCGTCACTGCGCAAGGGCTCGGCAGTGATCGTGGCGGGCCACGTCTACACCAGCGAATACGACGACCGAGAGGGCATCCGCCGGTCGTCGCTGGAAATGCGGGCCACGGCAGTCGGCCCCGACCTGTCCCGCTGCATCGCGCGGGTGGAGAAGACGGTTGCCGCCGAAACCGACGCCGCATCGCAGCCCGAGGCCCAAGCCGATGACGCGGACGACTCGGCCGGTACGCCGGAAGCCGAGACCGGACTGCCATTGTCGGCTTAGAAGCGTCGCCGCGGCGTTGCCTAGGATGGTCGGCGGGCAACACAAGACCAGAAAGGCAACACTGCGGCATGGCTGAGTTCATCTACACGATGAGGAAGGTCCGCAAGGCGCACGGCGACAAGGTCATCCTCGACGACGTCACACTGAGCTTCCTGCCGGGAGCCAAAATCGGCGTCGTGGGCCCCAACGGGGCAGGCAAGTCGAGCGTCTTGCGGATCATGGCCGGACTGGACAAGCCGAACAACGGCGACGCGTTCCTGGCGACCGGCGCCACCGTCGGGATCCTGCAACAAGAGCCGCCGCTGAACGAGGAGAAAACCGTCCGCGGCAACGTCGAAGAGGGCCTGGGCGACCTCAAAGTCAAACTCGACCGGTTCAACGAGGTCGCTGAGCTGATGGCCACCGACTACTCCGATGAGCTGATGGAGGAAATGGGCCGGCTGCAAGAAGAGCTCGACCACGCCGGGGCGTGGGACATCGACTCGCAGCTCGAGCAGGCGATGGATGCGCTGCGCTGCCCGCCACCCGACGAGCCGGTGACACACCTGTCCGGCGGTGAGCGGCGCCGGGTGGCGCTGTGCAAGCTGCTGCTGTCCAAACCCGACCTGCTGCTACTCGACGAGCCGACCAACCACCTCGACGCCGAAAGCGTGCAATGGCTCGAACAGCACCTGGCCGCCTACCCGGGCGCGATCCTGGCGGTCACCCACGACCGGTACTTCCTCGACAACGTCGCCGAATGGATCCTGGAACTCGACCGCGGGCGCGCCTACCCCTACGAGGGCAATTACTCCACCTACCTGGAAAAGAAGGCTGAGCGACTGGCGGTGCAGGGCCGCAAGGACGCCAAGCTGCAAAAGCGGCTGACCGACGAGCTGGCCTGGGTGCGCTCCGGCGCCAAGGCGAGGCAAGCGAAAGGCAAGGCCCGGCTGCAGCGCTACGAGGAGATGGCAGCCGAGGCGGAGAAGACCCGAAAGCTGGATTTCGAGGAGATCCAGATTCCCACCGGCCCGCGACTGGGCAACGTGGTGGTCGAGGTCGAACACCTCGACAAAGGCTTCGACGGGCGCACCCTGATCAAGGATTTGTCCTTCACCCTGCCGCGTAACGGCATCGTCGGCGTCATCGGCCCCAACGGCGTCGGCAAGACCACGCTTTTCAAGACGATCGTCGGGCTGGAGCAGCCCGACAGCGGCACCGTCAAGGTCGGCGAGACGGTCAAGCTCAGCTACGTCGACCAGGCCCGCGGTGGCATCGACCCGAAGAAAACCGTGTGGGAAGTCGTCTCCGACGGGTTGGACTACATCGAGGTTGGACAGAACGAGATCCCGTCACGCGCGTACGTGTCCGCGTTCGGGTTCAAGGGACCCGACCAGCAGAAACCGGCCGGTGTGCTCTCCGGCGGCGAACGCAACCGGCTCAACCTCGCGCTGACGCTCAAAGAGGGCGGCAACTTGATCCTGCTCGACGAGCCGACCAACGATCTCGACGTCGAAACCCTGAGCTCACTGGAGAACGCGCTGGACAAGTTCCCTGGCTGCGCTGTGGTGATCTCACACGACCGCTGGTTCCTGGACCGCACCTGCACGCACATCCTGGCGTGGGAGGGTGATGACGACAACGATGCCAAATGGTTTTGGTTCGAAGGCAACTTCGGCGCGTATGAGGAGAACAAGGTAGAGCGGCTCGGCGTCGAGGCCGCCCGTCCGCACAGAGTGACCCACCGCAGGCTGACCCGCGACTAATGTCTGCGACACCAGCGCATTCAGGCGTGCTGAGGTAGGAGCAGCCGGCATGACCGTTGATCCACGGGCCAGGTCCGACTGGACCGAGTTCGCGAGTGCCGACGACATCCCGGACTGGATCACCACCGCTTACAGCGGCACCTACCGGGGTTCGCACGACGCCGCGGACGGCACGGACCGGTCCGCCGGCCTGGTGTGGCCGGCCCTACTGAGCGCGCACTACCGGCTGGGTCGGCACCGTCCGGCCGGGGAAAGCCGCGTCGCGGTCTATCCGGCGGACGATCCGGTCGGATTCGGCCCGGCGCTGCAGGTCGTCACCGACCACGGCGCCATGCTGACGGATTCGGTCACGGTGCTACTGCACCGGCTCGGGGTGGCCTACGTGGCGATCATGACCCCGACATTCGACGTGCGTCGCGACGACAACGGCGACCTGCTCAGCGTCGAGCCGGCGATTTCCGACCGCACCGGTCTGGAGGAGACCTGGTTGCACGTGCAGTTCCCACCGTCGGTCGACCGCCGGGCGCTGGCGGAAGCCGAGCGGTCGCTGCCCGGCGTGCTCGCCGACGTGCGTCGGGTCGCCACGGATTCGGCGGCGATGATCTCCACCCTCAGGGATTTGGCCGCAGACGTCGAAACCGACGTCGAAGGCCGCTATCCAGGGCCCGATCGCCAGGATGCTGCCGCGCTGCTGAGCTGGCTGGCCGACGGGCATTTCGTCCTGCTGGGCTACCAGCGTTGCCCGGTGCTTGACGGTATGGTGTCGACCGACGAGACAAGCGGCCTGGGTGTGCTGCGGGGGCGCAAGAGTACCCGCCCGCGGTTGTCCGACGACGGTAAATTGCTGGTCGTTGCCCAGGCCACCGTGGCCAGCTACCTGCGCTATGGGGCCTACCCCTATGTCGTCGCGGTCCGCGAAAACACCAACGGTAGCCCCGTCGAGCACCGCTTCATCGGCCTTTTCACCGTCACCGCGATGAACGCCGACGTGCTTGAGATTCCGATGATCTCCCGTCGGGTTCGCCAAGCGCTGGGGTTGGCAGAAGCCGACCCAAGTCATCCGGGTCAACTGCTGCTCGACGTCATTCAAACCGTGCCCCGCTCAGAACTTTTCGCGCTCAGCCCAGAGCAGGTGCTCTCGATGGCCACGGCAGTGGTCGACCTCGGGCCACGGCGCCGCACACTGTTGTTCCTGCGTGCCGACCCACTCGGCCACTTCGTCTCCTGCCTGGTCTACTTACCGCGGGATCGCTACACCACCGCCGTCCGCTTGGAGATCGAAGACATCCTGGTTCGTGAATTCGGCGGGGCCAGCCTCGAATTCACCGCCCGTGTCAGCGAATCACCCTGGGCATTACTGCATTTCATGGTCCGCCTGACCGACGACTCCGGTGGCATCGATACCGCCGAAACCAACCGAGCGCGAATCCAGGCGCTGCTGACCGAAGCAACCCGCACCTGGTACGACCGGCTGATCAGCGTCGCGGACGATGCCTCCGTCGTCCCCAAGATGGTGGCGGAGCATTACGCGGCGGCATTCCCCGAGGCATACAAACAGGCCGTTACCCCCACGGACGCCATCAACGACATTGTCATCATCGAACAGTTGGCCGAGGACTCAGTCCAGCTGGTGTTCTCCGACCACGACGATGGCGACGGGATCGCGCTGCTCACTTGGTATTTGGGCGGCCAAACTGCGTCGTTGAGCCAGCTCCTGCCGATGCTGCAATGCATGGGCGTGGTGGTGCTCGAGGAGCGACCGTTCTTCGTCACCCGATCCGACGGATTGACGGTATGGATCTACCAGTTCAAGATGTCCCCGCATCCCACCATCACGCTTGCGTCCCTCGGACCGGAGCGCGAGGCCGCCGCGCAGCGGTTCGCCGAGGCGGTCACCGCGATCTGGCAGGGCCGAGTCGAGATCGACCGGTTCAACGAGTTGGTGCTGCGAGCCGACCTGACCTGCCAACAGGTCGTAGTGCTGCGCAGTTACGCTAAATACCTGCGGCAGGCGTGCTTCCCCTACAGCCAGCCGCATATCGAGTCGGTGCTCAATGAAAACCCCGACACCGCGCGGTCATTGGTTACCCTCTTTGAGGCGTTGTTCGATCCGGATCCATCCGGCTCGCCCAAGAGCCGCGACGCCCAAGCGGCCGCCGCCGCGGTTACCGCAGACATCGACGCACTACAAAGCCTGGACACTGACCGGGTATTGCGGGCCTTCGCGTCGCTGATTCAGGCGACGTTGCGAACCAATTACTTTGTGACACGTGATGGTTCAGCTCGCAGCCAGAATGCGCTGGCGGTCAAGCTCGATGCCCAGCTGGTCGACCAGCTTCCACTGCCGCGACCGAAATTCGAAGTTTTCGTGTACTCGCCCCGCGTGGAGGGAGTGCACCTGCGGTTTGGCTACGTCGCGCGCGGCGGATTGCGCTGGTCGGACCGGCGGGAGGATTTCCGCACCGAGATCCTAGGTCTGGTCAAGGCGCAAGCGGTGAAGAACGCCGTCATCGTGCCGGTTGGCGCCAAGGGCGGATTCGTCGTCAAGCGACCGCCGCTGCCCACCGGCGACCCGGCGGCTGACCGCGACGCCGTCCGCGAGGAGGGCATCGGCTGCTACAAGCTGTTTGTCTCCGGACTGCTGGACATCACCGACAACGTCGACCACGCCACCGGTGAGGTCAGCGCGCCGCCCGAAGTGATCCGCCGCGACGGCGACGACGCCTACCTGGTGGTGGCGGCCGACAAGGGCACGGCGGCGTTCTCCGACATCGCCAACGACGTCGCGAAGTCCTACGGGTTCTGGCTGGGCGACGCCTTCGCCTCCGGCGGATCGGTGGGCTATGACCACAAGGCGATGGGAATTACCGCCAAGGGCGCGTGGGATGCCGTCAAGCGGCACTTTCGGGAAATGGAGATCGACACCCAAAGCGAGGATTTCACCGTCGTCGGCATCGGTGATATGAGCGGTGACGTGTTCGGCAATGGGATGTTGCTCTCCAAGCACATTCGGCTGTTGGCTGCGTTCGACCACCGACACATCTTCCTTGATCCGGACCCGGAAGTGGCCGCGTCCTGGGAGGAACGGCGGCGGCTGTTCGAGCTGCCCCGCTCCAGCTGGGAGGACTACGACCCGTCGGTGATCAGCAAGGGCGGTGGGGTCTACAGCCGCGAACACAAAACCATCCCGATCAGCAACGAAGTCCGCACCGCGCTGAGGATCGAGGACAACGTCACCGAGATGGCACCGCCGAACCTGGTGCGGGCGATTCTCAAAGCGCCGGTGGACCTGCTGTACAACGGCGGAATCGGCACCTACATCAAGGCAGAGTCGGAGTCCGACGCCGACGTCGGTGACCGCGCCAACGATGCGGTGCGGCTCAACGCAAACCAGGTGCGCGCCAAGGTAATCGCCGAGGGCGGCAACCTCGGTGTCACCTCGCTCGGCCGGGTCGAGTTCGACTTGTGCGGTGGCCGGATCAACACCGACGCGATGGACAACTCGGCCGGTGTGGACTGCTCGGATCACGAGGTCAACATCAAGATCCTGATCGACCCGCTGGTCACCGCCGGCAAGATCCAGCCCGAAGAACGCACCGAGCTGCTGGAGTCGATGACCGACGAGGTCGCTCGGCTGGTGCTGGCCGACAACGCCGACCAGAACGACCTGATGGGCACCAGCCGCGCCAACGCCGCCAGCCTGCTGCCGGTGCACGCCGAGCAGATCAAGTACTTGGTCGCCGAACGTGGGCTGAACCGCGAGCTCGAGGCGCTGCCGTCGGAAAAAGAGATTCACCGGCGGGCCGACGCCGGGCTCGGACTGACGTCGCCGGAACTTGCGACGCTGATGGCACACGTCAAGCTGGTGCTCAAAGACGAAGTGTTGGCCACCGACCTGCCGGATCAGGAAGTCTTCGCCGCCAGGCTGCCGCAGTACTTTCCGTCGGTGCTTCGGAAAAGGTTCGGCGCCGATATCCGTTCGCACCAACTGCGCCGCGAGATCGTGACCACGGTACTGATCAATGACTTGGTGGACAGCGCCGGCATCACGTATGCCTACCGGATCGCCCAAGACGTCGGAGTGCGGCCGATCGACGCGATACGCACCTACGTCGCGACCGATGCCATTTTCGGGATCGGGGAGCTGTGGCGGCAGATCCGCGCTACCAGTGAGCAAAACGGGATGTCGGTCATCGTGTCCGACCGGATGACGTTGGACACCCGTCGGTTGATCGACCGTGCCGGGCGCTGGCTGCTCAACTACCGGCCGCAACCGCTGGCGGTCGGCGCCGAGATCAATCGATTCGCCAAGAAGGTGCAAGCGCTGACACCGCGCATGTCGGAATGGCTGCGCGGTGACGACAAGGCGATCGTCGAAAAGGAAGCCGGTGAACTCGTCTCGCAGGGCGTACCCGAAGATTTGGCCTACATGGTGGCCATCGGCTTGTACCGATACAGCCTGCTCGACATCATCGATATCGCCGATATCGATGACCGCGACACCGCCGAGGTTGCCGACACTTACTTCGCGCTGATGGACCGGCTGGGCACCGATGGGTTGCTGACCGCGGTGTCCGAACTACCCCGGATGGATCGCTGGCATTCGTTGTCTCGCCTGGCGGTTCGCGATGACATCTATGCTTCGTTGCGAGCGTTGTGCTTAGATGTGCTGGCAATCGGCGAGCCCGACGAAAGCGGCGACGAGAAGATCGTCGAGTGGGAGCACACCAGCGCATCGCGTATCGAACGGGCGCGTCGCACCCTTACCGAGGTGTACCAGAGCGGTGAAAGGGATTTGGCCGCGCTGTCGGTGGCCGCGCGCCAGATTCGACGCATGACGCGGACGACCGGGCGAGGGTCATCCGGGTGAGCGCCAGCGACGATGCAGTGGGGCCCCCGCGAAGCTGGGGACGGAGCGATGAGGAGGAGCGGCGCCATAGATAACGCCGGATTCGTTGCACCTGTCGGAGTGCGCTGGTCGGACATCGACATGTACCAGCACATCAACCACGCGACCATGGTCACGATTCTCGAAGAGGCCCGCGTCCCGTTTCTGCGCGACGCGTTCGGCGGCGATATCACCACCACCGGTCTGCTGATCGCCGACGTGCACGTCACCTACAAAGGCCAGCTGCGGCTGGCAGATTCGCCGCTGCAGGTGGCGATGTGGGTGAAGCGATTGCGGGCGGTGGACTTCACCATCGGCTACGAGGTACGGTCGGTCAGCGCCGACCCAGATTCCAAACCCGCCATCGTTGCCGAAACCCAGTTGGCCGCATTCCATATCGACGAGCAACGGCTGGTGCGTCTGTCGCCGCACCACCGGGAGCATTTGCAGCGGTGGCTTCGGTAACCGAACGCGGACTATGGCTGGGCCCGAAAGCCGCGGCCGCCCACCGTGCGGACCTGTCCGCGTTCGTCGAGCGGGTGTTACGGCTTGACGACGCCGCAGTGATCCGTCTGCGTGCGCGGTGGGGCGGGCTGCTGACCGCGTGGGTGACCACCAACTTCGACGTGTTGGCCGGCAGGGTGGTAGCCGGTAGCGTGCGACCCAACGATTTATCGGTCAGCGCAGATGAATTGGCGCGCGGGTTAGCCGCGATGGACAGCTCCGGTTACGTCGATCCCGGGTCTCCGATGGATTCCGCGTGGCGGGGAGCGTTGCCGCCGGAGTCTGGCTTCACCCATCTCGATGACGTCCCGGCGCGGCCGATGCTGGACCTGGCGCAGCGTGGCGCGCAGCTGGCCAAAGAGCACGGTAGCGCGCACGGTCCGCCGGCGTCGCTGCTCGATCAGGAGGTGCTGCGGGTCAGTTCATCCGGTGTCAGCGTAGGAGTGCCGATGCGCTGCGTATTCGCTTTGACTGCAATGGGTTTCCTGCCGCAGTCGCGGGAAGCCGTCGAGGCCGACGAGATGGTGCGGGTCCGGATCCTGCCGGCATGGTTGCGTATCGACGCGCGGTTCGGCTCGGTGTATAGCCGTCGCGGCGACCCGGCGGTGGTGCTGCGTTGACGGTGCGTCTGCACGCGGTCGGCGGCTACACCAGCCAGGCAGCGGCGTTCGGCGGCAATGCACCGTCGACCGGCCCCGAGCTGGCCAGCAGCAGTTCGCCGGCCGGCAGCCGCCGCGGCCGGTTGCCGGCGTTCAGCACACAGACCAGCCCACCGTCGCCGCGCTCGAACATCAACGTGTTGCGCGGGGCGGACAGCCATTTCACCGTGGTCCCGGCGAATTCCACACGGGTGCGCCGCAATTCGAGCGCACGCCGGAAGAACGACAACGTCGACGCCACGTCGGCACGCTGCTTGTCGACGGTCAGCGCGGCCCACTCGAACGGCATCGGCAACCAGGTCGCGGCGGACGTAGAGAACCCAAACGGGGGAGCGTCGCCGCACCAGGGCATCGGAACCCGGCAGCCGTCGCGTCCGCGTTCGGTGCGGCCCGAGCGCTCCCACGTCGGGTCCTGCAGCACCTCGTCGGGCAGGTCCACGTTGGGCAGACCGAGCTCCTCGCCGTTGTAGATGAATGCCGCGCCCGGCAGGGCGAGCATCACCAGCGCCATCGCCCGGGCCCGGTCCAGCCCGGTCGCGCCGCCGCCGTAACGGGTGACCTCGCGGTCGACGTCGTGATTGGAAAGCGTCCAGGTCGGCGTCGCGTTTGTGATCGCGGCGGCGGCCAGCGAGTTCTCGATGGCGTCGCGGATGTCGGTGGCGTCGAAGCGGGCCTGCACCAGCCGGAAATTGAAACCGAGATGCAGCTCGTCGGGCCGCAGGTACTCGGCCCAGCGGGCGTTGTCGTGCACCCACACCTCGCCGATGGTCACTGCGCCGGGGTAGGCATCGATGACGGTGCGGATGTCGCGATGAATCGCGTGCACGTCGGGGTGGTTGAACCGTGGATCGTCGTCCTTGTTGCGCAACATTCGGTTGTGGTCGACGGCCGTCATGTCCGGTAGGTCGGGTGGTTTGGCCATCCCGTGTGCGACGTCGATCCGAAACCCGTCCACGCCGCGTTCCAGCCAGAATCGCAGCGTTTTTTCGAAATCGTCGAAGACTTCCGGGTTGGTCCAGTTCAGGTCGGGTTGCTCCGCGTCGAACAGATGCAGATACCACTGACCCGGGTTGCCGTCGGGTTCGACGACCCGGGTCCACGCCGGCCCGCCGAACACCGACTGCCAGTTGTTCGGCGGCCGGCGCCGCCCAGGTCCGCGGCCGTCGCGGAAGATATACCGGTCCCGTGCGGCGCTGCCCGGGCCGGCGGCCAGCGCGGTGGCAAACCACGGGTGCGCCGAGCTGGTGTGGTTGGGCACCAGATCCATCGTGATCTTGATGCGGCGTCGGTGCGCCGCGGCGATCAGCCGTTCCAGGGCGGCCAGCCCGCCGAACAGCGGGTCGACGTCACGGGGGTCGGCGACGTCATAGCCGTGGTCGGCCATCGGTGAGACGGTGACCGGGTTGAGCCAGATCGCGTCGACGCCGAGCCGCTCCAGGTGGTCCAACCGGGCCGTCACCCCGTCCAGGTCGCCGACGCCGTCACCGCTGCTGTCGGCGAACGAGCGGGGATACACCTGGTAGAACACCGCGTTGCGCCACCACGGCTGTGGATCAGGCTCCATCAAAACGGCGAATTGACCAGCGAGTGCGCGGCCATTTCCAGGTAATCGAGCAGCTCCTTGCGATGCGCGTCGTCGAGGGTCTGCGAGTCGATCGACGCGACCGCGATGTGCATACACCGCAGCCAGGCGTCGCGCTCGATCGGCGAGATCCGGAACGGGACGTGCCGCATCCGCAGCCGCGGATGGCCGCGCCGTTCGGAGTAGGTTCGCGGGCCACCCCAGTACTGCTCGAGGAACATCCGCAACCGCTCCTCGGCGCCCGCCAGATCGTCCTCGGGGTACACCTGACGCAGGATCTCGTCCTCGGCGACCAGTTCGTAAAAGCGCGACACGAGGGCATGGAAGGTGTCGGCGCCGCCGACGGCGTCATAAAACGACTCTTGTTGTACCGGTTCCATCGCTTCCCATTGTGAGGCATCGCTGCGGGTGGTCACCCGGCTGCCCGGTCGAGGCACTCGCTTTTCACCGGATTGACCAGCGCACCGAAGCCCAATTAGACGTGCGGTCGGTGGCGAATCATGGTGGACTGTTCGGCGGAGGACGTATGGCGCAGCATAAGAGACGCCGCGGTCACCGCAGTTCCGGTGCCGCGGCCGGGCTGATCGGACCCGTTACCGCGTCATGCCTGCACAGCGTTGACAGCCCTCCGCCCGCCGCCCGGGACATCGGATCATTTTGGAACCGCCGACGGGTGCTGCTGCTGAACTCCACCTACGAGCCGCTGACCGCGTTACCGATGCGACGGGCGATCATCATGCTGGTCTGCGGGAAGGCCGACGTCGTGCACGACGACCCGGCCGGGCCGGTCATCCACTCGGTGACCAGGTCGATCGTGGTGCCGTCGGTGATCCGGCTGCGGTCTTATGTCCGCGTGCCGTATCGGGCCCGGGTGCCGATGACCCGCGCGGCGTTGATGCACCGCGACCGGTTCTGCTGCGCGTACTGCGGGAGCAAGGCCGACACCGTCGACCACGTGGTGCCGCGCAGCCGCGGCGGCGATCATTCCTGGGAGAACTGCGTGGCCTGCTGCTCGACGTGCAACCACCGCAAAGGCGACAAGCTGCTGGCCGAACTGGGCTGGGCGCTGCGTTTGGCGCCGGCGTCGCCCAAGGGGCAGCACTGGCGACTGCTGTCGACGGTCAAGGAACTCGACCCGGCGTGGGCGCGGTATCTGGGTGAAGGCGCCGCATAAAACGCGCGATGGGATACGGTTTCCGTCGTGAGCCTGATGGAAATCCACCTCTATTTCGTGGGAATCCCGCTGTTCCTGGTGCTCGTCCTGGTGGCGCTGATCTGGTCGCACCGGGGCGTCCACCCGGCGACCTACAAGCCCTCGGAGCCGTGGACGCACCCGCCGATCCTGTGGGCCGCCATTGATGAGGATGTCGGGGCGGCCCGTCACGGCCACGGCGCGGCGGAATTCAGCGTGGGGGGTGGCGCCAGTGGCAAGTGGTGAGGTCTTGACGGCCGAGCCCGTCAAGTTGCCCAACGGCTGGGTGGTCACCACCAGCGGACGGATCTCCGGGGTCACCGAGGCGGGGGATGCGTCGCTGCACTACCCGTTCCCGATCAAAGACCTGGCCGCCCTCGATGACACGCTGACCTATGGATCGCGGGCGTCGGATGCGCGGTTCGCCGTCTACATCGGCGACCTGGGCGGTGACACCGCCGCGCGGGCGCGCGAGATCCTGGCCCAGGTGCCGACACCGAACAACGCGGTGTTGGTCGCCGTGTCGCCCGATCAGCACGCGATCGAGGTGGTTTACGGCTCGCAGGTGCGTGGGCGGGGTGCGGAGTCGGCCGCGCCGTTGGGTGTCGCCGCGGTCGCGGCGGCGTTGCAGGACGGCCACCTGATCGACGGGCTGGTCAGCGCGGTCCGGGTCCTCAGCGCCGGTATCTCACCGGCCTAACCTTTTTGCCGCGAGCGTGCGCGTCCCCGGCCGACTACGCCGGGCGTGTTCATATGGTCGTTGCAACGTGCCGATGATTTGTGGAGGTTGCTGTGGCAAGGGGTGACTGGATTCCCAGGTCGGTGAGGCGAGAATTTTTCGATTTGGTCTGTGGTGGCATGGCGGTG
>NZ_JBOHHI010000100.1:0-27915 GCF_050700595.1 Mycobacterium sp.
CGACTTTACCGACCGCAATTAAAGCTGTACACGCCGTTCGTCTTACGTGACTTTGGCCTCGTCGCGTGGTTGTTTACCAACCGGGTTCGCGATGTCCGTCACGTTCGGGCGAGGAGGCGGCGTATGGCGCAGCGAGTGGTGGTCGGAGATCTTCGCGTTCAGCAGATCGACCGGCGGGATGGACGGCGATCCTGGACCATCATGTGGCCGGAAGGAACCGAGCATGCGGAGGCGGACCGGTTCCTGCGCCGTCACGACGGCTCGGGCACTCAGCGCACCTACGCCTACCTGTTGGTCGATCACCTGCGGTGGCTGGAGCGCGAGTGCCTGGCCCTAGATCGGGTGCGGCTGCGGGATCTGGAACGCTACATGGGCATCCTCGGCGCCGAGGTACGGATGCCGTTGGGTGAGCCGTGGCGGACCGGGAAGCGCCCTTATGGGGCTGCAGCGCTGTCGATTACGGCGGCCTGCCTCAAAGGTTTCTATCTGCATCAAGCTGCGCTTGGAGTCAATCCTGAGCTCGGCAAGGGCCTCAACCAGTCTCGGTTGCCGTCGCGACTGGATCGTCGCCGCAGCTTCCTGGGTCACACGACTAAGTCGCTGCCGGCCAATCCGCTTGCCCCACATGGTCCGCGACGGCGGCATCCGAAGATGTTGCCGGACGGTGCGCGAGACAAGCTACTACAGACCGTGTATTCGGCTCGGGACAGGCTGGTGGTGACCTGGCTGAGTGACGGGGGCCTTCGGATCGGCGAGTTGTGCGGGCTCCACCTGGTCGACCTGCATCTGCGTGAGGGCGCGAAGTGCGGACAGTGCTGCACTCCGCACGTGCACATCTGCCACCGCCCGAACAACCCGAACGGCGCCGAGGCCAAGACCAAACATCCCTGGCGCACTGAAGACGACACCGTGACCGGCGGGCTCATCAAGCGAGTAAGTCCAGCAATGGTTCACACCTATTTCGATTACATGACGACCGAATACCGCTGTGGATCAACGGAACACGGCATGCTGCTGGTCCAGCTGCACGGCGACAACACGGGACAGCCGTGGGCCCCGGTAGCGGCCCGCCGCATGCTGGCACGTGCGGGCACTCGCGCCGGACTGGGAGTCGTCAAGCCGCATGCCTTCCGGCACAACTTCACCTCGGCGGTATTGGACGCCTCGCAGGGCAACCTGTTGATCGCCCGCGACGCCGGCGGCTGGGCCTCGGCGGCCATGGTCGATGAGATCTACGGACACGTCGATGTCCACGATCCGGCCTTTGATGCGGCGCTGCACAAGGTGTGGGGTGAGAGCCGGTGAGCGGCCGCAACGCCCGAGCTGGGCTGCCGTTCTTGTATCAGGATCGATCTGATCGCGTGGGTCGCGACCGGCTGGAGATCCTGACCACCCTGATCGCCGGCCCCTCGTTTGATCCGATCTTTCGCCCGGACGTGATCGAGATCCCGCGCCAGCACCCGATCTATCGCTGGGAGTGTGTGGTCGGCGGTTGTGAGCGATCGCGCTCGGGCGGGTCGGATCTGTGCTCCGAGCATCTGCGGCAGTGGGCTCGCGAACACGAGCGCGGCGTGGGCAAGGCCGCGTTTCTCACCGCTGCAACGGGTTTGAAACGCCATGTGCAGGCCGAGGAGCTGGTCTGTCGGGTGTGTCCGCAGCGCCCCGTTGCGCATACAGAGCTGCGGTTATGCCAGCGGCATCTGTGCCGATGGGCGCGCCACGAGAAGGCCAACGGTGGACGCGCCGACTTGACCGCGTGGCTGGGCGAACAGCTATCCCTTCCCGGTTACGGATCCTGTCAGGTGGCGGTTTGCACCAATATCGCCGACTCGCCACTGGGCTTGTGCCCATGGCATGAAAGTCGCTATAAGCGTGACGATCGGCCCGGCCGCGCGAGGCTGCCGTCGTCATGGTGGCAACGCTATGAACGGTTCGGTCGGCCGGTCCCGATCGAGTACGCCGATGAGGCGGCGTTTCGTCGGTGGTGTGCGACCGTGCCGGCACCGTGGTGGTCTGGGCAGATCAACTTGCTGGGTCTGCGCCCCCTGGTGTGCGCGGAGATCAAGTGGGGCCTGTTCATGCATACCCAGCGTGCGCGGCCCACCCGATGGGACTTGGGTTGGATCCGCTCTTTGGTGGCCACGTGTCGCGACCACGATGTAGAGACGCTGCTCGGCTTTCCGCTCGGTGCCGGCGGATCGGCGAACTTCACCAGTGCGATCGTCAAGGAGATCCTGCACGAGCTGCGTCTGGTCTACTTCACCCCCGCCGAGACCAAGGACGCCGGGTTCATTGAGACCGACCACTTCGGTGTGCGGTGCTATCAACGCGCAAGCCACGTCGATCTAACCGGGATCCCGCAGCGCTGGTTGCGTGATCTGGTCTGGGACTATATCGCCGCGCTGCTGCAGTCACCGCGCTGCCCTCGCTCCGGCGGGGTGATCGACGGAATCCGCAGGGCAGCAACCGAGCTGGGTGCTTTCCTGGAGGTCGACGCACCCGGTGGTGGGCATAACCCCACCGTGCTGGATGGCGAGCACATGCGGCGGTTTGTCGCTGACCAGCGCCGCCGCGAACGCGATGGGCTGGCGTCGCTGGCGATCAAACAGCCCGGTGGAAAGCCGAGCATCGTCACCACGGTGACCCGCTCGATTCTGTTCAACGCCCTGCACAAGATGCTGCGCGACGTGATGGACACCGGCGCGGCCGACCGCATCGGCTTGGCTCGCGCTTTCATTGTCGCCGTGCCCACCGCGGGAGCCACTACCGGTCGCACTCCACGCCGCCCGTTTCCAGATGAGGTGGCACGCGCGCTGGCCGACGAGAACAACCTGCGCCAGCTGGCCGAGGTCTGCGATCCGCGGGACCATGGCCTGCGCGACATGTGGGAGATCACCGTCACCACCGGTCGGCGCATCGGAGAAGTCCTGCAAGTGCGTTGGGACTGTCTGGGCCGCTACGGCGGGCTGCCGATTTTCTGGCATGACCAGACCAAGGTCGGCAATTACGATGCCGCCATCCGCATCCCCGAGCGGTTGCACGACGTCATCGCCGAGCGGCAGCGCAAGACCCTCGAGCGCTTCGCCGTAGAGCATGGCCGTCAGCCGGTGGTCGCCGAACGCGCCTGTCTGGCGCTGTTTCCGACCAGGTACCGAAACCACGACGGCAGCGTGGCGCTCAGCTACCAGTGGTTTCATAGCCGGTTCCGCGACTGGATTGACGAACTTGACCTAGGCCACTACGTGCCGCATCAGGCCCGCCACACCCTGGCCACCAACCTATTGCGCGCCGGGGCCAGTCTCACCCACATCCGCCGATATCTCGGCCAGGTCAGCGACCGGATGGCCGAACACTATGTGCACCTGTCGAATTCGGATCTAGAAGACGTGCTGCAGCAGGTCTGGGTTGCCGGTCCCGGCACCGCCAACCCCGGCGAACTACTGCATGGCACTGCAGGGTCGATGACTCGCGAACAAGCCCGAGCGCTCGCCATCGACTTGTCGCGGCGCAGCACGCCCGCTGAGGGCGGCTTCTGCACCTTCCAGCCCGTCGTCGACGGCGGGACATGCCCATGGAATCTGGATTGCCACAACTGCGACAAGTTCGTCCTGTCCGGTGCGGATCTGCTGTATTGGCGGCGTAAACGTGAGCAATGGCGACAACTCGCCGAAGGCGCGCCCGATGAGGCCACCGCCGAATACCTGCACCGCTATTTTGAGCCCACCGCCCGCGCCATCGACGGCCTCGAGCAAGCCCTCGCCGGGCTGGATCTGCTCGAGCAGGCCCTCGCGCTGGACCTGCGCAAACCCCAGGACTACTTCCACCGGGTGTGGTCCACCGCCTTCCGCGCAACCGACCTCGCCGCCACCACAGAAGATGCCCGCACCGACCACGACAAGGATGAGGAGGCCTGCGCGTGACCGCCACCAACCAACCTGAACCGCGCACCGCCGCAGCACTTGCCGCCCGCCGCCGGGATATCCAGGCCGCGCTCGGCCGCGTCCACGACGCCATCGCCCGGCTTCGCCGGGAGAAGACTCCCGTCAGTGTCGCCGCCGTCGCTCGTCGGGCCAGTGTCTCTCGCACCTTCCTCTACACCAACCCTGATGCGAAAGCCGCTGTCGCGGACGCAGTCCGCGGGTCGGGCGACCAACACACCCGACTCGTCGCCGAGGCCGACGAGTCACGTGAAGCGACCTGGCGCGAGCGGGCCCTTAACGCTGAGGACGCGCTCAAGGCCGCCCACGCCGAGATCCTGGCCCAACGCAGCCGCATCGGCGAGCTCCTCGGTCAGATCCGCGACCTGGAAGCCGAATGGACACAAGACGACGTCCAGCGGATCACCACCGAGAACACGAGCCTCAAACAGCGCGTGCGCCAGCTCACCACCGATAACCGCACACTGGACGAACGACTTAAAGCCGCCCGCTCCAACCTGCGCTTCCAAGACCGGCGCATTGCCGACCTCGAAGCGCGGCTGACCGAGTCGGTAAACCAAACCTACAAGTGAGAGATCACGTTGCGGGTGACAAGGTGAATAGGTAGTCGTTGTCGTCGTACTGGGTCAACATTGTGGTGAGCCGCTTGCGGTCGAATGGCCAAAGGTCGATGTGGTTGTCGTCGGCGAAATACCAGGAGTTGCAGCCGGTGTTCCATACGGTTGGACCCATCGCCTCGGCGACGTCGTCGGCGAAAGAGTTGGTGGCTTCTTCGGTGATTTCGACGGTGGTGATCTTGTCGTCACGGAATCGGCGCAGCCATTCGGTGATGTAGCGGGCGGTCAGTTCGGCGACGTATTGCATGGACATCACTCCGGTCGGGGAGTTGGGGCCCATGACGGTGAACAGGTTGGGAAATCCGGGGATCAGCGTCATAGCCCAGCCACGAGGACCTTTTGCCCAGGCGTCGTCGATGGACAGTCCGTCGCGGCCGCGCAGATTCATCGGACGCATGTAGTTGCGGGCCTGAAAGCCCGTGGCGAGCACGATCGCGTCGACGTCGTGGTGGACGCCGTCCGCGGTTCGTATTCCGGTCGCGGTGACGGCCGTGATCGGCTCGGTGACCAAACTGGCGTTGGGCTGACAGATCCGCCGGTAGTAGTTGCCTGAGATCACCTGTCGTTTGCAGAACGGTTGGTAGTCGGGGGTGAGTCGGGCGCGAAGGTTCTTGTCTTGCACTTGCACTCGCAGGCAAAGGCGCGCGTAGCCCTGGGCCAGTCGTCGTCGCCAGGTCGGTCGGGTGAGCAGGTCGACCATGAGGTCGGAACCGAGGCGCTGCGATGTTTCCACTGTCCTGTCCAGTCTCGGCAGCGCTCGCAGCAGCTGACCGACGACGCGTGGTTGCCGCAGCCCCGTCGGCATCCACATCACCCACTGGGGTGTACGCGCGAAATGCGTGATGTGCGCGGCCTCAGGTTGCAGCGCGGAAAAGACTTGTGTACCGGTCGATCCGGTGCCGATCACAGCTAGGCGTTTGCCCGCAGTGTCGATGGCAGTCCAGCGGGCGGTGTGCACCACCGGCCCGGTAAACGAGTCGAGGCCGGGGATGTCCGGGATAAACGGGTGGTGCAACACACCGGTGGCGGCGACGACGAAGTCGGCGTCGATCTCCTCACCACCTGCGGTTGAAACTCGCCACCGGTTGTCGGTGAATACCGCCGAGGTGACCTCGCATCCCAGCCGCAGTTGCGGGCCAAGCTGGAGCTGTTCGACGACGTCGCGGTGATACCGGAGTATCTCCTCACCGGTGGCCCAGATGTGTTTCCAGTCGGGTTTCGGCGCGAACGCGAATTGGTAGCCGTGCGATGGTATGTCGCATCTCAGGCCGGGGTAGCGGTTCCAGTGCCAGACCCCACCGACGTCGGAACCCTTTTCCAGAATCACGAAGTCGTTGAACCCGGCCTGCTTGAGCGTATGAGCCGCGGCGATACCCGCCATGCCGGCGCCAATGATCACAATGCGAGGGCTTCGCCCCCCGGGCTTTGCGGTGGCGGCCGGGTCGCGGTAATACATTGTCATGCGGGCCCTTTCGTGGTAGCAGTAAATCAGACGCTGGCGTCTGACTTCTCGCGCTCACGATCGATGAGGACTGGCAGTGACCGGAGTCCGCGCAGTACCGGGCTGGCAATCCTGGTCGGAGTTCCGGCGCGCGCGAGGCCTGGTAGCCGACGCGCGAGCATCTCGATCGCGGCGCGGCCTTCGATGCGGGCCAGGGCATTGCCGATGCAGAAGTGGATGCCGGAGCCGAAAGCAATGTGCTCGTTGGAATTTCGGTCGAGGCGAAACTCGTCCGGATCGTCCCAATGGCGGGGATCGCGGTTTGCGGAGCCGATCAGGGGTAGCACCCTGGCGCCGGCGGGGATGGTTGTGTCGCCGATGGTGATGTCGGTGGTGGCGATCCGGAGCAGGCCTTGGCCGGGTCCGTCAAAGCGGAGTGTCTCCTCCACCGCGGCGGCGGCCAAGGTTGGATCGGCGGTGATCTTCTGCCACAGGTCTGGCCGATCCAACAAGGCCAGCATCGCGTTGGAAATGAGGTTGGTGGTTGTCTCGTTGCCGGCGACTAACAGTAGGACGCAGAAGCTGATGAGTTCGACCAGACTCAGGGCATCGGTGTCACGGTCGCCGGCTATTAGGAGGCTGACGAGGTCGTCGCCGGGGTTGCGACGCCGGGTACGTACCGTTTGTGCAAAAAACCAGCTGATCTCGGCTGCGCTGGTCAGCATTTTGGTCTTGCTGCCACCGGTGAGCAGCCCGTTGACCAGGTTGTCCGACCAGCGCTTGAAGTCGTTGTGGCGATTGGCCGGGATACCCATCATCTCGGCGATCACGATCGTCGGCAGCGGGGATGCCAGGTCGGCGACCAGATCGATCGGTTCGTCGTCGGCGTTTGCGGCGAGGTCGTCGACGAGGTGTTCGGCGATGTCCCGGATTCGCGACTCCCACCCGGTAATTCGTCGTGGTGTGAAGGCGCGGCTTACTTTGCGGCGCAGCTGGGTGTGTTCGGGCGGGTCGCTGGTCAGCACGGTGCGAATCGGCGCAATGCGACCTAACACTGCGGCGAGCCGGTGCGGGACCTTCATCGTGGGGTTAAACGGGTTGTCGTCGACGACTCCCAGGTCGGAGGAGAACCGCTTGGCATCTCGCACTGCGACCGCCACGTCATCGTGGCGGCTGAGGATCCACAGATCCGGATCCGCGAGGTGATAAACGGGAGCTTGATCGCGTAGCCGCGCATAGTGCGGGTAGGGGTCCGCGATGACTGTCGGATCGTTGAGATCGAAGTGCGTTGTAGTCATTTCCGCGCTCCGATCGCGGTCATCAGCGTGAGAACCCATTGCCGAACGAATCGGTCCTCGTCGATTCCGAGTGGGCTGTCGTTGTGGATAAATGTTGTGATCCAGTAGTTTTCGATCGAACCGAGCCAGATCGCGGTAATCGCCTCGAAATCGCGATCGGGTGAACCATCTTGTGGTGCTTTGCCTTCGAGCCATTTGGCAAGAAACTGATGCGACCTGGCGAACAGACGATCCCGGGCATCGGTCATCACGTCGGGAAAGCGGTCGCCTTCCTTGGCCATCACGCGGATCAGGTCGCGCCAGTTGGCCATCAGCACCAGTGAGCCCCGGGCAACCAGTGTGAGCTCGGCCTCCAGGTTGCCCAGCGACAACATCGGTGCGAGGGTAAAACTCGCGTCGGCGGTCTGGATGGCCCGCTCGACAGCGGCGGCCATGACCTGTTCCTTCGACCCGAAATGGGTGTAGAGGGCCCCCGAGTGCGGAGACAGGCCAGCCGCCTTCTCGATCGATGCGATCGACGTGCCGGCATAACCGTGCTCGGCGAATAGCCGCAGCGCCTCGTTGAGGATGCGATCGCGGGTGTTGTCGGCCATAGGCGTCGTTCCAATCAAATGCTTGGGTACTGCAACCCTATGATTGTTAGGCCGCCGTGACAAGAGGTGCTCGAGCGAACCGCTCCGTCCGGCCCCCGATGCGTCAGCAGATTGCCGTGTTTGGCTCGATCACGACTCAGTCATCGTGAACATGTCAGCGACGCATAAACGCAGTTCAGATGCGTACTTGAGTTCTGCCCGGTCGGTAAAATCGACAAGCCGCACTTTCTGGCCACCATGCCACGCGGCCGGCACGTCGCACAGACCGCGCTGGTGCGGTTGCGCCGCGAACTGGGCTTGCCCGAACTCTCGCCGGCGCACCGGCTGGACCGGTTGACCGCCGGGGTGCTTCTGTTCACCACCCACCGCGAGCTGCGCGGCGCCTACCAGACGTTGTTCGCGCGTGGCGCCGTGCGCAAGACGTATCTGGCCCGGGCGGCGGTCAACCAGGATGTAGGGCTGCCGCGGGTGGTGCGTAGCCGAGTCATCAAGCGCCGCGGTGGTTTACAGGCCATCGCCGAGCCGGGTGAGCCCAACGCCGAGACGCTGGTCGAGCTGATATCGGCGGAAGGGCTGTACCGGTTGACCCCGCGCACCGGGCGCACCCATCAGCTGCGGGTGCACATGGCGTCGCTGGGGTTGCCGATTCATGGGGACCCGTTGTACCCCAACGTGGTCGACATCGCACCGGACGACTTCAGCGCGCCGCTGCAGTTGCTGGCTCACAGCCTGGAATTCGAGGACCCGATCAGCGGGATCCGATGCAGGTTCGTCAGCCGACGGACATTGTAGTCAGAACGGCGGGCCCGCACCGTCATTCCGCCGTCTGGCGCGACGGCGCATGCATGGCGTCGAGCCCGTCTGCGGCCGTCGCGGAAATCGTGCTCCGCACCATGTAGCGCGGCTTCGGCGCCGGCCATGGCCGGCCACGATGCATGGTCGCGCGGTTGTCCCACATCACAACGTCGCCCTCGCGCCACGAGTGCAGATAGCTCGCACCAGCGGCGGTTGCCGCCTCCGTCAGCTCGGAGAGCAACTCCCGCGCCGCTTTCAGTTCCATGCCCTCGATCGCGCAAATGTGCGAGGCCATGTACAGCGCCTTGCGGCCATTGATCGGGTTCCT
Source organism: Mycobacterium sp. (assembly GCF_050700595.1). Lineage (GTDB taxonomy): Bacteria > Actinomycetota > Actinomycetes > Mycobacteriales > Mycobacteriaceae > Mycobacterium. Next base: position 9,011 of record NZ_JBOHHI010000100.1, read on the forward strand.
CCAAATAAGACGCCAGCATTGTGGCGGCAGCGCCGCCCGCTCCGCCGGGCCGGCAAGATCGTGCGCGATCTTGCCGCGCGAATAGGCGTATTCGTGCCAGGCGAAGGAATTTTCCAGCCGCCGTTGCAACGCCGGATCGAGGCGCTCGAAGGCGAGCCGGGTGGAGACATACTCGGTCTCGCCCCCCCGCCCCGGAATGATGCGCGACGACAGCACCGAAGCGAGCGCCGGCACCCGCTTGAACGAACTGTCGGTATGCCAGAGCTGGTTCGCCTTGTTCTCCAAGGCGAGCCGGTGATCTTCCGGCACTACGTCCCAGTTCTCGTCGAGGGTCTTGAGGATCACGAGGTTGGTGCCGTAACCATCCGAAGCCACCTTGGTGACCTCGAGCGGGCCGAAGCGGCGCGAGAAGGCAAGCTGCGCTTCATCGGTGACGTCCTGGTCGCGAAGGACCAGAACCGAGTGCTCCTCGAACGCCGCGCGCACCGCCGTGTATGCGGCCTCGCCGGCCGCAACGTCGTGGATGGTCACTCCGCGCAGTTCGGCGGCAAAGCCCGGACCCAATGGCACGATTTCCATCGGCAGCCCTCCGTCGCATTCCAGATTCGAGTACGAATCTCCACCCAAAACGAGCCCCAGGCAAGCAAGCTGGCTCACACGGGCTCGAAGCCTCGTCAAGATTCGAGATTGGTGCCCATGGTCTCCGGCGATGCTGAGTTGAAAACGCTTTAGCAGCGTTCGACGCCCCGGGGCATGATTCGCAGCATGCCTTGATCGACCTTCGACGCCGGGCTGCGCGCGTGCGCAATACCTCCCGCATAGGCCCCGCTACGCGTGGGCGTCATAGCCTGCACCACGGTGCGGAGGGTTTCCCATGCGTGCGCCTTCAGGGAGCCCGTTCTGAGGGAGCCGATATTCACAGCACTGAGGCCGACATGGTTCTGCAGTGTGAGCACGCTGGTGTCCTTAAGTTACCGGCCCCGGGTACCTATATGTGATCGGGGTCTCAAGCCAGTCAGCGATGACCAACCGCCATTCGGCAACTTCTATTCCAGGCGCACTCCGGCCGCGGCTCGGCATGGCCTCACCGCTGGCAGGCCGGGCACCAGAAGCTGACCCGGTCTCCGGTGTCGTCGGACTCTATTGCGGTGCCGCAGCGACGGCAAGCCTGCCCGGCGCGCCCGTACACCCACAGCCGGCGACCGGGGCGGGTGTCGCCGGTCGTGCAGCGTGCCCACCGTGAACGATTTGCCCACAGCATTTCGCGTGCCCGTATCGCCAGCCGCTGCGGGTCGGCGACGGTGCTGACCGGCGCTGTCGGCCGAAGGCCGCTGACGAAACACAATTCATTGCAGCAGACGTTGCCGATTCCGGCCATCGCCCGCTGGTCGAGCAGAGCCGCGGCGAGGGACCGCTGCGGATCGGCCGTCAGGTTGACGGCGGCCAGCTCTGGATCCCAGTCGTCGCCCAGTAAGTCCGGCCCGAGGTGCGCAACTACCTCGCCGTCGCGTTCGCGATCGAGGATCTCCAACACACCGAGGTCGACCCCGACTACCCGAACTTCACCGGCTTCCAAAATGATCCGGACCCGGTGATCGGCCGCCCGAGTGGTTACCCGCCAGCTGCCGTCCATCTTCAGGTGCGAGTGGATGCTGACCAACCCCACCCGGATGAACAGGTGCTTGCCCCGGCTGACCACCTCGTCGACCACCTGCCCGGTCAGGTCGACGGTGGCGAACCGCGGTACCCGAATGTCGCAGCGGGTCAGTGTGCGCCCGGCCAGTGCCGGCCGCAGCACGGCGGCGGTGTGCCAGACGGTGTCGCCTTCGGGCATGCCTATCGCAGCCGCAACCCGCGCGGCGTGCGGGCGAACCCGGCGGCGCTAAGTGCGGCGTGCACCGGCGAATCCTGCAGCTGCAGCACCGATACCCCGTTCACCCGCTCGACCAGGATCGACTCGACGCGTCCGGTGCCGACCAGTTCAGCCAGGGCAGCGGCCGCCGCGTGGCCGGCATCCGGATCGTCGGTGAAGCTCAGCAGCGATCGGCCGCCGCGCTCCAAAAACCAGGCCAGCGCACCGTCCACCAGCACGACCAGTGCCCCCGCTTTGCGGCCGGGACGCGCAGCGCCGTCGCCGGATGGCCACGCCAGCGCCGCACCATACGGGTTGGCCGGGTCGGCGGCGGCCAGCACCACCGCCCGATAGCCGGGCCGCTCCGGGTCGACACCGTCGAGGTAGCTGCGCAGCCGGTCGACCGTCGACGCCGCCGCGAACTGGGCGCCGCCCAACGACTCGACGAAATAGCCGCGCTGGCAGCGGCCGGCCTGCTCGAACGCGGTCAGCACCTTGTACAGCGTGGCGAACCCACCCGGGACCGCTTCGCCCGCTACCGCGCCCCTGGTCAGCACGCCGTGACGGTTCAACAGCAACTCGGCCTGATAGTGGGCGCGCAGGGTGGAATCCGGCTCCGGGGCCGGCAGCGCCGACCACCGACCGCCCACTGTCGCGTCGGTGGCGCGGGACTGGGCGTGCGCGACGCTGTACCGGCTCAGCCGCGGCGGCCTGCGGTGCCGATGCGCCGGCGTGGACCGCTTGCGGGCCCCGGGCGCGCCACCCATCATCGCGCGTACCGGCGCGAACGTGTCGCCGGTGATCCGGCCCGCCCAGATCAGCTCCCACAGCGCCGCCTTGAGCTCGCTCTCGGTGATCCCGGGCTGGGTGAGCTGGCGAAAGAAGAACGCGCCGCCGCGGGCCAGCGCGTCCAGCACCGCGCGATGGGCATCGGCGAACTCGATCTCGGCGCCGGCGGCCAACGTCAACGGCGCCGTGTCGGCGGCGTGGAAGGCGATCCAGCCGTCCGACCCCGAGATCGACCCGGCGCCCGACCAGATGACCTCGCCGGAGGCCAGCAGCTCGTCGAGCATCGCCGGGGAGTAGTCACGCACCCGCGGCGCCAGCACCAGCCGCTCGATCGCCGACGCGGGCAGCCGAACACCGGCGAGCTGATCGATGACGGCGGCCAGCCCGTCTATGCCGGCATTGGTAGCCGAGCCCACCTGATGCCAGGCCGGCAGGAAGCGTGCATAGGCGGTGGTGCTGACCGGCTCGACTGCAGCCCGCAGTGCCGCCAGCGACCGCCGCCGCAGAATTCGCAACACGTCGACGTCACACCACTGCTCGCCGGTCCCCAATCCCGATGTCTCAGCGGTGGTGAACTCGCCGCGGACCAGCCGGCCGTCTACCGCCAGCCGGCCCAGCACGTCGGCGGCCACTCGCGGGCCCAGCCCGAACCGATCGGCGGCCTGCGCCGTGGTGAACGGGGTGTGGGTGCGCGCGTAGCGGCCGAGCAGTTCACCCAGCGGATCGGCGACCGCCTCGGTGAAACTGGCCGGCACCCCGACCGGCACCGCCACCCCGAGCCCGTCGCGCAGCCGTCCGATGTCCTCGACGGCCACCCACCAGCTGCGCCCGGCGAACGACACCGTCAGCGCCCGTTTGGCGGCGCGCAGGCCGTCCAACCACCCGCCGACGTCGGCGCCACCGGACCGGGCGGCCACCTCGTCCTCGGTCAGCGGGCCCAGCAGCCGCAACAGGTCGGCGACCGCCTCGGCGTCGCGGGCCACCAACGACAGATGCTGCAGCTGGCGGCCGGTGGCGGCGATGACATCCGGGTCCAGCAGTTCGCGCAGCTCGACCCGGCCGAGCAGTTCGGCCAGCAGCGTGGCGTCCACCGACAGCGCGGCCGCGCGGCGCTCAGCCAGCGGGCTGTCGCCCTCGTATATGAACGCCCCGACGTAGCCGAACAGCAGCGACGCCGCGAACGGTGACGGCGTCGCGGTCTCGACCTCCAGCATCCGCACCCGGCGTTGCGTGATCTCGCCCATCAGCGCGGTCAGCATCGGCACGTCGTAGACGTCTTGCAGGCACTCGCGGACCGTCTCCAGCACGATCGGGAAGTCCGGGTATCTGCGGGCGACGTCGAGCAGCCGGGCGGCGCGCTGGCGTTGATGCCACAGCGGTGAGCGTCGGCCCGGGTGGCGGCGCGGCAGCAGCAGCGCACGGGCCGCGCATTCCCGAAACCTCGACGCGAACAACGCCGAACCGCCGACTTCCGCGGTGACGGTCGGGTCGATCTCGTCGGCGTCGAACACGAACAGTTCGGCACCCGGCGGGTCTGCGGCGTCGGTGTCGGGTAACCGCACCACGATGCCGTCGTCGGAGGCGGTCGGCTTTTCGTCGATGCCGTAGCGCTCACGCAGCCGCCGGCTGACCGCCAGCGCCAGCGGGCCGTGCACCCGCAGCCCATACGGCGAGTGCAGGATCACCCGCCAGTCACCGAGTTCGTCGCGGAACCGCTCGACCAGCAGTGTGGCGTCGGTGGGCACCACCGCCGTGGCGGTGCGCTGGTCATCCAGCAGCCGCCACAGATTGTCGGTCGCGTAGTCGTTGAAACCCAAAGCGGCGCACCGCTTGTCGAATGTGCTCCGCTCCAGCCCGGCCAGCTCACCGGTGAACGCGCCCAATGCGCGGCCCAGCTCGGCGGGCCGCCCGACGTCGTCGCCGCGCCAGAACGGCAACCGGGCCGGCTGCCCCGGCGCGGGGATCACCAGCACCCGGTCGTGGGTGATCTCGGTGATCCGCCAGCTGGTCGCGCCCAGCGAGATGACATCGCCGGGCCGGGACTCATAGACCATCTCCTCGTCGAGTTCGCCCACCCGCGACGGTTTTTCGCCCGCCAGCCACACGGTGAACAGTCCACGGTCGGGTATCGCGCCGCCGGAGGTGACCGCCAGCCGCTGGGCGCCCGGGCGGGCCGTCAATGTTCCGGCGTCGCGGTCGTAGACCAGCCGCGGCCGCAGCTCGGCGAACTCGGTGGACGGGTACTTGCCGGAGAGCAGATCCAGGGTCGCCTCGAACGCGCTGCGCGGCAGCGTCGCGAACGACGCGCTGCGCCGCACCGTGTCAAACCATCGGTCGGCATCCAGTGGTTCCAGCGCGGCCGCCGCCACGGTGTGCTGGGCGAGGATGTCCAGCGGGTTGGCCGGCACCCGCATCGCCTCGATCTGCCCGGCGAGCATGCGTTGCACGGTCACCGCGCAGCCGATCAGGTCGGTGCGGTGCTTGGGGAACAACGCCCCCCGCGAGATCTCGCCGACCTGGTGGCCGGCCCGCCCGATGCGTTGCAGGCCGCTGGCCACCGACGGCGGGGCCGCCACCTGGATCACCAGGTCGACCGCGCCCATGTCGATGCCCAGCTCCAGGCTCGACGTCGCCACCACTGCCTTCAGCCGTCCGCTCTTCAGGTCGTCTTCGACGGCGGCGCGCTGCTCCTTGCTGACCGAGCCGTGGTGGGCGCGGGCCAGCACCGACGTCAAGTGGCGACCCGCTGCGCCCGGCTCCGCCGCGCTTGCGATCGCCACGGCAGTGGCGTTCGACCGTTCGGCGTGGATCTCGTTGAGCCGCGCGGTCAGCCGTTCGGCCAGCCGTCGCGAGTTGGCGAACACGATCGTCGAGTTGTGCGCTTCGATCAGCTCGGCCAGCCGAGCCTCGACGTCGGGCCAGATGGTGTTGTTGGCCAGGTTGGCCATATCGGGGACGGGCACCTGCACGGTGAGGTCGAAGGTCTTGACCGCCGGGGGTGCCGCGATCGTCGTCGGGGCCGCCCCGGATAAGAACCGGGCGACCTCCTCGTGCGGTCGCACGGTGGCCGACAACCCGATCCGCTGCGCGGGCCGCGGTAACAGGTCATCGAGCCGCTCCAGCGACAGCGCCAGGTGAGCACCGCGCTTGGTGCCGGCGATGGCGTGCACCTCGTCGACGATCAGCGTCTGCACGCCGGACAGGGTCTGCCGGGCCGACGAGGTCAACATCAAAAACAGCGACTCCGGCGTGGTGATCAGCACGTCGGGCGGCGCGCTGACGAGCTGGCGGCGACGCGCGGGCGGAGTATCGCCGGACCGCACCCCCACGCTGATCTCCGGGGCGGATAGTCCCCGTCGTTCGGCGACCCGGGTGATGCCGGTCAGCGGAGCGCGCAGATTGCGCTCGATGTCGACCGCCAGCGCCTTCAGCGGCGAGATATAGAGCACCCGGGTGCCGGGCTCCCGCCCGGGCAGGGCGGCCAGGCTGTCTATCGCCCACAGAAATGCGGCCAGCGTCTTCCCGGACCCGGTCGGCGCGATCACCAGCGTGTTGTCTCCGGCGCCGATGGCCGCCCAAGCGTCGGCCTGCGCGGGCGTCGGCGCGGCGAAGGTTGCGGCGAACCAGTCGCGGGTGACCGCGCTGAACCGTGCCAGTGGATCCGCGGGCGGCTGTTCAGCCGGGGGAGTGCTCACCTGCCCATAGTGCCAAGCGGCTACGACATCACACGGCGCTCGGGGGACACCGCGTCGACCAGCTCGGCGGGTATCCCGGGTACCCGGGCGACCGCATCCAGCAGCGTGTGCGCGCAGGTGCCGGCGAGCTGCTCGGCGTTCATCGAGGGGTCCACGATCCGTTGCTGACCCAGGTCGAAGGTGAAGCCTATCCAGCCATGGACGATCACCTTCAGCTCCCGCTCGACCTGCGGATCGAGAACGCTTTGCGGGCCCTCGACCTCGCAGATGCGGGCCATGATGTGCTCCAGCAGGCGGTTCTTGGTTTCGTCGTCGATGCCCAGTAGCAGCGGGTCGGAGCGGCCCAGCCCGACATACGCCGCCCACGCGGCGTGCGGGTGCTGTTCGTTGTAATACATTTGCACGAGCACGCCGGCTCGGATCTCTTCGAACAGGGTCAGGCCGTGGTTGGGTAGGTTCTGTGCGGCGTCGAACAGACGGTCGGCCTCGTCTTTGACAACCGCGGCGAAAAACGCTCGCTTGTCCGGAAAGTAGTGGTACATCAGCGCCCGAGACACACCCGCCCGCTCAGCGATCTCGTCGATGCGGACCTCGTCATAAGGTCGCTGACCGAAGATTTCTGCGCCCAGGGCGAGTAACTCGGCGCGCCGATCTTCCGGGGACAACCGCCGTCTGGTCGCTCGCATACTCTCGGATATTACTTGTACAGGCGTCGCATAGCTCTGGGTGCAAGTTATTCGTAAGACGGCATCTCGTCACAGGGAACTCCACTGCGCATCCCCGGATGGTAAAAAGTACGCAATGTCACGCAGCGACAAGTGCCTCGCAGACATCTCCGCGCGGCCGATCAGGTACCGGGCACACGACATCCGGCATGAGCGACTACTGATGCGGCTCTTTCAAAGTCGGATAGTCGGTCCGGTGCTTCGGCGCTTCGGCGGCCCGCACCACATCGTGGAGATGGGGATGGCCTTTTGGTCGTCCCGGCTCGTCCTGACGGCTGTCGAATGCGGCGTGTTCACCGCGCTGGCCGACGGACCGTTGTCGGGACCGGAGTTGATCGAAGCTTTCGGCTGGCATCCACGGGCTGCCGGTGACGCTCTGGACGCCCTGGTCGCCCTTGGGCTGCTACGCCGGGATCGGTCCGGGCGATATTCGAACACGATCCGCAGCGCCATGTTCTTGGACAGAACGAAGCCGAGCTATGCCGCCGGACTGATGGAACTGTCCAGCAAGCGGCTTTATCAGTTGTGGGGCGGGCTTCCCGATCTGCTGCGCACCGGTCTTCCTGCGTCGAAAGAAGGGCAGGAAGAAAACGAATTCTTCCCGTCGCTCTACCGCGATCCGATGGCGATGCGGGAATTTTTGACCGGAATGACCGGAGTCTCTACTACCGAGGCGACGTTGCTCGCTGCTCGCTTTCCGTGGAAGCGCTTTCGGACGTTCGTCGACGTCGGTTCGGCGCAAGGGGCGCTCCCGGTACGGGTCGCTCTCACCCATCCGCACTTGCGCGGAGCAGGCTTCGACTTCGCGGCGGTGCGCCCCGTCTTCGAGGAGTACGTTGCGTTGTTCGGGCTGGCCGACCGGCTCCGGTTCGTCGCGGGCGACTGCCTCGACGGACCATTGCCCTGCGCCGATGTCGTCTCCTTCGGCCATGTGTTCCATGGCTTCAATCGGGCCGTCCGCAGCGAATTGGTCGGCAAAGCATATGCCGCTGTCCCGCCGGGTGGCGCCCTGATCGTCTACGACGCGATGATCCACCACGGCCGCCGGCGAAACTACGCGAGCCTGCTCTCCAGCCTCAACGTCATGCTCGAAACACGCGACGGCTACGAATGCTCGGTCGACGAGTGCGCGGATATATTTCGAGAGCATGGTTTTGTCCGGATCAAGATGCGCCACCTGATCGGACCGACGTCGGCGGTGTTCGGGTTCAAGCCGGGGCAGTTGCCGTCGGGAAATTAACCCCGCGGCAGCTCAGCCGAAGCGCACACCCTGGGCGAGCGGCAACTGGTCGGAGTAGTTGACGGTGTTGGTGGCCCGGCGCATGTAGGCCTTCCACGCTTAATAAAATGACTAGATACCGCCGCCGGTGTGCTTCTCGCCGCCGAACGCGCCACCGATCTCCGCACCCGAGGTGCCGATGTTGACGTTGGTGATGCCGCAATCGGAGCCGTCGATGAACCGCTCAGCCTCCCGCATGTCGGTGGTGAAGATCGCCGACGAAAGGCCTTGCGGAACCCCGTTGTTGAGCGCGATCGCCTGGTCGAGATCGTCGTAGGTCAGCACATAGAGAATCGGAGCGAACGTCTCGGTTGCCACGATCGCCGTTTGCGATCCCATCCGCACCAGCGCAGGAGCGACGTAGTACGCGTTCGGGTGGCCGATGTCGTGGCGCTCGCCGCCGATCACCTCGCCGCCATCGGCGCGGGCCTGCTGCAGCGCGCCCACCATGTCGCGGTAGGCGGTCTCGTGGATCAGCGGGCCGACCAGTGTGCCGGCCGCCGAGGGATCACCGATCGGCAGCTGACGGTAGGCGGCGACGATGCGGCCGACCACCTCGTCAGCCACCGAGCGGTGCACGATCAGCCGGCGCAGGCTGGTGCAGCGCTGCCCGGCGGTGCCGGCGGCGGCGAAGACGATCGCGCGCACCGCCAGGTCCAGGTCGGCCGACGGCGCCACGATCGCGGCGTTGTTGCCCCCGAGTTCGAGCAAGACCTTTCCGAACCGCTCGGCTACCCGCGGTCCGACCTGGCGACCCATCCGCACCGAACCGGTCGCCGAGAGCAACGCCACCCGCCCGTCGTCGACCAGCTGCCCGCCGACCTCGCGACCGCCGATCAGCAGGCCGCTCACCCCGGGCGGTGCGCCAACGTCATCCGCGGCCCGGGTGAGCAGCGCCTGGCACGCCAGCGAGGTCAACGGGGCCAGCTCCGACGGCTTCCACACCACGGTGTCGCCGCAGACCAGCGCCACCGCGGTGTTCCACGCCCACACCGCGACCGGGAAGTTGAACGCGGTGATCAGCCCGACCACGCCGAGCGGATGCCAGGTCTCCATCAGCCGGTGCCCGGGCCGCTCGGAGGCGATCGTGCGTCCGTAGAGCTGGCGTGATAGCCCGACCGCGAACTGGCAGACGTCGATCATCTCCTGCACCTCGCCCAGTGCCTCGGAGGTGATCTTGCCCGCGTCGACGGTCACCAGCGTGGCGAGGTCGTCCTTATGCGCGGTGAGCAGTTCGCCCAGTCGGCCCGCCAGCGCGCCGCGCACCGGCCCCGGAGCGCTGCGCCAGTGTGAAAATGCTTGCGCGGCAGCGGCGATCGTGTGGTCGACGTCCTCGGGTGTGGCCTCCTGCACGGTAAACAAGAGGTCGCCGGTGATCGGTGTGCCGGCAGGCAAGCCGGGTGCGCTCGGCTCACCGAGCGTGACGGCGGCGCCAATCCCATCGAACGCCCGGTGCACCCGGGCACGCATCTCGTCGGCGGTGGGCAGTGTCATCTGAGCTCCTGTGTCTGGGCTTCGTAGAGCGCGTGGGGGTCGTGGATGTGGCGGCCGATTGCTGCGGCCATCCAGTCCATGCTGTAACCGGAGTCGTCCTCGACGTCGCCGGCTTCGCTGTCGCAATCCACGTTGGACCGGAAGATACCGGCCGCCGACGCGGGCAGGAAGTCCTCGTAGACAACGGGTTTGGCCGGGTCACCGCGGTGGTAGTAGGCGAGCCCCTTCGCGGCCATCTCATCATCGGTCGACGGGAAGTACTCGCCCCACGCCGTCGCCGGGTCGGGAGCGCTCATGGCAGCGTCGTAGCGTTCCCGGCCCCGGCGCGTCAGCGCGACACCGCGCGCCTCCACCTCGCCGAACCGCACCCGCAACGTTCCGTCGCAGACGGTGCCGTCGGGCAGGCGGAACCGGCGCGGCTCGGCCAGCGCGCGAAACGACGTCTGGCGCAACAGCACCTGCGGTGCGGCGGTGCGTGGCGGCCCTTGAATGGCGTCGATCATCGTGATACCGCGATCGGTCATCCGGCGGTACAACTCGTCGATGTCGAGCACTCGCGGCGTCAGGTGGTTGATGTGGGTGGAGCCGATCCCGGCGATGTCGGCGGCCACCGCCGACACCCGCGCGAGCTCGTCATACCAGGCCTTGTCGATCGGTTCGTGCGACAGCGCGAACGCCGCAACCGCCTGCCCGACGAGGGCGTCGGCCTCGCCGGCGTCGCAGCCGCCGTCGGCGGCAATGGCCCGGGCCGCGGCGATCAACGCCGGATCGAACAGCCGACGACGCCCCAAAAAAGCCCGCACGCGTGCCCGCAGGTCCGCGTCGAAGAACCGGGGGTCTTCGATCGCGAGCATCGACGTGAACACCCGAAACGGATTGCGCGCCAGCTCGTCGGCGCCGACAGGCCGAAATGCGGTGCACACCACCGGAACCGGTGACGCGGCGTCGCGCAGATCGTAGTAGCCGACCGGGGCCATGCCGAACGCCGCGAACAGGTCGGCGACCTCGGCGAGTTCGGCGGGGGTGCCGACTCGGATGGCGCCGTGCCGCTCGGCGGTGACCCGGTCCAGCGATCCCAGGCGTTCGGCGGCCGGATACCGGCTCGCGTAATCACGGTTGACCCGCGAACTGACCTGCACCAACGTCGGGTAGGCTGGCACCTCGCTGCCGTACATGGCGGACAGCCCGGCGGCGAAGCGCTGCCGCAGTTGCCAGCACTCCAGCCGTTTAACCGGGCTCATCGTGGGCTATCGCTGCTGCGATAGTCTCCGGCCGTGACGTCTCTGACGCTGAAGCCAGCAGCTTCGCTGGCCTTGACTCAGTCTCCGATTCTTCTCTGCGGCGCGTCTCCCGACGCTGCACGAAGGACCCGTCCAATCCCGGAAGGAACACTACCAGTGGGCAACGACATACTTCGCCGCTGCGCGGTGACGGCCCCGATTCGCCCCGCGGCTGCGGCCGCCGGTCTGCTCGGGAGGCACTGATGGCGCTCGACGACATCGACCGGACCCTGGTGCGCGAGCTGGTCGCCGACGGGCGTGCGACGCTGGCCGAACTGGCCGCCAGTGCCGGACTGTCGGTGTCGGCGGTCGCCTCGCGGGTGCGCCGACTCGAGTCGCGCGGCGTGGTGACCGGGTATTCGGCACGGATCAACCCCGAAGCGGTCGGGCAGTCGCTGTCGGCGTTCGTGGCCATCACCCCTCTCGATCCCTCTCAACCCGATGATGCCCCCGCTCGTCTCGAACACTTCGAGGCGATCGAGTCGTGCCACTCGGTGGCCGGCGAAGAGAGCTACATCCTGCTGGTTCGGGTGGAATCCGCGCGGGCGTTGGAGGACCTGCTGCAACAGATCCGGATGGCCGCCAACGTCAGTACACGGAGCACGATCATTCTACGTATTTTTTACAGCGGCAGGCAGTCCATACCGTAATTGTTACGGTGTCGAGCCGTTTAGAGCGTAAAAATCTTGCTAAAATCGTGGTATGACTGTGCTGGCAGCCACCGATCGGCAACTGCAGGCCGAGCACGTTATCGACGTGCTGGGCCGCAGCATCCAGCTCAGCGGCCTCGATCTGGTGCTCGACTTGGAGCGCTCGGCCGGCTCGTATCTGGTCGATGCCCGCACCGGCCGGCGCTACCTGGACATGTTCACGTTCTTTGCCTCCTCGGCGCTGGGCATGAATCACCCGGCGTTGACCGACGACGAGGACTTCCGCGCCGAACTCGTCGAAGCCGCGCTGAACAAGCCGAGCAACTCCGATGTGTACTCGGTGCCGATGGCCCGGTTCGCCGAGGCGTTCACCCGCGTACTGGGCGACCCCGCGCTGCCGCATCTGTTCTTCATCGACGGCGGCGCGCTGGCGGTGGAGAACGCGCTGAAGGTCGCCTTCGACTGGAAAAGCCGGCACAACGAGGCACGCGGCATCGACCCCGCACTCGGCGGCCGGGTGTTGCATCTGCGTGGGGCGTTTCACGGTCGCAGCGGCTACACCCTGTCGCTGACGAACACCGCTGCCGTCAACGTCGCGCGGTTCCCGATTTTCGACTGGCCACGCATCGACGCACCGTATCTGCGGCCCGGAGCCGACACGGCGGCGGCCGAAGCCGAATCGCTGCGGCAGGCCCGGGCAGCCTTCGAAGCCCACCCGCACGACATCGCCTGTTTCATCGCCGAACCCATCCAGGGGGAGGGCGGTGACCGTCACTTTCGGCCCGAGTTCTTCGCCGCCATGCGCGAGCTGTGTGACTCCTACGACGCCCTGCTGGTCCTCGACGAGGTGCAGACGGGTTGTGGTACGACCGGAACCCCTTGGGCCTACCAACAATTGGGGTTCACCCCCGATGTCGTCGCCTTCGGGAAGAAGACGCAGGTATGCGGGATAATGGCCGGACGCAGGGTCGACGAGATCACCGACAACGTGTTCGCGGTCCCGTCCCGACTCAATTCGACATGGGGCGCCAACCTCACCGATATGGTCCGCGCCCGTCGCGTCCTGGAAGTGATCGAAGCCCAGGAGTTGTTCGACAATGCCGCCGCGCAGGGCCACTATCTTCGGGCCCGGCTCGGTGAGCTCGCCGACGCCTTTCCGGCGGTGGTGCGCCATCCCCGCGGCCGGGGGCTGATGTGCGCGTTCACATTGCCGGGCACCGCCGAACGCGACGTGTTGATCAACCGACTGTGGCAACGCGGCCTGATCGTGTTGCCCGGTGGTGCCGACAGCGTGCGTTTTCGTCCGCCGCTCACGGTTTCCCGGGCAGAAATCGACGAAGCGGTGGCCATCGTCCGGGACGTGTTTGCCGGTGCCTACCACCGGGTATGTCGTTAATCGCTCCGTACCGTCGACGGTGAGGGCAGCTGCGGGATGCGTTTACGCGCACCAGGGTGTAACTGACGCTACCGATCCAACGATGGACAAAGAGCAGCCGAAGGCAGGACAGAGGTTCTCCGATGCAGATGCCACGTCAGCGGTCTCGTGGCGACCACCTCGGGCACGAGGACAGCGAGGTGCAGTCGGCAATTCGGTTTGCGGTGTTGACGGCCGTGGCGAGCGTGGCATTTCTCATCGTCGCCGCGCTGTGGGTCAGTACCTGCAACGGCGCGATGACGTTAGATACCGCGGCATGCGGCGCGCCGCAACGCACACTGCTGGCGTTCGGTGCTCCGGGAATACTACTGGCCGGTGGACTCTGGGCCTTTGTGAAGACTTACCGCGTTTGGCGGGACAGTGGCACCTGGTGGGCCTGGCAGGGGGCCGGATGGTTCCTGTTGACGTTGATGTTGCTGACCCTGACGATGAGTGTTCCGACGATCGCCGGGCCCGCACTGATCGGCTGACCGGCAACCGTATTAGCCAACGTGCTGGCTCGGTCGACTGTCGCGGTGTGCGACGCGCCATTGCTCGTCGATGCGGATCACCCGGCGACGCTCGACGACGAGCCATAGCGCTCCGGCGACCGTCCCGAGCACTGAGACGAGCACCGTGGTGGCGAGCCACTCGTCATGGTGGTAGCCGGCGGCTGCCGCAGTGCTGATCACCCCGGCCACGGCGACGGCCAACAGGATGAATCCGGGCCAGAAGAGATTGTCCTTCATCGTGATACCGGCGTGTGGTTGGGTGGTCCGGAAATGATCGGTCGGATCGCGATGCCTGTCTCCCATCACATCTCCTTCCGTCGTAGGACGATATAATGGAATGCTACTCACTTCTCACCGGGCGGGCACCAACGAAATGGCCCCGATTTTTCAGGTCGGGCGGGTCTCCCCGTGGACGAGCACCTCGGGTAGAACCGCCCCAACCGTCGTAATGAGCCACACCACAACCGTTGCAGCGACCCAGGATGCAATACCGCGAATGTTGAACTCATGGCTCAACACCGAAGCGAGACCTAACGCGACGACGGTCAATGCCAGGCCGGTGCCGCCAAAGACCAGCAACGCATATGCGTGAGGCAGCTTCAAGATCGACAACGACAGGATTGCCTGCGCTACCGAGAACACCGCGACGGCGACGATAAACCCCGACAGCGACATCGAAACGCGGGGAACAACCGATGCCGCAACCAGTAGTCCGATCGCCCACGATCCCATAAGCACAACTGCCCGCAGCAGAACCTGTCTCATGGCCGTACTCATGACATTCATCGTAGATCTCGGGGCCGGGGGTTGACAGATGCTCGTTACGCCTGATGCTCGTCGCCCGGGAGATCCACCTGGCCAACCGGTTCGTCCGCCGTCTCGTGCGCTTGCTCGACGGCGCCGGCGACCGGGATTTCGTCGGACATGCGGTCACGGTCTTGCATCGCTGTCTCCTGCTGGGTTTTATCTGCCGCGGCGACGGGGTATTAGGTATGCACCATGATCACTCTGACCCCGGCCGGCAATGGCCTGTCACCGTCATTACCCCAGGATCGGGGAAAGAATCAGAAACGCCATCACATAAATTGCTACTGCGACCAAAATCAAGACGATCAACGTGATCCCGGCGAGTACCGCGACACGCCGAAGCCGGCGTGTGTGGCGAGTTTCCGCCGTGTCAGTTTCGTCCATCGCTGGTCGCATACCCGGCGGTGGGCATGACTAACCGGCTCGTACGCGGGGGTACTGTCAGTCAAATATCGCCGGGAGGCCAGATGACCGCTACCGAACGGCCAGGGAACGCCCAAGAGCGGGGTGACCGTGTCATCGAGTTGCGGGTTGCCGCACGCTTGGAGAACCTGGCGGTGCTACGTACCGTGGTCGGCGCGGTTGGCACCTTCGAAGACCTGAATTTCGACGCGGTGGCCGACCTGCGGTTGGCAGTGGACGAGATGTGCACGCGGCTCATCCGCTCGGCGGCGCCCGGGGCGACCCTGGCGGTGCTGGTCGACCCGCGCGACGACGAACTGATCGTCGAGGCGTCAGCGGCCTGCGAGAACGCCGATGTCGTGACGCCCGGCAGCTTCAGCTGGCATGTGCTGACGTCGCTGACCGATGAGGTCCAGACATTTCATGACGGTCGCGAAGCGAGTGGATCCGGCGGGGTATTCGGGATCACCGTGACGACGCGACGGGCGGGCGCCGGGCGGTGACAGCGCGAGCTGCCGGCGGTACGACGTCGCGGCGGCCCAATGAATATGCCGACGTTCCGGATATGTTCCGTGAGCTGGCCGGGCTGACGGCCGATTCGCCGGAATTCCAGCGTCACCGCGAGAAGATCGTGGAGCGGTGCCTGCCGCTGGCCGATCACATCGCCCGTCGGTTCGAGGGGCGCGGCGAACCCCGCGACGATCTGGTTCAGGTGGCTCGCGTCGGGCTGGTCAACGCCGTCGTCCGCTTCGACGTCAACGCGGGCTCGGATTTCGTCTCGTTCGCGGTGCCCACCATCATGGGTGAGGTCCGGCGCCATTTTCGCGACAACAGCTGGTCGGTCAAGGTGCCCCGGCGACTCAAGGAGCTCCATTTGCGGCTCGGCACCGCCACCGCCGACTTGTCGCAACGGCTGGGCCGCGCACCGACCGCCACTGAACTGGCCGGCGAGCTGGACATGGACCGCACCGAGGTCATCGAGGGCCTGGTGGCCGGCAGCTCCTACAACACGTTGTCGATTGACAGCGGCGGCGGTGGTGGCGACGAAGAAGCCCGCGCAATCGCCGACACGCTCGGCGACGTGGACACCGGCCTCGAGCGGATCGAGAACCGGGAGGCACTGCGCCCGCTGCTGGAGGCGTTGCCCGAGCGTGAGCGAACCGTGCTGGTGCTCAGGTTCTTCGACTCGATGACACAGACCCAGATCGCCGAGCGCGTCGGGATCTCACAGATGCACGTGTCGCGCCTGCTCGCCAAATCGCTAGCGCGGCTGCGAGACCAGCTTGAGTAGAAGACGCGGCGATTCGTCGGTGGTCACCGCGGCTTCCGGTGATTCTGCTATCGGTAGCGCGTTATCCGGATCGCAGATGCGCAGTAACCGCGATGCCGCGGGGCCGGGAACCACCTCCCACCGCACATCGGCGCCCGCGCACCGGACATTGATCGTGTGCAGCGCCGAAAAGCCCGCAGTCCCAAAGAATTCCAACCCACTCAAGTCGAGGACGAGCCGCTTCGAGTGGAGCGTGCAACGCTGAAAGTAATCGGCAAGCTGAGCGGCATTCGACGCATCGAGTTCGCCGTGTGCAGTAATTACGGCCACCGACGCCACCCAGTGAGCGCTGAACCGGGCGGTGTGATTTTCCCACGGGCGTGACGGAAATGCATCGTCCGCTTCGGTGGACGTCTGTCTCACAACAGACATTGTTGACTCCATCAGTCGACAAGCATTGTTGCTTTGGATCACGTCGTTGACGACGTTCCAGACGGCTGTGAACTCAACCTGCCTCGAAGGTTACCCTGGCTGCGCCCGGCCGACAACGTAGTCGATGTTTGCGGCGCGCCGCCCCGGCCGCCCTACTTGATCTCGGCCAGGACCGTTCCCTGGGTGATCGCCGACCCGGCCTCGACCGCCAGCCCGGTGATGGTGCCGTCCTTGTGCGCGGTGACCGGGTTTTCCATCTTCATCGCTTCCAGGACCACCACGAGATCACCGCTGGTGACCTCCTGGCCCTCTTCGACGGCGACCTTCACCACGGTGCCCTGCATGGGCGCGGTCACCGCGTCACCCGACGCCGCCGCGCCGGCCAGCGCGCCCCGCCTGCGTTGCTTGGGCTTTTTGCGGATCACACCGGCTGCGTCGCCGCCACCGTTGGACAACGCCAGGTCGGCCGGCAGGGACACCTCAAGCCGGCGCCCGCCGACCTCGACGACCACCGTCTGCCGCGGCCGGGTGTCGGCCTCATCGAGCGGCTCGCCGCCGGTGAACGGCTCGATGGTGTTGTTCCATTCGGTCTCGATCCAGCGGGTGTGCACCGCGAATCCGTCGTTGTCACCGATGAACGCCGGGTCGGACACCACCGCCCGATGGAAGGGGATGACCGTGGCCAGTCCCTCGATGTGGAATTCGTCCAATGCGCGGCGGGCGCGCGCCAGTGCCTCGGCGCGGGTGGCACCGTGCACGATCAGCTTGGCCAGCATCGAGTCGAACTGGCCGCCGATCACCGACCCGGTTTCGACACCGGAATCCAGCCGCACACCGGGCCCGGCCGGCGGGTCGAACCGGGTGACCGGCCCGGGTGCCGGCAGGAAGCCGCGGCCGGCGTCCTCGCCGTTGATCCGGAACTCGATGGCGTGCCCACGCGGGGTCGGGTCCTCGGTGATGTCAAGCTTGTCGCCGTTGGCGATCTTGAACTGCTGCAACACCAGGTCGATGCCCGCGGTCTCCTCGGTGACCGGGTGCTCGACCTGCAGTCGGGTGTTGACCTCGAGGAACGAGATCAAGCCGTCCTGGCCCACCAGGAACTCCACCGTGCCGGCGCCGTAATAGTGCGCTTCGCGGCAGATGCGCTTGGCCGACTCGTGGATCTCCTTGCGCTGCGCGTCGGTCAGGAACGGCGCCGGTGCCTCCTCGACCAGCTTCTGGTAGCGGCGCTGCAGTGAGCAGTCCCGGGTGCCGGCGACGACGACGTTGCCGTGCTGGTCGGCGATCACCTGCGCCTCGACGTGGCGGGGCTTGTCCAGGTAGCGCTCCACAAAACACTCGCCCCGGCCGAACGCGGCCGTCGCTTCGCGCACTGCCGACTCGAAGAACTCGGGGATCTCCTCGAGGGTGCGGGCTACCTTCATGCCCTTGCC
The DNA here is from genome assembly GCF_050700595.1 of Mycobacterium sp. Taxonomy (GTDB): domain Bacteria; phylum Actinomycetota; class Actinomycetes; order Mycobacteriales; family Mycobacteriaceae; genus Mycobacterium. The sequence continues at coordinate 27,045 of NZ_JBOHHI010000100.1, forward strand.
GCCGCCGCCGAACGCGGCCTTGATCGCGATCGGCACGCCGTACTGCTCGGCGAAGGCCACCACCTCGTCGGCGTCCTTGACCGGTTCGGAGGTGCCGGGAACCAGCGGGGCCTGCGCGCGGGCGGCGATGTGCCGGGCGGTGACCTTGTCGCCGAGGTCACGGATCGACTGCGGGCTGGGCCCGATCCAGATCAGCCCGGCGTCGATGACCGCCTGTGCGAAGTCGGCGTTCTCGCTCAGAAAGCCGTAGCCGGGATGGATCGCGTTGGCGCCGGACTTCGCGGCGGCCTCCAGGACCTTGCCGAAGTCCAGGTAGGACTCGGAAGAGGTCTGACCACCCAGCGCGAACGCCTCGTCGGCCAGCCGCACGTGCGGCGCATCGGCGTCGGGCTCCGCGTACACCGCCACACTGGGCAGGCCGGCGTCCTTGGCCGCGCGGATCACCCGGACCGCGATCTCACCGCGATTGGCGACGAGGACCTTGGCGATCCTCGAGCTGGCGTGACTTGGCACTGCGCCTCCTGTGGCTGGAGTCTTTAAGGGCTTGTGCTTTTTAAGAGATCGTCTTACAAGTATGTTCCGGGGAAGTCTAAGCCTCGCGCAGCCGTCGCTTGATCCGGGCCAGCATCCCCGACATGCCGCGCAGCCGCAACGGACTGACCAGCGCCGCCAGGCCCAGGTCGGTATAGAAGTCTTCGGGCACCGCCAGGATGTCGGCGGCGGGCTGCTCGTCGAGCCCGGCGGCCAGGATCGAGGCGAAACCACGGGTGGTCGGCGCCTCGGCGGGTGCGCTGAAATGCAGCCGCACCCGGTCGCGGTCGCTGGCGTCGACGTGCAGGAAGACCGGGGACTGGCATTCGGGGACCGGCTC
>NZ_JBOHHI010000101.1:0-15741 GCF_050700595.1 Mycobacterium sp.
TGCGCGACATGCTGTTCCTCTTCAAAGGCACACCCAGCACCAGCCCGTTCTGCACCTGGGTCAACGACCCGCGCGAACCCGAAGAACTACCACCGGATTGGACGCCAGACGAACCCGAACCGCTACCGCTACCTGACGACCCGCCCTTCTGAGCTACGAATTGCGCGCCGCCGTAGCCGACACCGTGGTCAGGACGGCGGGTACGCCACCCTTGACCGGCCAGGGAAGGGCATCGTGCTCGGGAGCCCAGTCGGCGGGGGTGTGTATCCGGAATCGCTGATGGATCTGGGCGAGCAGGAATTGCGCCTCCAGATAGCCCATCGCCGCGCCGAAACAGCGGTGCGGTCCGGCGCCGAACGGCATGAAGGCCAGGTTAGGTCGCTCGGCGACGATGCCCTTGTCGTAGAAGCGAATCGGGTCGTAGCTCTCGGGGTCGGGACCCCACCATCGCGGATCACGCTGCAGAGAGTAGATCGGTATCCCGATGAGGGTTCCACGACGGATGCGGTAGCCGCCGATGGTGTCGTCGATCATCGCGAATCGCGGCTGTAACAGCAGGCCCTGTAGTCGCTGGCCCTCGTCGAAGCACGCCTTGATCCACTGCAGTCGATCCAGGTCTTCGTAGCTGGGCATGGCTCCCCCGAGCTCGTCGACCTCGTCGTAAAGCCGCTGCTGCGCTTGGGGATTCTGCGGGAGTAAGGCAAGCGTCCATGCCAACGCGGCGACGACGGTTTCGTAGCCACCCCCGATGAGCATGATGGCTTCGGTGATGGCGTCGCGGCGGCTAATGGGCGTCCCGTCCTCGTAACGTGCATCGAGGAGCACTTGCAGCATGTCGTCGTGGGGCTTGGGGTCGGCCAGCCGTTCGTCGACTGCCCGCTTCACCCACCGCCGCATCCGCCACCAGGCCTGCAGCGGATTCCCCTCTCCCGGGAGCAGGCGCGGGGAAGGGCCGAGCAGAAGTGGCGACGACGCACTCTGCATCAGGGTGCGGATATCGGTGTCGAGCCGGTGTAAAACGACGTCGGTCAGCTCCATCGAGAACATCGACCGCATAAACGCCGGGATCACCACGTCGTTGATCTCATGCTGCAGGTCGATCGATTCACCGGTCTCTACGAACCGTCCCCATTTGTCCAGCCGGTTGGCGAACTCGTCGGCGATGATGCCGGCGATTTTCGACAGCTGCCCACGACCCATCATCGGCGCCAGCAGCTTGCGCCGTTGGCGGAATTCGGCTCCCTCCAGCAGCTGCATCGATACGCCCAGCACATGCCTGGCCCAGCTGACCGGACCGGTCATGCTGTACTCGCCGTCCCGGTTCGCCATGATGTGGCGCACGTGGTCGGGATGGTTCACGATCACCACGTCATACATCGGCATCGGCAGCCGGTAGACGTCGCCGTAAACCTCCCGCAGATGCTGCAGATAGCCGAACGGATCGGCTTTCAGTTCCGGAAGCACTCCGACAACAGGGCGTCCACGCGGGCCGGGCGGGCGTGGGGCGCCGTCAGTTCGGCGCCGCGATCGCAGCACATCCCGTGCCCGGCCGACCGGGTTGCGGGTGATCCAGAAGGTATCTCTTGACGTCTCGGTCATCTCACTCGTTGGCAAAGCAATACATCCGGTACGAGGTCTCCCCGCTTTGCAGTCCCTGACACATCTTGGAGATCGACGCCGCAACCGCGTCGCATACCAGGCCACGCAAAAATCGCGGCGCACGACGAGTAAACATCTGCTGCGACCGCGGCAGGCTCTTCTTCAGACCGCGCACGACCTCCGCGCTGATGTCGCGTTGTGAGAGCATTCGCAGCGGCGCGTCCGCGAGTTCTTTTTCCCACTCGGCGAAATGATCGAACCGGCGCACATCGGCATACAGCAGGTGACCGCCCGGGCGCAGCACGCGCGCCACTTCGGAGAAAAACCGCTGCGGCGACGAGTAGCAGTGCGACGCCTCGATATTGATCACCGCGTCAAAGGATTGGTCGGCGAACGGCAGGTTTTCGGCGTCCCCCGCCAAGAAATCCAGGCCCGTCGCATGGTGCGTCTTCCGGCAAATCTCGATGCCGGCCGGATTCAAATCCAGGCCGGTGTAGGCCGCCGGCCGCAAGGTGCGCACGAGGTACGACGCTCCGCCACCGTGGCCGCAACTGACCTCCAGGACCTGTTTGCCGGCCAGATCGGTTTGGCTGGCCGTGCGGTGGTAGAGCTGGATGCAGTACCGGTCGGGCTCATCTGGCGCCGCCAACGGCACAGCCATCGGCGGCTCCTCCTCGTAGCCCAAGTTCAAAAACGCTACGTCATCAGCGCCGTGCCGGGTGATGAACGGGTAGTAATACTTCGCGAAGAACTTCCAGGCAGGCGTGGATACCAGCCGACTTGCAAGACCCATGGGGTGGGTATTGCCATAATGTGCCTCGCCAAAACGGCACGGCTCGCTGATCGCCTAAGCGTCTTCCAGCAAGTCCGGGGTCACCGCCGATTCGGTGTCTGGGATACCTTCCTGCTTGGCCTTGCGATCGGCCATCGACAGCAGGCGTCGAATACGGCCTGCCACAGCGTCTTTCGTCATCGGTGGATCAGCGAGTCGGCCCAACTCCTCCAGCGAGGCCTGCCGGTGCTCGATACGCAGTTTGCCCGCCCCGGCCAAATGGTCGGGCACACTGTCGCCGAGGATCTCCAGTGCGCGCTCGACCCGGGCCGCTGCCGCCACCGCCGCGCGCGCCGAGCGGCGCAGGTTGGCGTCGTCGAAGTTGGCCAGCCGGTTGGCCGTCGCCCGCACCTCGCGGCGCATCCGGCGCTCCTCCCAGATCAGCCGGGTATCCTGCGCGCCCATCCGGGTCAGCAACGCACCGATCGCCTCGCCATCACGCACCACCACCCGGTCGGCGCCGCGCACCTCTCTGGCCTTGGCGCTGACCCCGAGCCGGCGCGCCGCGCCCACCAGGGCCAGCGCGGCCTCCGGACCAGGGCAGCTGACCTCCAGCGCCGAAGACCGCCCCGGTTCGGTCAGCGACCCGTGCGCCAGGAACGCACCCCGCCAGGCGGCCTCGGCGTCGACGACGCTACCGCCGACAACCTGGGCGGGCAGCCCACGCACCGGGCGGCCGCGTAAGTCGAGCAAGCCGGTCTGGCGAGCCAGCGCCTCGCCGTCGTTGGCGACCCGCAGCACGTAGCGGGTGGTCTTGCGAATCCCGCTGGCAGTCAACACATGTACGACCGAGTTGTAGCCATAGAGGTCGAAGATGTCCTTGCGGAGCCGCCGCGCGACACTGCCCAGATCCAACTCGGCCTCGACTACCACCCGGCCGCCCACGATGTGCAGCCCACCGGCGAACCGCAGCAACGAGGTAACCTCGGCACGCCGCGCGCTCACCGAATTCACCATCAAACGGCTCAACTCGTCCTTGACTTCGGCCGTCATTGCCACGCGTCGTCACCTCTCGGTCCGTTGCCGCCCGATCCGGTCCCGCCGGTTTGACGTTCACCCTCAATCGAGAGTGTTTGGGTGGTCGCCTCCGAGACGTCCGGACCGGTGTCGCGCACACTCACCCCGTCCAGTGCAGCGGCCAGCTTGCCGGGGTCATGTAAAGGTGTACCAGGCCGGGACACCTCGGCGAACTGCACGTGCGCCTGCAGCAGCGTTGCGGTGCGGCGCAATTGCTCACGCTCCCGTTCACCGGGCACGCGCTCGGCGTCGATGATGACGTCGTGGACGGTGAAGTCCGGGGCATGCTGCGCGAGCACATGCAGGTGGCGTTCCACCGAGAAGCCGGCCGTCTCCCCGGGCTCGGCGACCAGGTTGAGCACCAGCGCCCGGCGGGCCGTGGTCGCCTGCAGCGCCGCGGCCAATTCCGGCACCAGCACGTGCGGGATCACGCTGGTGAACCACGAGCCCGGCCCAAGCACTACCAGGTCGGCGGCCAGGATCGCGTCGACGGCCTGGCGGGTGGCCGGCGGGTTGCCGGGTGACAGCCGCACCCGGCGGACCTTTCCCGGAGTGGTTGCGATCGCCACCTGGCCGCGGATCACCCGGAACATCCGCGGGTCGGCCTCAAGACCCGATACGTCGGCTTCTATCTGCAGCGCGATCGGGCACATCGGCAGGACGCGGCCGTGGATGCCGAGGATGCGACCGAGCTCGTCGAGGGCGGCCACCGGGTCGGCCAACACCTCGCTGAGCCCGGCCAGCAGGAGATTGCCGATCGGATGTCCGGCCAGCGCGCCGCTGCCGCCGAACCGGTGCTGCAGGATGGTCGCCCACAGCCGACCGTGCGGGCTATCAGATGCCAACGCCGCCAATGCCATTCGCAAATCACCGGGCGGCACCACATTGATTTCGCTGCGCAGTCGGCCAGAAGAGCCGCCGTCGTCGGCGACCGTGACGATGGCGGTGACATGCGGGGTCAGTCGCCGGGCTGCCGACAGCGTCGCGTACAGGCCGTGTCCACCGCCCAGGGCGACAATGCTGGGGCTTGTGCTCGAGCTTGCACCGAAGCTCATTCGCGGCCCAGATCCCGGTGCAGCACCCGCACCGACAGTTGCACCCCAGACTCCTGGGACTGCAGCAGCCGCACCAACGCCTCGGCGATAGCGACGCTGCGATGCTTGCCGCCGGTACAGCCGATCGCCACGGTCATGTAGCGCTTCCCCTCCCTGCGGTAGCCGTCGACAACCAGGGACAGCAACCGATGGTAGGTCTCCAGAAACTCTGCCGCGCCGGTCTGGCCGAGTACATAGTCCCGAACCGCCGGATGTTGGCCGGTGTGCGGGCGTAACTCGTCGACCCAGTGCGGGTTGGGCAGGAAGCGCACATCCATCACCATGTCGGCATCCATCGGTAAGCCGTACTTGAAGCCGAAGGATTCCACCGTCACGCTGGTGTGCGCAACGGTCTCACTGCCGAACAGACGTTCGATGCTCTCCCGTAAGGCCGGCACTGACAGCGTCGAGGTGTCGATGACCAGATCGGCGGCGGCACGGACCGGGGCCAGCATCTCACGCTCGGCGGCGATGCCTTCGGCCAATGTTTGTTCGCCCTGCAGGGGATGGCTGCGCCGATTCTGCTCGTAGCGACGCACCAGCATGTCGTCGGAGGCTTCCATGAACAACACCCGCGGGGTGATGTTGCGGGTGGCCAAGTCGTTACGCACCCAGTCCAGGTCCCCGGTGAAGCCGCGCGACCGCACGTCCATCACCACCGCCAGCTGGGTGATCCGCGATCCGGCCGCCAGCCCCAAGTCGACCATTCGGGTGATCAGTTGGGGCGGCAGGTTATCGGCAACGTACCAGCCGAGATCCTCGAGCACCTTCGCCGCGGTCCCGCGGCCGGCGCCCGACAGCCCGGTCACCAGAACGACGTCGATACCGGATCCGGTTGCGCCGGAGTCGTCGTCGGACTGGGTGACCAAGCCCCTACCTTCGCCGGTCATCCCGACGCCCGTTCGGCGACCCGGTCGTCGGCGCGCAGCGCGTCGAGCACCGCCGTCGCCGTCGCGACACCGATTCCCTTGACCGCGGTGATCTCCTCGACGGTGGCCTCTTTGAGCCGGGCCACCGATCCGAAGTGCGTCACCAACGCCTTGCGGCGATGCTCGCCAAGCCCGGGCACCGCATCCAGCGCCGACGCCGTCATCCGCTTGGACCGTTTGCTGCGGTGATAGCTGATGGCAAACCGGTGCGCCTCATCGCGGATCCGCTGCAACAGGTACAGGCCCTCGCTATTGCGGGGCATGATGATCGGGTCGGGTTCTGCCGGCACCCATATCTCTTCGAGCCGCTTTGCCAGTCCGATCACCGCGACGTCGGTGACGCCGAGTTCATCGAGCACGGCGCTGGCCGCGTTGACCTGGGGGGCGCCGCCGTCGACGACGTAGAGGTTGGGCGGGTAGGCGAACTTTCGCGACTTACCTTCCGGGGCAAGCATGTTGGAGTCGCTCAGGTGGCGCACGAACCGGCGGCGGGTCACCTCGGCGATCGAGGCGACGTCGTCGGAGCGGCCCTGTCCGGCGGCTTCCCGGATGGCGAAGTGGCGGTAGTCAGATTTACGCGGCAGCCCGTCCTCGAATACCACCAGCGAGCCCACCACGTCGGTGCCCTGCACATGGCTGATGTCGACGCACTCGATCCGTAGCGGTGCGTCGGCCAGGCCGAGGGATTCCTGAATATTCTGCAGCGCGGCCGATCTGGCGGTGAAGTCGCCGGCCCGCTTGAGCTTGTGTTGCTGCAGCGCCTCTTTGGCGTTGCGATGCACGGTTTCGGCCAGAACCCGTTTGTCACCCCGGCGCGGCACCCGCAGCATCACTCGTGAGCCGCGCAGTCCGGACAGCCAGCTGGCCAGCTCGTCGGCATTGGGCGGCAGGCAGGGAACCAGCACTTCGCGGGGTACCGGATTGGCAGATTCATCGGCGGCCCGGTCGAACTCGGCCTGTTCGCCGTAGAACTGCGTCAGGAACTGCTCGACTAACTGGGCCTCGCCGGAATCCCCCGGATCACCGGACTTTTCGACGATCCAGCCCCGCTGGCCGCGAACTCGCCCGCCGCGGACGTGGAAGACCTGGACCGCGGCTTCCAGCTCGTCGTCGGCGAACGCGATCACGTCGGCGTCGGTGCCGTCGCCGAGCACGACGGCCTGTTTCTCCAGTGCCCGCTTCAACGCCGAGAGGTCGTCACGCAGTCGCGCGGCCCGTTCGAAGTCGAGCTGCCCGGCGGCGGCGTTCATCTGTTGCTCCAGGCTGCGGGCGAATCGGTCGGTCTTGCCCGACAGGAAATCGCAGAAATCCTCCACGATCCGGCGATGCTCTGCTGCGCTGACCCGTCCGACGCATGGCGCCGAGCACTTGTCGATGTAGCCGAGTAGGCATGGCCGGCCAATCTGGTTGTGCCGCTTGAAGACCCCATCCGAACAGGTGCGTGCCGGGAACACCCGGGTAAGCAGATCCAGGGTTTCGCGGATGGCCCAGGCATGCGAGTACGGCCCGAAGTAGCGCACGCCTTTGCGCCGGGGGCCGCGGTAGACCATCAACCTGGGGAATTCCTCGTTGAGGGTGACCGCCAGCACCGGGTAGGACTTGTCGTCGCGGTAGCGGACGTTGAACCGCGGGTCGAACTCCTTGATCCAGTTGTATTCCAGCTGCAGCGCTTCGACCTCGGTATTGACCACCGTCCACTCAACCTTGGCAGCGGTGGTCACCATTTGCCGGGTCCGCGGATGCAGGCCGGCGACGTCGGCGAAGTACGAGGTCAATCGGCTGCGCAGGCTCTTGGCCTTGCCGACGTAGATGACTCGTCCGTGTTGGTCCCGGAACCGATAGACGCCGGGCTCGACCGGGATTGACCCGGGCGCGGGGCGGTAGGTGGCGGGATCAGGCACGATTCCCAGGTTAGTCTGCTCGCGGGACTAGGGCCGGTAACGCGTCATCAGCGTCCGCACGACGTCCATGGCGGCCACGGCGCGGTCCTTGTCGGCGGCCTGGATGGCCATCAGGGGGATGTACTCGTCGTCGGCCAAATCGATTCGCGCCCAACGTGCACCGGGGGGAAACGACACACCGACAACATCCGGCCAGGGCACCAGCCGGTACCCGAACAGGTTGCGCACCGACAGACCGCCGACCCCCACCCGTAGCCGCGGGCGGGCGAACAGCAGCACGAACCCGGCGATGACGAGGCCCAGCAGAGCGATCGCCACTTGGTCGGCGGTCTGGAAGATCACCCCGCTGGAGCGGATCTTGAGCAGCAGGCCCACCACGATGTGTACCGCCGCGATCACAAATGCCGCGGAGTACACGAAATACAGTGTCAGATGCGGGCGCACCTCAACATCCCAGTCATCCTCATTTGGCGTCACGGCTGTGCGCGCAAATCGCGCAGGGTCAGCGCCGTGCTCAGCGCGGCGGACGTCGCCTGAGCGCCCTTGTCCTCGGCCGACGTCGGCAGGCCCGCCCGATCCAGCGCCTGCTCTTCGGTGTTGGTGGTCAGCACCCCGTTGGCGACCGGCGTCGAGGCATCCAACGACACCCGGGTCAGTCCCTGGGTTACCGCGTCGCAGACATAGTCGAAATGTGGTGTGGCACCGCGGATCACCACACCCAACGCGACGACGGCATCGTGGTCGCGGGCCAGTTCTTGCGCCACCACCGGAATTTCGATCGCACCGAGCACGCGGACCACGGTCGGGTCGTCAATCCCCCAGTCGGCAGCGGTCTTGCAGGCGCCGGCCAGCAGCGCATCGCAGATCGTGGTGTGCCAGGTGCTGGCCACGATTGCCAGCGTCACCCCGGATGCGTCGAGTACCGGCAGTTCCGGCACACCGGCGCCACCACTCACAAAGCTCCCCCGAACGTCACAGAGCTCCCCCAAATTCACCCGGCATCTGGATGGATTCGTGATAGTCGTCCAGCCCGATCAGATCGTGGCCCATCCGGTCGCGCTTGGTCATCAGATACCGGATGTTTTCGGCGTTGGCCCGCACCGGCAGCGGAACCCGCTCGATGATGTGCAGCCCGTAGCCATCCAAACCGACCCGCTTGGCCGGGTTGTTGGTCAGCAGCCGCATCGACCGGACCCCGAGGTCGACGAGGATCTGTGCGCCGATGCCGTAATCGCGGGCGTCGGCCGGCAGTCCGAGCTTGAGGTTGGCGTCCACGGTGTCGGCGCCGGCGTCCTGCAACTGATAGGCCTGCAGTTTGTGCATCAAACCGATGCCGCGGCCCTCGTGGCCGCGCATGTAGAGCACCACGCCGCGGCCCTCCCGCGCGACCATCGCCAGCGCGGCGTCCAGTTGCGGCCCGCAGTCGCAGCGGCGTGAGCCGAACACGTCACCGGTCAGGCACTCCGAGTGCACCCGGACCAGCACGTCGTCGCCGTCGTAGTTCGGTCCTGCGATCTCGCCGCGGACCAATGCCACGTGCTCGACGTCCTCGTAGATGCTGGCGTAGCCGACCGCACGAAACTCGCCGTGCCGGGTGGGGATCCGGGCCTCGGCCACCCGCTCGATGTGCTTTTCGTGTTTGCGCCGGTACTCGATCAGATCGGCGATGGCGATCAGCGCCAGGTCGTGCTCGTCGGCGAAGACCCGCAGCTCGTCGGTCTGCGCCATCGCGCCCTCGTCTTTTTGGCTGACGATCTCGCAGATCGCCCCCGCCGGCTGCAGCCTCGCCATCCGGGCCAGGTCGACGGCCGCTTCGGTGTGACCGGGCCGGCGCAACACGCCACCGTCCTTGGCGCGCAACGGAACCACATGGCCCGGCCGGGTGAAATCCTCGGCGACACTGGCTGGGTCGGCCAGCAACCGCATCGTGGTGGCCCGGTCCGAAGCCGAAATACCCGTCCCGACACCATTTCTCGCGTCGACGGTGACGGTGTAGGCGGTACCGTGCTTGTCCTGGTTCACCGCGTACATCGGCAGCAGCCCCAGCCGGTCGCAGACCGCTCCGTCCAGCGGCACACACAGATAGCCCGACGTGTAACGGACCATGAACGCCACCAGTTCGGGAGTGGCCTTTTCGGCGGCGAAGATCAGGTCACCTTCGTTTTCCCGGTCCTCATCGTCGATGACGACGACGGCCTTGCCCGCCGCGATGTCGGCAACCGCCCGCTCGACGGAGTCCAACCTCGTCATCTTTGCCACCTAGTCGATTCCCGGCTTGGGGAACGCCGTCCGAATTGTCGCTTTCAGTATGAACCACGAGGCCGATGCGGATATTGCGGTGGCTTACTCAGCGGGATTTTTGACCAGGCGCTCGACATATTTCGCGATGACGTCCACCTCCAGGTTCACCTGCGTTCCCGCTGGCGCACGGCCCAGCGTGGTCAGTTCCCGCGTGGTCGGGATCAGTGACACCTCGAACCAATCGTCACCGAGCCCAGAGACGGTCAGCGAAATGCCGTCAACGGTGATCGAGCCCTTTTCCACCACGTAGCGCGCCAGCTCCGCGGGCAGCCGGATTCGCACGACCTCCCAGTGTTCGACCGGGGTGCGGGCCAGAATTTGCCCGGTGCCGTCGACGTGGCCCTGCACGATGTGCCCGCCGAGCCGGCTGCCCAGGGCGGCGGCGCGCTCGAGGTTGACCGGGCTGCCTTCGGCGAGCCGGCCCAGGCTGGACCGGTTCAGCGTCTCGCCCATCACGTCGGCGGTGAACCGGCCGCCGGGCAACACCTCGACCACGGTCAGGCACACCCCGTTGACGGCGATGGAGTCGCCGTGGCCGGCGTCGGCGGCGACCAGCGGACCGCGGATGGTCAGCCGCGCGGAATCGCCCAGGTCGTCCTTGTCGACCACCTCGCCCAATTCCTCGACGATCCCGGTGAACATCGCCTCAGGCTAGTCGGTCCGCGTCGCGCGACGCCGCGGCGACCTCGCGGTTCAAGGCGCTGCTGTGGGCACCCTCTACGATGCACGTATGCCCACCCGCCGACTCTTCACCGTCCTTGCCGCCGCCAGCCTCGCCACCGCCCTGGTCGCCGGTTGCTCGTCGTCGTCGAAACAGAGCAGCAACCCGCTTCCCGACGCCGCCAACCTGGTCAAGCAGTCCAGCCAGGCCACCAAGAACGTCAAGAGCGTGCACCTGGTGCTCTCGGTGAACGGCAAGATCAAGGGGATGCCCATCAAGACGCTGACGGGCGATCTGACCACCAGTCCCGGCACCGCCGCCAAGGGCAACGCCAAGATCACGATTGGCGGTTCCGACGTCGACGCCGAATTCGTCGTCTTCGGCGGTGACCTGTATGCGGCCCTGAGCGGCGACCAGTGGAGCGACTTCGGGCCCGCCGCCGATATCTACGACCCGTCGCAGCTGCTGAACCCAGCTACCGGATTCGCCAATATGCTGGCCAACCTCTCCGATCCGAAGGCCGAGTCTCGCGAGAACATGAACGGCCAAGACACCATCCGGATCAGCGGGAAAGTCTCGGCGTCCGCCGTGAACCAGCTTGCGCCGCAACTGAAAGCAGACCAGCCGCGGCCGATCACGGTGTGGATCCAGGAAAACGGTGACCACGAGTTGGTGCAGGCCAAGCTGGACCAGAGCGGGGACAACTCCATCCAGATGACGCTGTCGAACTGGAACCAGCCGGTCACCGTCACCAAGCCGCCGGTGAACGGCTGATGCGGGTCGCCCGCAGCATAGCGATCAGCGCGGGAAGCCTGGCCGTCCTGCTGGGTGCCCTCGACACCTATGTCGTGGTCACGATCATGCGGGACATCATCCACACCGTCGGTATCCCGATCAACAAGATCCAGCAGATCACCCCGATCATCACCTGCTACCTGCTCGGCTACATCGCCGCCATGCCGCTGCTGGGCCGGGCGTCGGACCGATTCGGCCGCAAGCTGGTGCTGCAGGCCAGCCTGGCCGTGTTCGCGATCGGCTCGGTGGTGACCGCGATCTCCGGCGACCTGCACATGCTGGTGGTCGGCCGCACCATCCAGGCCGTGGCCGCCGGCGCGCTGCTGCCGGTGACCCTGGCGCTGGGTGCCGACCTGTGGGCGGAGCGCAACCGGGCCGGGGTGCTCGGTGGTATCAGCGCCGCTCAGGAGTTGGGCAGCGTGCTGGGCCCGCTGTACGGCATTTTCATCGTGTGGCTGACCAGCCGCTGGCAGGACGTGTTCTGGATCAACGTGCCGTTGGCCGTGGCCGCGATGGTGATGATCCAGTTCAGTCTGCCCGGCCGCGATCGCGACGCCGCCCCCGAGAAGGTCGATCTGGTCGGCGGGGTGCTGCTGGCGATCGCGCTGGGCCTGGCCGTTGTCGGGCTGTACAACCCCGACCCGGACGGCAAGCATGTGCTGCCCGGCTACGGGTTGCCGCTGCTGATCGGGGCGTTGATCGCCGCGGTGGTGTTCGGGCTGTGGGAACGCTTTGCCCGTACCCGGCTGATCGAGCCCGAGGGTGTGCAGTTCCGGCCGTTCCTGGCCGCCTTGGGCTCCTCGCTGATGGCCGGCGGTGCGCTGATGGTGACGCTGGTCGACGTGGAGCTGTTCGCCCAAGCTGTGCTGGGCAAGGATCAGAACCACGCGGCCTTGATGTTGCTGTGGTTCCTGGCCGCACTACCGATCGGGGCGGTCGTGGGCGGGTGGATCGCCACCAAGGTCGGCGACCGGGCGATGACGTTCGTCGGCCTGCTGATCGCTGCCGGCGGCTACTGGCTGATCTCCAAGTGGCGGGTCGACGTGCTGGACCAGATCTACAACCTCGGCTTGCTCAGGCTGCCCGCGATCGACACCGACCTGTTCATCGCCGGCATTGGGCTGGGCCTGGTCATCGGTCCGCTGTCGTCGGCGTCGTTGCGGGTGGTGCCGTCTGCGCAGCATGGGATCGCCTCGGCGGCGGTGGTGGTGGCCCGAATGACCGGCATGCTGATCGGAGTGGCCGCGCTGAGCGCATGGGGGCTGTACCGCTTCAACCAGATCCTGGCGCACCTGCCGACACCGCGGCTGCCCGCGAACGCCACCATGATCGAGCGCGCACAACAGTTCGGGCACAAGGCAGTCGTCGCCTACGCGACGATGTACGGCGAGATCTTCGCGATCACCGCGGGTGTGTGCGTGGTGGGGGCGCTGCTGGGCCTGCTGCTGTCCGGCCGCCACGCCCACGCCGACGAGCCGGTGGCGGCCGAGGAGCAGCCCGTGGGGCCGCAGGCCTGAACACCTGTGCCGTGAAAGTCAGCGCGGCACCAAACTCAGCAGCAGATCCGGACCGATCCGCTCGGTCCCGTCGAACCGCCAGCGCAGCGCGTGCGCGATGCCGGGCACCCCGACGTCGTCGACCGCGGTGATCGGCCCGCCCAGCAGAATCGGCGCGACATAGGCCAGGATCCGGTCGATCGCCCCGGCCCGCAGGAATGCCCCGGCGAGCCTCGGCCCGCCCTCCAGCAGCACATCGGTGCGATCCGATACCGCCTTGAGCACGTCGGCCGGATCGTGGGTGCGGATCACCATCGTGCGCGAGTCGTCGTTGAGAACCCTGGCCTCTGTTGGGATTTCGCGCATTCCCACCACCACGCGCAGCGGCTGACGATCGGCCAGGCTGCCGTCGGCCCGCCGCGCGGTCAGCGCCGGGTCGTCGCTGAGCACGGTGCCGGTGCCCACCACGATCGCGTCGGCGGCCGCGCGGCGGCGGTGCACGTCGGCACGGGCCGCCTCGCTGGTGATCCACCGACTGGAGCCATCGGCGGCGGCGCTGCGCCCGTCCACGCTGGCGGCGTACTTCCACGTCACGTGCGGCAGCCCGGTGCGCTGCTTGTGCAGCCACTCCCGCAGCGGCCCGGCCGCTACCAGGTCGGCTTGCACGTCGGCGATCACCTGCACGCCCGCGGCCGCCAGACGCGCCGAGCCACCCGTCGCGATCGGGTTCGGGTCGGCGACGGCGTAGACCACCGATGCGACGCCGGACTCGAGCAGGGCGTCCACGCACGGCGGGGTCCTGCCGTGGTGGTTACACGGCTCGAGCGTGACCACCGCGGTGCCGCCCGCGGCCAACGTGCCCGCCCGCCGCAGCGCCACCACCTCGGCGTGGGCACTGCCGGTCGGCCCGGTGCCGCCCACACCGGCGATCCTGCCCTCGCGGTCCACGATGACCGCGCCGACAGGCGGGTTGGGATAGGTCGCTCCCTTGACCAGTTCGGCGTGCTCGATAGCGAGGCGCATGGCGGCGTCATAGTCGACGGCCGCGCGAGTGCTCACAGGCGCAGGTGGGTCGACGCGGTGGCGGCCCGGCGACGCAGTTTGTCGACCGCGGCGGCCGGGTCCGCGGCGCCGTAGACGGCCGATCCGGCGACGAAGCAGTCGACACCGGCCTCGGCGGCCTGCTCGATGGTGTCGCGGTTGATACCGCCGTCGATCTCGACCAGGATGGTCAGCTCGCCGGAGTCGACCATCTTGCGGACCGTGCGGACCTTGCTGAGTACCTCGGGGATGAAGTCCTGGCCGCCGAACCCGGGCTCGACCGACATGACCAGGAATGTGTCGAAGTTTGGCAGGATCTCCAAGTACGGCTCCAGCGCGGTGCCGGGTTTGACACTCAGGCCCGCTTTGGCGCCGGCGGCCCGGATGTCGCGAGCGACCGCAATCGGATTCTCGGTCGCCTCGGCGTGGAAGGTGACGTTGTAGGCGCCGGCTTCCGCGTACAGCGGCGCCCAGCGGTCCGGGTCCTCGATCATCAGATGGCAGTCCATCGGGATATCGCTGGCGGCCAGCAGGCTTTCCACCACCGGCAGGCCGATCGTCAGGTTCGGCACGAAGTGGCCGTCCATCACGTCGACGTGCAGCCAGTCGGCGCCCTCCACCACGGCCGCCTCGTCGGCCAGCCGGGCGAAATCGGCGGCCAGGATCGACGGCGCTATCAGAGCCCGGTTCATGGTCGTCAGCGTACTTGGAGGGCGGCGGCGAACATGGCGTCAGCGCCGTGCCGGTGCGGCCACAACTGCACGTAGGGGCCGTCACCCAGATCGCCGACGGGCTCGAACAGCGGCCGGGCGTCCAGTGCGGACACCGGATGGCGGCGCAGTGCGTCGCCGACGACGCCGATCGTTTCGGCCAGGTGCGGCGAGCAGGTCGCGTACAGCACCACGCCACCGGGCCGGGTCAACGCGATCGCCGCACCCAGCAGTTCGCGTTGCAGCCCGGTCAGCGCCGGGATGTCGGCGGGCCGGCGCCGCCAGCGGGCCTCGGGCCGACGCCGCAACGCGCCCAGCCCGGTGCACGGCACGTCGACCAGCACCCGGTCGAAGCCCGCGTGGAGGTCGGTGCGCCGCCCGTCGGCGACCAGCACGTCCACCGGCAGCCCGCGGGTGTTCGCCACGACCAGATCGGCGCGCTGCGCCGCCGGCTCCACCGCGGTGACCCGGGCGCCGCGGCCGGCGCCCAGCGCGGCCAGCAGCGCGGTCTTACCGCCCGGGCCGGCGCACAGGTCCAGCCAGCGGCCGGTGTCGTCGGCCACCGGGGCCAGCGTCAGCGCGCGGGCCACCAACTGGCTGCCTTCATCCTGGACCAGCGCCCGCCCGTCGCGCAGCGCGGGCAACTCGCCCGGATCGCCGGCCGGCAGGTATACCGCGTAGGGCGAATACCGGCCGACGGTGCCCTGCACCGCCTCGGCCAGTTGCTCGGCGGTCAATGTTCCCGGCCGGGCGGCCAAGTGCACCTGTGGACGCTCGTCGTCGCTGGCCAGCACCCTGTCGAGTTCACCGGCGGCCGGGCCGAGCGCGTCGGCGAATGCCTGGGCGATCCACCGCGGGTGGGCATGGACGAACGCGGCATGCCCTATCGGGTCACGTGCCGGGTCGGGGGCCAGCTCGTCGGCCCAGGACCGCTCGTCGCGGCCGCTGATGGTCCTCAGCACACCGTTGACGAAACCAGCACGCGCCGAATCGAATTCGATCGCCGCCTGTTCGACGGTGGTGGACACTGCGGCGTAGGCGTCGACGCGGGTGCGCAGCAGTTGGTAGGTGCCGAGCCGCAGCAGATCCAGCAGCGCGGGGTTGACGGCTTCCGGCGGCCGCCCGGCGGCCGCTGCGATGACGGCGTCGAGCAGGCCACGGGTGCGGCAGGTGCCGTAGGTCAACTCGGTGGCGAACGCGGCGTCACGTCCGGTGATGCCCCGCTCGCGCAGCAGCGCGGGTAGTGCCAGGTTGGGATAAGCGTCGCGCTCGGTGACGGCCTGCAACACGTCGAACGCGGCACGACGCGCCGGGTCCATTGGCTGCCGACGCCGGGGCGGTCGGCCATGCGGGGGCTTGCGGGAG
>NZ_JBOHHI010000102.1:0-25064 GCF_050700595.1 Mycobacterium sp.
TGCGCGACATGCTGTTCCTCTTCAAAGGCACACCCAGCACCAGCCCGTTCTGCACCTGGGTCAACGACCCGCGCGAACCCGAAGAACTACCACCGGATTGGACGCCAGACGAACCCGAACCGCTACCCGACGACCCGCCCTTCTGAACGCGATCAGCGGTTCGCCAGCGCAGCAAGGTCCTGCGGCCCTGCAGCCGGATAACCGCCAGCTGCTTGCAGCTGCCGCGACCACGCGCCGATGAGGCCGACTAGCTCGTCGAGGTCGTCACCCAGTGCGGCGGTAATAGGCATGCATCCCTCGTCGGTGGCCACCTCGATCGTCTCCCGGGCTGTCCGCCCTGCGTCGGTGAGCGCGCCATCGCGGACCAGCCCGCGTGACTCCAGCCGTTTCTCGGCCGCAGCCAGGTCTTCGTCGGTCCAGGCTCTGGTTCGTATGTAGCTGCGCAGCGGCATCCCCCAGTACAGCTCGGTGATAAGGCCGATCTCGACACCATCGAAACCGGCACTGGTCCAGACGTTCACGTGGACGTCGCCGCGGTATTCGCGCAGCTCGTCGGCAAGACGCCAGGCGTCGGCCAGCGCCTCGCCTGGCAGACCGAGGGCGACGAGACCCGCAAACAGCGGCTTTCCCGCCAACGGCAACCGGTCCGTCGCGCGCTGTAGCAGCTCCAACACCCGATCGAGGCCGTCCGGGTGAGCACCGAGAATACGGCGCAGCTGTCGCACCGCGCCGTCGGTTCGTGCCGCGCAGATCGTGGAGGCGTCGGTCAGCGTCCACCCGTTGGCGACCGCCGGCACCACGACCGCGGGGTTGAACACCGCGAAGGCCGCGGCGATCACCTCACCGGGCACCTGCCCCATCACCGAGCCGCGGCTGCAGAAGTAGGCCGGACCGTCGGGCATCTCGACCTCGCCCGTTTTCGCGGGGCTGGGCCCGAACCCGAGTGCCGCATAACTCTGGTGGCATTCCGGGGAGAAGTACACCTGTCCCGCGAAGGGTTCGATTGCTAAGGCGAGCGCTCTCGCCGGGGCGACGGTCATCACGGGTAATCCTCGCATAGGGTGCCAGACATGTTGCGTCTTGTCGCCGCGTTGGGAATCGTCGTCGCGTCGCTGTCCGCATGCGACAGCGACCCCGGTCCGGTCAAAGACCAGTCGCGGCAGGTGACGGTCGTCGGCGCAGGCGAAGTCGAAGGCGCCCCGGACACCCTGACCGTCGACGTCGCGATCGAATTCATCGCACCCGACGTCACCGCGGCAATGGATCAAACCAACGAACGGCAGCAGGCCGTCATCAACGCGCTGACCGGCGCCGGCGTGGACAACAAAGACATCAGCACCACCGACGTCACCCTGCAACCGCAATACGGCGGAACCACCGGAACCATCACCGGCTATCGCGCCGCCAACTCGATCCGGGTCAAGATCCGCAAAACGGATGCGGCGTCGAACCTGTTGGCCGTGATCGTGACCACGGGCGGCGACGCAACCCGGATCAACTCGGTGAGCTATTCCATCGCCGACGACTCGAGGCTGGTCAAGGACGCACGTGCGCGGGCTTTCCAGGACGCCAAGGACCGGGCCGGGCAGTATGCGCAGCTGGCCGGGCTCAGCCTGGGCAAGGTGATCTCCATCTCGGAGGCCACCGGCGGCACGCCACCACCGACACCGATGCCGCGCGCGCCGATGGCAACCGAAGTTCCGCTGGAACCGGGCCAGCAGACGGTGAACTTCTCGGTGACCGCGATCTGGGAGCTGCGCTAGCTACTCCTGATAGACCCGCGGGTCCAGGGTGCCGATGTAGGGCAGGTCGCGGTAGCGCTCCTCATAGTCGAGGCCGTAGCCGACGACGAACTCGTGGGGGATGTCGAATCCCACGTAGGCGATGTCGACATTGGCGCGCACCGCGTCGGGTTTGCGCAGCAGCGTGCACACCCGCAATGACCGCGGACGGCGAGTGGCCAGGTTACGCAGCAGCCACGACAACGTCAGCCCGGAATCGACGACGTCCTCGACGATCAGCGCGTCCCGATCGTTGATATCGCGGTCCAGGTCCTTGAGGATGCGCACCACTCCCGACGACGACGTCGACGATCCGTAGGAGCTGACCGCCATGAACTCGAACTGGGTCGGCAGCGGAATAGCGCGCGCCAAGTCGGTGACAAACATGACCGCACCCTTGAGCACGGTGATCAACAGCAGATCCTGGCTGTCTGAGCCGGACTGGTAATCCTCACCGATTTGCGCACCAAGCTCGGCGGTGCGGGTCTTGATCTGCTCCTCGGTGAGTAGCACCGATTTGATGTCCCCCGGGTACAACTCCCGCGAGTCCGCTCCCACGTGCACAGCGTGCCACGTCACCGGCCGGGAGCGCGAGTCAGATCGGCTCGGATCGCAGCGTCAGCAGCCTGCCACGTCGGCCCGCGACCAACCGCTGGCCGCGCAGCGTCGACCCGACTGCCACCCCGCCCTGGCCACGCCACGCGGTGACCAGCGTGTCGACCCCGCGAATCTGCTTATCCGTCAGGCTGGTCGCGCCACCGGCCAGCAGCCAGCTGCGGATGACGCCGCGGCGGACCGGACTCGGCAAGTCCGTCAACACCCGGGTGTCGAGCCCGTCATCGGTCATCGAGGTGGCCAGCGCCTGCGCGATCAGCGTGTCGATCAACTCGGTGTCTTCCCGCAACGCCGCCGCGGTGCGGGCCAGCGCCTCGGCCACCCCGCCGCCCAGCACGTCTTCCAGCAGCGGCAGCACTTCCTGGCGCAGTCGGCTCCGGGTGAAGCGGCGGTCGGTGTTGTGCGGATCCTGCCACGCGGCCAGCCCCAACTCCGCACAGACCGCGTGCGTCACGCTGCGCCGCACCCCCAGCAGCGGCCGGAACCACGGCGGATCGTCCGGGCGCATCCCGGCGATCGAGCGGGCTCCCGAACCGCGGCCCAGCCCGAGCAGCACGGTCTCGGCCTGATCGTCGAGGGTGTGCGCCAGCAGCACCGGGCGATCGCGACGCGCGGCGTCCAGCGCAAGGTAGCGAGCTGTGCGCGCCGCCCCCTCCGGACCGCCGTCACCACTCACCTCAACACAAAGAACTTCGGCCGCAACGCATCCCAGTTCCAGCGCCTGAGTTCGGGCGGCTGCGGCAACCTCCGCCGAGCCGGTCTGCAGACCGTGGTCGACGATCAGCGCGGTGGTCGGCAGCATGGCCGCCGCCACCGCGGTGAGCGCCAACGAATCCGGACCGCCCGAGAGCGCCACGCACCACCGCTCGACGGCCGGAAGGTACTCCTTGGCGAAGGCCGCGACTGCCGTATGCAGCCGGCCTACAGCACCCGATCGATCCACCGTTGCGGGTCTTCGATCTCGGCCGGCAGGGGCAGCGTCTCGGGGCCGGACCAGATGACGTTGAACCGCTGCATCCCGACCCGGCCCACCACATCGTCGACGAACGCCTTGCCGCGGGTGTACTGGCTGAGCTTGGCGTCGATGCCCAGCAATGCGCGCAGCAGCCGTTGCAGCGGTGGCTGTTTGCGCTGACGACGGTCGTCGAAGCGGCGGCGGATGATCGCCACCGACGGCACCACCGCCGGCCCGACGGCGTCCATCACGTGATCGGCATGTCCCTCCAGCAAGGTGCCGAGCACCAGCAGCCGATCCAGGGCCCGGCGCTGCGGCTCGGACTGCACGGCGCGCACCAGGCCCAGCACACCCGACGACTGCGAGCCCGGGGCGCCGTCCGACGATTCACCGCGACCACGGACGAAATCGACCAGGCGCGACACCACCTGAGCGACGTCGTCACCACTTTCCTGCGTCAGCACGCCCAGCGCCTCCGACATGTAGCCGGATAGCCACGGGTTGGCGGTGAACTGCACCCGGTGCGTCACCTCATGCAGGCACACCCACAACCGGAAATCGGACGGCTCGACCCGCAATTGCCGCTCGACCGCGATGACGTTGGGATACACCAGCAGCAGGCAGCCGCCGTCGACGAAGGGGTCGTACTGGCCGAGGATTCCGGACGCGACGAATGCCAGCACCGCACCGGTCTGCGCGCCGGCCACCCGTCCGGTGATCGCGCCCCGCGGCTTATCGGTTCCGCCGGTCATTACCCGCATTGACTCGGCGGCCGCGCGGATCCATGCCGGCCGGTCGACGATGCGTGCATCGGGCATCAGGTCGCCGGCGTGCAGGCCGGTCACTTCACGGACCGGCGGTTCGGCCGCGATGGCGGCACCGGCCAGGTCATCGATCGCCTGCCCGCGGGTGTAGTCGGTGGCCGGCGGGCCCGGGCGGGCCAGCCATTCCCCGACGGTGGCCGCGAAGCGCCAATCGACGGCGCGACCGACTGTCAGCTCCGGCGCCGAGCTCACGTTGCGCATCCACATGACCTTAAGGCCGCGGCCAGGTTGTCGACCGCAATGCGACCGGTCGGGCCGGCGTCGTTGGAGATCAGGGCGAAGGTCAGCACTCGTCCGCTGACGTCGGTGACCACCCCCGCCAGCGCATTAATGGCGGTCAGCGACCCGGTTTTGGCCCGCAACCAGCCGGCCGCCGGGCCGGGCTTGAAGGTGGGATCAAGGAAGCGGTCACTCAGCGTGCCGCTGCCGCCGGCGATCGGCAGCATGTCCAGCAGCGGCCGCAGCGCCGGCTGGTCGGGCCCGGCCGCCGCCTGCACGACGGCATCGAGGGACTTCGCCGTGAGCCGGTCATCGACCGACAACCCGCTGGAATCCTGCAGGGCGGCACCGGTGACGTCGATGTGCGCGGTGCTCAGCCGGTTGATCACCGCATCGACGGCGCCGGCGAAGCTGCGCGGCCGGCCCAGGTCCGCCGCGACTTCGCGACCGATACATTCGGCCATCACGTTGTCGGAGGCGTCCATCATCTGCTGCAGCCGCTGGATCAGCGGCGCCGACTGCACCGCGGCCAGCTGCCGTGCACCGGTCGGCGCGGGGTGGGGGGCGATCGTCACGCGACTCGGGTCGACGCCGAGTGCGAGGGCAAGCGCGCGGCCCGCATCCAGAGCCGGGGTATGCGATCGAGTGGACTCGACGGTCGCCGGCTGGATACGCCCGGCGTCGAGCATCACCGACTCGATCGGGGCCACATCACCGCCCTCGATATCGCCCGGATCCCAGCCCGGCGCCAGCAGAGGTCCGCTGAACGCCGAGGTGTCCACGTGCACCGCGGCCGGTGCCACGCCGCTGTGGCGAACCTGATCGGCCAGATCGCTGATCCGGGCCGCGCCGTGATACCAGGTCTGCTGGCCCGGCCGGGCCCCGGACAGCGTCGGATCACCCCCGCCCACCAGCACGACGACGCCCGGCGCGTCGCCGGCTACCACCCGGGTGGTGATCCGGGCGTCCCGGTCCAGCGCCAGCAGTGCGGCCGCGGAGGTGAGCGTCTTGTTGGTCGACGCAGGCAGCATCGGCGCGCCGTCCTGCTGTTGCCAGAGCTCTGTGGCGGTCATCGCGTCGGTGACCCGCCCGGCCAGCAGGCCCAGATTGCGGTCGGCCAGTGCGGGCGCCAGCATCGCCGTCAACCCGGCGGGGGTCGGCATCGCGGCGGTGTCGGGCACCGGCACGACCCCCGGGTTCGCAGTGACGGCCGGCGGCGGTGGAATGTCGGCATCGCGTGCCTCGCGATGTTTCGCGGTGAACACCGCCGCTGTCGCCAGCAGAACGGCAACTATCGCCAGTACGGCCGCCCCCACGATCAGGTGGGTTGACGGCCGCCACCGGGTGGGACGCATGACTCTCCTGACTCCTCCGGTCCTATTCTGCCCAACAGGTCGACTCCATTAGGGTGTACCTCCGAGCGGATGAGCATTGACACCACGAAGGAGCCGAAGCGGTGGAATTCGACGTGACGATCGAAATTCCGAAGGGCCAACGGAACAAATACGAGGTCGACCACGAAACCGGACGGGTTCGCCTGGACCGTTACCTCTATACCTCGATGGCCTACCCGGCCGACTACGGCTTCATCGAGGACACCCTCGGAGAGGACGGCGACCCGCTCGACGCGATGGTGCTGCTACCGCAACCACTGTTCCCGGGCGTACTGGTCAGGGCGCGCCCGGTCGGCATGTTCCGGATGACCGACGAAGCCGGCGGCGACGACAAGGTGTTGTGCGTACCGGCCGGTGACCACCGGTGGGATCACATCAAGGACATCGGCGACGTTCCGGAGTTCGAACTGGACACCATCAAACACTTCTTCTCGCAGTACAAGGCGCTGGAACCGGGCAAATATGTCGAGGCCGCCGACTGGGTGGGCCGCGCCGATGCCGAAGCCGAGGTGCAGCGCTCGGTGGAACGGTTCAAGACCACCGGCCACTAAGACACGCTTACCGGCGTGCACCAAGCCGATCAATCCAGCCGCTCGACGGCGAGTTGATCCAGCTCGGTGTAGCAGTCGACCGCCATTGTCAGATCGGCCTCGGCCAGGATCTGCGACACGACGGTCCGCAGGCCCTCGCGTCCGCCGACCGCCAAACCGTACGCGTACGGCCGGCCGATGCCGACCAGCGCGGCCCCCAGCCAACAGGTCCCCCCCCAGCCCACAGGCGCGCAGTACGTCGACGCCGTCGCGGATTCCCGAGTCATACGTCACCGGCAGGCCGCCGGCGGCTTCGATGACCGGCTCGAGGTGGCAAATAGCGGGAACACCGCCGTTTGCCTGGCGCCCACCATGATTGGAGCATGCGATGACATCCACGCCGAGCTGCCTAGCGTGGGCGGCGTCGTCGGGTAGGCAGATTCCCTTGACGATGAGCGGCAGTTCGGTGATCTGGCGTAACCAGGTCAGATCGTGCCAGGTGAATGCCGGGTTGGCGAACACGTCCATCCACACCGCGCCGGCGTGCATCGGGTCGAGGTCCTTTTCGCTTGTCACACCGGCTAATTCGCGGAAGCGTGGATCCGAGGTGTAGTTGGCGATACAGTCGCCGCGCATCATCGGCATGAATCCGTGCGAGAGGTCTCGAGGCCGCCAGCCAACCGTGCCGTAGTCGACGGTGACGGCGATGGCGTCGAAACCGGCTCTCTCGGCCCGCATGACGATGCTTTCGGTCAGTTTCTCGTCGGCCGTGGGATAGAGCTGGAACACACCGAATGATCGGCCGCGAGCCTCCGCGACTTCTTCGATGGTGGCCGACGAGAGCGTGGAATACATGCCAACCAGGTCGAGTTCGTCGCAAACCCGGGCGGCCTCCAGATCACCCTCCGGTCGGATGTTGCCGAGAACTCCGACCGGGCAGAGGAACACCGGCGACGGCAGCTTGCGGTCGAGGAACGTGACCGACATGTCGCGCTCGCTGCGGTCGCGCAGCATTCGCGGTGTCAGGCCGTAGCGGCGCAGCTCGGTGACATTGATGTCCTGGGTTTCCTCGTCACCGGCGCCACCTTTGACATAGCCGTAGATCAACGGGTCCATGCTCTCGCAGGCGCGGTGTTCCCACTCGGCGAAGGTAAACGGAAACGGTGACGTCTTGTTGAGAACCCCGGCTTTGTAGAACTGGTACTGGTAGTCGCCGAAGTTGCCCATAACCCGTCTCCCACCTTGTTCGAGTGCCGGCGAGCGAGCTGTACCCGTTACGGTGACGCGCTACACGGCGACGCCAGCTCATCGGGCGCCCGGACGGGCGCTTAGTATCTTCAAACTGTGGCGATGCCGACGGTCCCCGCTAAACAGTTGCTGCCACTGTGACCGAGGTCGGCGGTACCGCAGCATCCGCCGGGCCGATAACACGCAGCAGCATGGCCCGGGTGGGTTCGGCGACCGTACTGACCGCCCTGTGCGTGTACGGCGTCGTCTATTTGGCGGCTCGTGACCTGGCGCCGGCCGGCTTCTCGGTGTTCGCGGTGTTCTGGGGCGCGTTTGGGCTGGTCGCCGGGGCCGCCGGCGGCCTGCTGCAGGAAACCACCCGGGAAGTCCGCGCGGTGCGCTACACCCCGGCCGTGCCGGGCCGCCGGACCCGTCCGCTGCAGGCTGCCGGAATGGTCGGGCTGGTCGCGGCCGTGGCGATCGCCGGAAGCTCACCACTGTGGAGTGCGCAGGTGTTCGTCGACGCCCGCTGGCTCTCGGTCGGCCTGCTCAGCGTCGGGCTGGCCGGGTTCTGCCTACACGCCACCCTGCTGGGCATGCTGGCCGGCGCCGACCACTGGACGCAGTACGGGGCGCTGATGGTGACCGACGCCGCCATCCGGATGGCGGTCGCGGTGGCCACCTTCATGATCGGCTGGGGCCTGGTCGGGTTTTTGTGGGCCACCGTCGCGGGCTCGGTGGCGTGGCTGATCATGCTGGCGTTCTCGCCGACGGCTCGGGCCGCGTCGCGACTGCTGACACCGGGGAGCACCGCCACCTTCCTGCGCGGGGCGGCTCACTCGATCACCGCGGCGGGCGCCAGCGCGGTTCTGGTGATGGGTTTTCCGGTGCTGCTGAAAGTCACCTCGGCCGAGTTGGGCGCCCAGGGCGGGGTGGTGATCCTGGCGGTCACCTTGACCCGGGCGCCGCTGCTGGTGCCGCTGTACGCCATGCAGGGCAACCTGATCGCCCACTTCGTTGACCAGCGCACCGAGCGGCTGCGGGCGCTGATCTCGCCGGCGGTGCTGGTCGCCGGGATCGGTGCGATCGGCGTGCCGGCCGCGGGCCTGGCCGGCCCGTGGCTGTTGCGAGTCGCGTTCGGGCCGGACTATCAGGCCGGCAGCGCCCTGCTGGCGTGGCTGACGGCCGGCGCGGTGGCGATCGCGCTGCTGACGCTCACCGGCGCCTCGGCGGTCGCGGCCGCGTTGCATCGAGCCTACGCGCTGGGTTGGGTCGGGGCAACCGTCGCGGCAACGCTGTTGCTGCTGTTGCCGCTGTCGCTGGAGACCCGCACGATCATTGCGCTGCTGTGCGGTCCGCTGGTGGGAATTGGCGTGCATCTGGCCGCCCTCGCGCGTCGCGGCAGCTGATCGACCGTATCCGGCGTGTAATTTGTGGGATCGAAATGGGTTACCCCGACGTCTGGATCGTCGTTCCGGCCTTCAACGAAGCCGGTGTCATCGGCGACGTCGTCGCCGACGTCCGCTCGGTCTTTGATCACGTCGTGTGTGTGGACGACGGCAGCAGCGACGGCACCGGCGAGATCGCGTTGCGGGCCGGAGCTCACCTGGTGCGCCACCCGGTGAACCTGGGCCAGGGTGCCGCCATCCAGACCGGCGTCGAGTACGCCCGACGACAGCCCGGTGCGCAGGTCTTCGCCACCTTCGACGGCGACGGTCAGCACCAGGTCAAAAACGTCGTCGCGATGGTCGGACGGCTGGCCGCCGGCGATGTCGACCTCGTGATCGGAACCAGGTTCGGGCCCGGTGTCACCCGACCGCCGCTGGTCAAACGCCTCGTGCTGCGGACCGCGACATGGCTGAGCCCGCGCGGACGGCGCCTGGGATTGACCGACACCAACAACGGCCTGCGGGTGTTCAACAAGCGAGTCGCCGACGTGCTCGACATCACGATGAGCGGGATGAGCCATGCCACCGAGTTCGTCATGCTGATCGACGAACACCACTGGCGGATCGCCGAAGAGCCGGTCGAGGTGCTCTACACCGAATACTCCAAATCCAAGGGTCAGCCGCTGCTCAACGGCGTCAACATCATCTTCGATGGGTTCCTGCGAGGAAGGATGCCGCGATGACGTGGATCAAGGTGCTGCTGATCGGCTCGATCATCGCGCTGCTGTTCTATCTGCTGCGTTCGCGACGCAGCGCGCAGTCGCGGGCCTGGGTCAAGGTCGGCTACATCGTGTTCGTTTTGGCCGCGGTGTATGCGGTGCTGCGACCCAACGACACCACGGTGGTGGCGCATTGGGTCGGTGTGGCGCGCGGGACCGACCTGATGCTCTACGCGTTGATCGTCGCGTTCAGCTTCACCACGCTGAGCACCTACCTGCGATTCAAGGACCTGGAGTTGCGCTACGCCCGGCTGGCCCGCGCCATCGCACTGGAGAGTGCGCAGGTACCCGAGCAGGGTTAGAGCTGATGGCGTAGGTATGTCGTATGATGATGACATGGCTACGACAACTGACCAGCTTGATGCCTTACTCAGCCGGGTGAACGAGGCGACCAAGCAGCTACAGCGATCTGAGACGGTTCCGCCCGAGGTTGCTAAGCTCATCGACAGCTTCGAGCCGACACTGGGGGCTGCGACACCGTTGCGGCTCGAGGCCGACCCATATCTCACGACGACACTGTGGGCAGCGGCGTTTCGCGCCGAGAAAGCGCTCCGCCACGGCAATGCTGCGAACCAGCGTAGGGATGTTCGCATTGCGCTCGAGCAATTCCGCCACGCGTTGCGCGACATCACCGAAGACCAGCCGTACAACGATGATGCTCCAGTCCGCGAAGTACTTGCCAGGACAGCCGACATCCTCGCGGCCCCGCAGAAGTCTCTCGCAGACCTCCTCGGGGTTTCCGTTCGCCAGCTTCAGCGCTGGCTTGCTGCGGGCGGGCCTGAGCCGGCGGCCGATGATGCCGCGCGGATCCGCGTGGTTGGGCGAGTTGTGAACCAGCTACGCCACTTATTCACCGGTCCCGGTGTAGTCGCCTGGTTCTACCGCGAGCATCCCGTCCTCGGGCGGCGTCCGATCGAGCTGCTCGATGACCCACTGTGCTACCCGCAGCTCCTCAGCGCCGCCACGGCCGCTCGTGCCATGACGGCATGAGACTGACGGCATTTCGACACGCGTCCTATGACTCGCCGTGGTGGGCGTTCCCCAGCTCACGGGCCGGCCGTTTTCACCGTGCCAAAAGCGACACGGTGCAGTATCTAAGCCTTCATCCACTGGGCCCTGCCGCCGAGATGCTTCGCCACAACGTTGGCGCGAGCGGCAATCCAGACGATGTCCTCTTGAACTTGTGGACCGCGCTCGTCGACGCCGATGACGCGACACGGGTCGACTTCGACGACTGCGACCGATATGGGGTGACACCTGACGAGCTCGTCGGCGACGACTACACCGCTACCCAGGCATTGGCCGATTTGGTGCGGGACGGCGGTGCAACCGCGATGATCGTGCCGTCGGCCGCGCTACCCGGAACCTACAATCTGATCCTGTTCGGTGTCCGAGTCCTGAATCCCTTTCTGTCCGCCCCGCTTATCCCTGAAGAAATCCCGACGGGGCACCTTACCGACGGAGCGCGTCCCCCGGCCGAGGTGGCGCCGCATGTCCGGTGGTTCGGCGATCCGCACAAGGCGGCAGAGCAATGGAAGAAGACCGGCCGCTACGACCTATTCGACGATCCCAACGCGATGCGTTGTTGAGTCGTAAACCCGCGAAACGCAGCTAGCCCGAATGCGCGACCCGGAAGTACTCGACGGTGCGGCGCAGCCCGTCGTCGAGTCGAACCTGCGGACGCCAGCCCAAAACCCGTTGTGCGCGGCCGAAGTCGAGGCACGACCGCTTTAAATCGCCGAGCCGTGGCGGGTGAAACTCCGGGTCGTCGGGTACACCCACCGCCGCCGCCATCGCTGAATGCAGTTGGCAATCCGAGGTTTCCACGCCGGTTCCGATGTTGAACCGCTGCCCGCCACCCACCGGCGCAGCTGCTTTGACGAACGCATCCACCACGTCGTCGACGTAGACATAGTCACGGGTGTTGGAGCCGTCACCGAAAACCCAGGTGGCTTTCCCGGAGAGCAGCCCCTGGGCGAAGATCGCCACCACCCCGGCCTCGCCGTGCGGATCCTGGCGCGGGCCGTAGACATTGGCCGGCGCGATGTGCGAGCAATCCAGGCCGTAGAGATGCCGAAACGCATTGAGGTAGATCTCCCCGGCTAGCTTGCCCGCGGCGTACGGCGATGCCGGATCGGTCGGCACCGTCTCGCTGGTCGGGTACGTAGGCGGGATGCCGTAGATGGATCCGCCCGAGGAAGTGTCCACGATCTTGCGCACTTGTGCGCTGCGGGCGGCGTCGGCCAGCCGGACCGTGCCGACGACGTTCACCGACGCGTCGAACTCCGGGTCGGCCACCGAGTGCCGCACGTCGATTTGGGCGGCCAGATGGAACACCACCTCCGGACGGTGTTCGTCGAGGATGGCCTGCAGGTCCGCGGTGACGATGTCCGCTTCGACGAAGACGAACGATTCGGTGTCGACCAGGTGCTCGAGGTTGGTCGCCCGGCCGGACGCGAAGTTGTCCAGGCCCACCACGGTGTGACCGTCGTTCAGCAGCCGGTCGACTAGCGTCGACCCGATGAAACCGGCTGCCCCGGTGACCAGTGCGCGCACCGGCCCACCATACCGACGGGCTCCCCGGATTCCGCCGGTGACGCGGGTACCCCGAATCGCACTGGTCGCCACCGCACTGGTCGCTGCGCAACTGGCGATCCGGGCGGTGCTCGCGTTCGGCGGCTACTTCTACTGGGACGACCTGATCCTGATCGGTCGGGCCGGCACGCATCAGCTGCTGTCGGCGTCGTATCTGTTCGACGATCACGACGGCCACGTCATGCCCGGCGCCTACCTGGTCGCCGGGGCCATCACCCGGCTGGCGCCGCTGAACTGGACCGGGCCGGCGATCAGCCTGGTGGTGCTGCAACTATTGGTCTCGTTGGCGCTGCTGCGCGCACTGCATGTGATTCTGGGCTGGCGGCCGGTGCTGCTCGTGCCGCTGACCTTCGCGCTGTTCACCCCGTTGGGCATTCCGGGTTTCGCGTGGTGGGCGGCGGCGCTGAACTCGCTGCCGATGCTGGCGGCGCTGGCCTGGGTTTGCGGTGACGCGCTCCAGCTGGTCCGCACCGGCAACCAGCGCTACGCGGTGACCGGCGTCCTGGTCTACCTCGGCGGGCTGGTGTTCTTCGAGAAGGCCGCGGTGATCCCGTTCGTCGCGTTCACGATCGCCGCGCTGTGCCGCCACGTGCAGGGCGATCGCGCTGCGCTGGCGACGGTGTGGCGCGCCGGTGTCCGGTTGTGGACGGCGTCGCTGGCGCTGACCGCCGCCTGGATTGTGGTCTACCTCGCGGTGGTCGACCAGCAGCGGTGGAGCACGGATCTGGCGATGACGGGGAATCTGCTGTGGCGCTCGATCACCCATGGCATCGTGCCCGGCCTGGCCGGCGGGCCATGGGCGTGGGCCCGCTGGGCGCCGGCCTCACCATGGGCCACTCCGCCGCTAGCGGTCCGGGTGCTCGGCTGGCTGGTGCTGGCGGCGGCGCTGATAATCACGCTGATCCGCAAACGACGCATCGGGCCGGTGTGGCTGACCGCGGCCGGCTACGCGGTGGCCTGCCAGGTACCGATCTATCTGATGCGATCGTCGCGCTTCACCGCCCTGGAGCTGGCCCAGACCCTGCGGTATTTCCCGGACCTGGTCGTCGTGCTGGCGCTGCTGGCCGCGGTCGGGTTCTGCGCACCGAACCGCGCGTCCCCGGGCTGGCTGGACGCGTCTCTGCCGCGCACCCTGGTGACGACGGGTTTGACGGTGTTGTTCGTTGCCAGCAGCTGGTATTCGACCGCGACGTTTCTGAGCTCGTGGCGGGACAATCCCGCCCAGCCGTACCTGCAGAACGCGCGCCGGAGTCTGGCCGCCGCGCATGCCGCCGCAAACCCGCCGCTGCTCGACCAGGAGGTCGACCCACTGGTGCTGGGCCGGGTGGCCTGGCCGGAGAACCTGGCCAGTCATATGTTCGCGCTGCTGCGCGATCGCCCGGAATTCGCCACGACCACAACGCAATTGCGGATGCTGGACAGCTCAGGGCGGCTGGTGGACGCGCGGGTGGCCTGGATCCGCACCATCGTGCCCGGGCCCACACCCCGGTGCGGATACTTCGTGCAACCCGACAGCCCCGCGGCGCTTGGGATCGACGGCCCGCTGTTGCCGGCGGACTGGACCGCCGAGCTCAACTACCTGGCCAACAGCGACGGCTCGATGACGATTTGGCTGATGGACGGGCCGCGGGTCAAGGTTCCGGTGCATCCCGGGCTCAACCGGGTCTATGTGCGGCTACCCGGCGCGGGCAATGCGATCACGGTGCAGGCCGAAACCGCCGCGCTGGCGGTGTGCGTCGCGGCCGGGCCGGTGGGTTATCTGGTGCCGGGCTGAGCGCGAGCCGCCTGGGGGAATCGAACCCCCGACCTATTCATTACGAGTGAATCGCTCTGGCCGACTGAGCTAAGGCGGCATGCCCTTGCGGGCGGCATGAGTCTACAGGTCAGACCGCAGCGCCTGGCCGATGGTGGCGACCATCGCATCGACGGCGAAGCGGGGTTTGACGTTGACCGCCAACGCTTCGCGGCACTCCAGCACCGCTTCGATACAGCGCAGTAGCCGCTCTGGGGTGGCGTGGGCGGCCATCGCCGCCACCCGCTCGGCCATGTCAGGGTGGTTGGCCCGCACGGTGTCGGCGCCGGTGGCCACCAGCAGCGCATCCCGGAAGTAGGTCGCCAGATCGATCAGCGCCCGGTCCAGCGCATCCCGCGACGCCCGGGTCTGACGCGACTTCTGCCGTCGTTCGAGGTCTCTGATCGCCCCGGTGGCGCCGCGCAACGCCGCCGCGGTTCCCTTGCCGGTGCCGCCCGCACCCAACGCCGTGCGCAGGTACTCGGTTTCGGCCTCGTCGCGCCCGGCAGTCAACACTTGGGCCTCCGCCTCGGCGGCGGCCACCAGCTCCTCGGCGGCCGCATAGGCCCGTGACGGCGTCGCCGCGTCACGGGCCAGCCCCAGCGCCCGCTGCCGTCCCTCGCGTGCCTCCGGGTCGGTGGCCAACCGCCGCGCCCGCCCGACATGTCCACCGCAGACCGACGCCGCCCAGTTCGCCGTGTCGGCGGCCAGTCCGTCGCTATCGACCAACACCTGCGCGATCGCCGCCGCCGAGGGGGTCGCCAGCGCGACGTGCCGGCAACGCGACCGAAGTGTGACGGCGATGTCCTCCGGGTCCACCGACGGCGCACACAGCAAAAACACCGTCGACGGCGGCGGTTCCTCGACGACCTTGAGCAACGCGTTCGCCGCGCCTTCGGTAAGCCGGTCGGCATCCTCGATCAGCACCACCTGCCAACGCCCGGTGCTCGGCCGCCGGGACGCGACTCCGACGATGGCCCGCATCTCGTCGACACCGATCGACAACCCCTCCGGAATGACCCGCCGCACGTCGGCGTGCGTGCCGGCCATTGTCGTCGTGCAGGCGCGGCACCGGCCGCAGCCCGGCACACCATCCGACGTGCACTGCAGCGCGGCCGCGAAGCACAGCGCCGCGACCGAGCGGCCCGAGCCGGGCGGGCCGGTGATCAGCCAGGCGTGGGTCATTGCCGTGGTGTGAGCCGAATCACCGCGGGCCGCTTGGGCGGCGGCCACCAACTCGACCTCCACCGACTCCTGGCCGACGAGCCGCGTAAATACCCCGGACATCACCGGTAACAGTAGTGCTCGCCGGCGACACGACCGAAGGCTCTTTGGCTACGTTGTGGTCACCGCCGACCGATACGGTGTGCTGGTGACCACCACGGCGGCACTTCCCGGGCGGATCAGTGGATTCCTCCAGTGGCTGGTGCGCACCCCGTGGCCGGTGTTGACGCTGAGCATGGTGCAGGCCGACATCGTCGGCGGGCTACTCGTGTTCGGCTTCCTGCGCTACGGGCTGCCGCCCGAGGACCGCATCGAGTTGCAGGAGCTGCCGCACCTCAACATGGCGATCTTCGGGCTGGTAATCGTCGCGCTCTTCGCCACGGGGACCTCAGTGAGTGTGCGGCTGCTTGTGCCGGTGTTCCGGTGGCAGCGCCGCGACGGACTGCTCGTCGACGACGATCCGGCCACCACCGAACTGGCCCGCAGTCGTGCGTTACGGATGCCCTTCTACCGCACGCTGATCAGCCTGGGCTACTGGTGCATCGGTGGCGTGGTGTTCATCATCATCAGCTGGCGAGAAACCAGCCACCTGGCACCCGTGGTCGCTGTCGCCGTCGCCCTGGGCGCCGCCGCCACTGCGATCATCGGCTACCTGCAGGCCGAACGGGTGCTGCGTCCGGTGGCCGTCGCCGCGCTGCGCGCCGGTGTGCCGGAGAACCTGCGGGCACCGGGCGTCATCTTGCGCCAGCTGCTGACCTGGGCACTATCCACCGGTGTGCCGCTGCTGGCGATCGTGCTGGCCGTGGTGGCAGACCGGTTCGCCTTCCTGCACGCACCGGCGGAGAAGCTGTTCACGCCGATCCTGCTGATGGCATTGGCCGCATTGGTGATCGGGTTGGCCAGCACGCTGCTGGTAGCGATGTCGACCGCCGACCCGCTGCGGCAGCTGCGCTGGGCGCTCGGGGAGGTGCAGCGCGGTAACTACAACGCGCACATGCAGATTTACGACGCCAGCGAGCTGGGTCTGCTGCAGGCCGGCTTCAACGACATGGTCCGCGACCTCGCCGAGCGGCAGCGGCTGCGTGACCTGTTCGGCCGCTACGTCGGTGAGGATGTGGCGCGGCGCGCCCTGGAGCGCGGCACCGAGTTGGGCGGACAGGAGCGCGATGTCGCGGTGCTGTTCGTCGACCTGGTCGGCTCCACGAAGCTGGCGGCGACACGACCGCCCGCCGAGGTGGTCAGCTTGCTGAACGAGTTCTTCCGGGTGGTGGTCGACACCGTCGGCCGGCACGGTGGCTTTGTCAACAAATTCCAGGGCGATGCGGCGTTGGCGATTTTCGGCGCTCCCATCGAGCATCCCGACGGTGCGGGCGCGGCGTTGGCTGCGGCTCGCGAACTGCATGACGAACTGCTGCCGGTGATCGGTACCGCGGAGTTCGGCATCGGAGTGTCGGCCGGGCGGGCCATCGCCGGCCATATCGGCGCGCAGGCCCGATTCGAGTACACCGTGATCGGTGACCCGGTCAACGAGGCCGCGCGGCTGACCGAGCTGGCCAAGCTCGAAGACGGCCACGTGCTGGCCTCGGCGATCGCGGTCAGTGGCGCGCTGGACGCCGAGGCGCTGTGCTGGGATGTCGGCGAAGTGGTCTCACTGCGTGGCCGCGCCTCACCAACTCAACTGGCTCGACCGCTGAATCTGGCTGCACCGCAAGAGGTTTCCAGCGAGGTCAGTAGCTAGCGCCGCTTCTTGGCCGACGCTTTGTGGGTGCTCTTTTTTGTCGTCCGCTTGGCGGGGCCCCGAGCGCGACGGTCGGCCAGCAACTCGGCACCGCGTTCGTCGGTGATCGACAACACGTCGTCGCCCTTGCGCAGACTGGCGTTGGTCTCCCCGTCGGTGACGTAGGGCCCGAACCGGCCGTCCTTGATCACCATCGGCTTGCCCGTCGCGGGATCGGTGCCGAGCTCACGCAACGGTGGCGCCGATACACGTTGGCCACCACGGCGTTTCGGCTCGGCATAGATCTTCAACGCCGCGTCGAGGGTGATGTCGAAAATCTGATCTTCGGTAGCCAGCGAGCGAGAATCCTTGCCGCGCCGCAGGTATGGACCGTAACGCCCGTTCTGGGCGGTGATCTCCTCACCCGTGTCAGGGTCGACACCCACCACCCGCGGCAACGACAGCAGTTTCAGTGCGTCGTCAAGGGTGACGGTCCGCAGGTCCATGCTGCGCAACAGCGATCCGGTGCGCCGCTTGGGACCGGTGGCCGTCTTGCCCTTCTTGGCGGGTGCGGAACCCTCGTCGCCCTCAGGCGGTGCGGGCAAGACCTCGGTCACATACGGCCCGTACCGGCCATCTTTGGCGACGATCTCGTGTCCGGTCTCCGGATCCACACCGAGCACCCGGCCCTCTTGCGGTGTGGCGAAAAGCTCCTCGGCCAGGTCCAGAGTCAACTCATCCGGGGTGAGCGTGTCGTTGAGGTTGGCCCGTTGTGGCGTCGGCTCGCCGTCGTCGCCGGTCACCATGCGCTCCAGGTACGGTCCGTTCTTGCCCACCCGCACATAAACGGAACGTCCTTGGGCGTCGTCAAACAGCTTGATGGAGTTGACTTCTCGAGCGTCGATGCCCTCGAGGTTGACACCGACAAGCTTTTTCAGGCCGCCCGAGCGGGCCACCGAGTCGGGCACGCCGTGGTCGCCACCGAAGTAGAAGTGGTTGAGCCAGGTGGTGCGCTGCTCGTGTCCGGCGGCGATCTCGTCGAGCTCGTCTTCCATGGCAGCGGTGAAGCCGTAGTCGACCAGTCGGCCGAAATGCTGCTCCAGCAGCCCGATGACGGCGAACGCGACCCAGGACGGCACCAGCGCGCTGCCCTTCTTGTACACGTAGCCACGGTCCTGGATCGTCTTGATGATCGACGAGTAGGTCGACGGCCGCCCGATACCCAGCTCCTCGAGCGCTTTGACCAGCGACGCCTCCGTGTAGCGAGGCGGCGGGTTGGTGGAATGCCCGTCGGGGGTCAGCTCGGTAGTGTCCACCCGCTGACCCTGCGTCAGGTGCGGCAACCGCCGCTCGGCATCGTCGGCCTCGCCGCCGGCCAGTTCGTCGACGGTTTCCACGTAGGCCTTCAGGAAGCCCGGGAAGGTGAGGGTGCGCCCGCTGGCGGAGAACACGACCTGCGCCTCGCTGGATGCCCCGCCGATCCGCAGGCTCAGCGTGGTGCCGCGCGCATCGGCCATCTGCGAGGCGACCGTGCGCTGCCAGATCAGCTCATAGAGCCGGAAATCGTCGCCGTCGAGTTCACGGCGCACCGCGTCAGGGGTGGCGAACGTCTCCCCGGCGGGCCGGATCGCCTCATGGGCTTCCTGCGCGTTTTTCACCTTGCGGGTGTACTGGCGCGGTGACGGCGAGACGTACTCCTCACCGTAAAGCTGGCGAGCCTGGGTACGGGCCGCGGTGATCGCCGACTCCGACAGCGTCGTCGAGTCGGTCCGCATGTACGTGATGTAGCCGTTCTCGTAGAGCCGCTGGGCGACGCGCATCGTCCGCTCGGCGGAAAACCGCAGCTTGCGGCCCGCCTCCTGTTGCAGCGTCGAGGTCATGAACGGCGGATATGGGCGACGCGTGTAGGGCTTTTCCTCCACCGCCGCCACGGTCAGCTGGGCGCCGCGCAAACCGTCGGCTAGCGCGCCCGCGCGGGTCTCATCGAGCACCACCACTTCATCGGGCTTGCGCAGGACGCCCAGCGAGTCGAAATCGCGGCCGGTGGCGACCCGCAGACCGTCGACGCCGGTCAGTCGCGCGGTGAAGGTCGGCGGGGACGCCTGCGGGTCGGACACGCTGGCGTCCAACTCGGCGACCACATCCCAGTAGGCGGCGCTGCGGAACGCCATCCGGTCACGTTCGCGAGCCACGATGATGCGAGTGGCCACCGATTGCACCCGGCCCGCCGAAAGCTTCGGCGCCACCTTCTTCCACAACACCGGGCTGACCTCGTAGCCATACAGCCGGTCCAGGATGCGGCGGGTTTCCTGGGCGTCGACCAAGTCGATGTCCAGACCGCGTGGATGCTCGGCGGCTGCCCGGATAGCCGGCTCGGTGATCTCATGGAAGACCATCCGTTTGACCGGGATGCTGGGTTTCAGCGTCTCCAACAGATGCCAGGCGATCGCTTCGCCTTCTCGGTCGCCATCAGTGGCCAGGTAGAGCTCATCGACGTCTTTGAGCAGGCCTTTGAGCTCGCTGACGGTGCGCTTCTTGTCGGGGCTGATGATGTAGAGCGGTTCGAAATCCCCGTCGACGTTGACGCCGAGCCGAGCCCAGGGCTCGGATTTGTACTTCGCCGGCACGTCGGCCGCGGCACGCGGCAAATCCCGGATATGGCCCCGCGACGACTCGACGATGTAGTTCGAGCCCAGATAGCCGGCTAATTTGCGCGCCTTCGTCGGCGACTCGACGATAACGAGTCGCCGCGCGCTGCCATTACCCCTGTTAATAGGGCTGCCGCTACCGCCGTCAGCCAACTGCGCTTACGCTCCACTTCTTTGTCCCCGGCCCCAGGTCCATGACCGGCCGGCGTGGTCGCCGGGTCGTTCGGGCCTGAAGGTACCTGACAATGTGACACCCGGGGCGGGTCGACGCAAACCGACTCCCCGGTGGTAACCCTCCCGGTCGTCGCTAAACGCGGGGCCAGCACGAGAACGCTTCGGCGGCGTCGGGTGGTTCCCCCACGTTTTCTACCAGGCGTGATAACCGGCGTCGGCCACTGATCCGCAGCGCCGGCCGAGCACCGCGGGTCCCGATCAAGGTCGGCGCGATCCCGACCCGCATCAACGTCGACGCCAGCGGGGAATGGGTATCCGGCGCGTGCGGGTCCAGTCCGAGCAGGTAATGGTCGGCTTCCAGGCTGCCGGCCGCCAGTGTCCAGGCCCGCAGTTCCCGCGGCCCGGGCAGCCACAGCGGGGGCACCGTCTTGACCGCGCCCCGCGTCCACTCGGCAGCGATGCGGCGCAGCCGGACGTCCACCGCGGTCCGCACCAGCGGAGTGTCCTCCTCGGTGCGGGCGATCTCGGATGCCAGGCCGGCCTCGTCGATCATCTCGGCCAGCGCGTCGGCCCGCCAGAGCTGATCCACGACCACCGAGAGGCGGGCCCCGCCGTCGAGCAGCACAACCTGACCGGTGGCCGCCAGCACGCCGGTCAGGTCGGTGACCGCAGGCGGCACCGACTCGGCCGAGAAGAACGACAGCTGGCTCACGCCACCGACAGTAAGCCGCGCCCGGCGTCGACGAGCGCCGCGACGCGGCGCGGCAACGACAAACCCCCGGGCTGAACCCGATGATCGGGACGCCCGGGGGGCTCGTCGCAAGTTACTCAGATGGAGCGAACGCCGGTGGCCTGCGGCCCCTTGGGGCTCTGGCCGACCTCGAACTCGACTCGCTGGTTCTCCTCAAGGGTGCGGAAGCCCGTTCCCTGGATCTCCGTGTAGTGGACAAACACATCCGCGGAACCGTCTTCCGGGGCGATAAAGCCGAACCCCTTCTCCGCGTTGAACCACTTCACAGTTCCCTGTGGCATTTCTTTCCTTCTTTTCTTGGGTACGGAACACCGTGTTTCGGTGCTCCGGGCCCGCTGTGACCGCCATACCCGTGGAGTCGCCGGAACTTCACCCGACCTACACCCTCGCAGGAACCGCGGCCGCAACGTCGATCCTGCGAAAGTTTGACACGAACACAGAAGCTGCGACCGCCCAATAGTCAATCATGTTCATCGCGTCTGCGACAGCCTCGGGTGATCAATTCGGCAACCGATAAGAATTCAAATACCACGCCAGACTGACAAAGGTGGGCAATGGCAACGTTCGGCCGCGAATTGCTCGGGGCTGCGCTCGGCGGCTGCGAGCCGGGTGAGCATCCACTGCGCCATGTCGCCGAGCTGCCGCCGCGGGCCGGCCGGCCGCGCCCGTGGCCGTCGTGGGCCGAGCCCGATGTGGTCCGCGCGTTCGTCGACCGCGGTATCGGCTCGCCATGGTCACACCAGGTCGACGCCGCGGAACTGGCGCATGCCGGGCGCCACGTGGTGATCAGCACCGGCACCGCGTCGGGAAAATCGCTGGCCTACCAACTTCCGATCCTGGGCGCGCTGGCGAGGAATCCGCGGGCCCGGGTGCTGTACCTGTCGCCGACCAAAGCACTCGGGCACGATCAGTTACGGGCCGCGCATGCGTTGACCGCGGCGATCCCGCGACTGCATGATGTGGCGCCCACCGCCTACGACGGTGACAGTCCCGCCGAGGTGCGCCGCTTCGCGCGGGAACGCTCCCGGTGGCTGTTCTCCAACCCGGACATGGTGCATCTGTCGATGCTGCGAAACCACGGGCGCTGGGCGGTTTTTCTGCGCGGCCTTCGCTATCTGGTTGTCGACGAATGTCACTGTTACCGAGGAGTTTTCGGTTCGAATGTGGCCATGGTGCTGCGTCGGCTGCTGCGGTTGTGTGCGCGCTACTCGGCAGACCCCGGCTCGACGCCGACGGTAATCTTCGCCAGCGCGACGACGGCCTCACCCGGAGCCACCGCGTCCGAGCTGATCGGTCAGCCGGTGGCCGAGATCACCGAGGACGGCTCGCCGCAGGGCGCCCGCACGGTCGCGTTGTGGGAGCCGCCCCTGCTCGCCGACCTGACCGGGGAGAACGGCGCCCCGGTGCGGCGGTCCGCCGGTGCCGAGGCGGCACGGGTGATGGCCGACCTGATCGCCGAGGGGGCCCGCACGTTGACATTCGTTCGGTCGCGCCGCGGTGCGGAGCTGACCGCGCTCGCGGCCCGTGCCCGCCTGGACGGAGTCGCACCGGAGCTGACCGAGAAGGTGGCGTCCTACCGTGCCGGATATCTGCCCGAAGACCGCACCGCGCTGGAACACGCGCTGGCCGACGGGCAACTGCGCGGTCTGGCCACCACCAACGCGCTGGAGTTGGGCGTGGACATCGCCGGGCTGGACGCGGTGGTACTGGCCGGCTTTCCGGGGACGGTCACCTCGTTTTGGCAGCAGGCCGGCCGGTCGGGCCGGCGGGGCCAGGGCGCGTTGATCGTGCTGGTCGCCCGCGACGATCCGCTGGACACCTATCTGGTCCATCACCCTGCGGCGCTATTGGACAAGCCGATCGAGCGGGTTGTCATCGATCCGGCCAACCCGTACATCCTTGGCCCCCAATTGCTTTGTGCGGCAACTGAGCTACCCCTAGATGACACCGAGATCCGGACGCTGGGCGCCGAGCAGGTCGCCGGCTCGCTGGTCGACGACGGGTTGCTGCGGCGGCGGTCCGGCAGGTATTACCCCGCTCCGGGCGTGGATCCGCACCCCGGGGTGGACATCCGGGGACCCACCGGCGGCCAGATCGTGATCGTGGAGGCCGACACCGGACGGTTGCTGGGCACCGCCGGCGCCGGCCAGGCCCCGGCCTCCGTGCACCCGGGAGCGGTATACCTGCACCAGGGTGAGAGCTACGTCGTCGATTCGCTGGACTTCGAGCAGGGCATGGCCGTTGTCCATGCCGAGGATCCGGGCTACGCGACGTTCGCCCGCGAACTCACCGACATCGTGGTCACCGGGGCAGGTGAGCGAACGGTGTTCGGATCGGTCACGCTGGGTCTGGTGCCGGTCACGGTCACCAGCCGCGTCGTCGGCTACCTGCGCCGCAGGCTGTCCGGTGAGGTGATCGACTTCGTCGATCTGGAGATGCCGACGCAAACATTGGCCACCTCGGCGGTCATGTACACCATTACGCCGGAGGCGCTGGAGCGCCACGGGGTCGACGTGCCGCACATCCCGGGGGCGCTGCACGCCGCCGAGCATGCGGCGATCGGGCTCCTGCCGCTGGTTGTCAGCTGCGATCGCGGCGACATCGGCGGCCTGTCCACCGCAGTCGGCCCCGAATGGGACGGGCTACCCAGCGTCTTCGTCTACGACGGCTATCCGGGCGGGGCGGGATTCGCCGAACGCGGGTTCCGCCGGGCCCGCACCTGGCTGGGTGCCACCGCCGCGGCCATCGAGGCGTGCGAATGCGTGCACGGCTGCCCCTCGTGCGTGCAGTCTCCGAAATGCGGCAGCGGGAACGACCCGTTGGACAAGACGGGCGCGGTGCGCGTGTTGCGGTTGGTTCTCGCAGAGTTGGCTCACGAAGCGTCGTGAGGCATGCGGACGTCGACCGACCCCTCGACAGTCGACTTCCCGGACCTCTGCAGCCGTCACGAGCACGCGTTCCTCGCTGCTGAAGAATGCGACGTGCCGAGCGCGCAAGACAGCGCGACGAACGGTCGGACAACGCGAGCCGTTCTCACTCCGGATGGGCGCAGCAGGAAAATACCCGGCCGCGGTATTGGTATGCAAATCGTTGGTCAACCTGTCGGCCGTATGCGCGTGGACGCATGCCAAATGTCGCCGGTTCAGCAGGGCAGCAACAGATTAAGCCGGCTAATCTGTTGCTTCGCGGCCGGTAAAATGTGCGTTATGCCCCACGACTGGCTGCTGGCCGAGACGCTGGGCAACGAACCGGCCGTGGTCGCGCTTGGACGTCAGCAGCGGAACCTCGTTCCGATCACGGCGTTTCTGCGCCGCAATCCACATCTGGCCGCCATCCGGTCGGCGATCGCCGAGTCGATGCAAACCGGTCAAAGCCTGGTCAGTATCACATCCAAGAACGACCGGGTGATCCGCACCGAGCCGGTGGTGATGTCAGACGGGCGGATACACGGTGTGCATATCTGGAGCGGGCCGACGCGGGCCAAACCGCCGGAGCGGCCGATCCCGGGCCCGCTCAAGTGGGACCTGACCGTCGGCGTGGCCACCGACACACCGGAGTCGCTGGCCAACAACGGCAAGGATCCCGAGGTCGAAGACACCCACGGTCGATCGTTCGCGCAGAATTGGCCGTCGCGGGATCTCAAACCCAACGAGAGCAAGGTGCTGGCACTGGCGGTCGGCACCGAACCGGGCCAGACGCTGTGCGAAACCTGGGACGGCACCGATTGGCAGGGCAACCCGATCCGGGTGAGTTTCGTCGCGCGCAAGGCGCTCGAGCCGGGCCCGGATGGGCGCGACCACCTGATCGCACGGGGGATGAACTGGCGGTCGGCGCCGAGCGGGACAGCGGAGCCAGCCGACCCACTCGGACAGCGGATCCTGCACGGATTAGCCCAACCGGGGGTGCACCGTGCGCTGGTCGATCTCAGCAGCTGGACCCTGCTGAAATGGCTTGACGAGCCCTGCCCGTTCTACGACTGGCGGCGCACCGCACTGAATGCGCCGCGGGTACATCCCGGCGACGAGCCGAGGCTGGCAGCCATGACCGCGGCGTTCGCCGGCGGCGCGACCGCCGGGGTGCTGCGCATGCCCGGCCACGGCGATACCTGGGTTGCCGTGCACGTAACCGTCAACCGGGTGGAGCTCGATGAAAAGACGTTCGCCGGTCTGGTGTCGGTGCGGTTGCCGACCGGCGCGGAACTGGCCGAGGCGGGCCTGCCGGCGGTCGAGAACCCGACCTAACCGGTGGGGCCGGCCCGAGCGGCGGCTCGGGCGATGCCCCATTCGCCGACGGCGACGCCGACCGTGACAACGACATCCAGGTCGCGCACCGCGCATTGGGCGTCGTCGGCCCGCATCGCGCGGGCCACTGCCGTCGCCCGCGCACACGCCGATTCGGGTCCCGCGGGCAGCCGCGCGGCGGCGGCAACGGCGGCGAGGTCGGCCGCCGCC
>NZ_JBOHHI010000103.1:0-9966 GCF_050700595.1 Mycobacterium sp.
GAGCTCAAGCATGGCCCGATCGCGCTGATCGAAGATGATCTGCCGGTAATCGTCGTGATGCCGTCACCCAAGAGCGCGGCGGTGCTGCACGACAAGCTGATGTCCAACATCCGCGAGATCCAGACCCGCGGGGCGATCACCATCGTCATCGCTGAGGATGGCGACGACACGGTGCGTCCCTACGCCGATCACCTGATCGAAATCCCCGCGGTGTCAACACTTTTCCAGCCTTTGCTGTCGACGATCCCGCTGCAGGTGTTCGCCGCGTCAGTGGCGCAGGCCCGTGGTTATGACGTCGACAAGCCGCGGAATCTGGCCAAGTCGGTCACCGTCGAATAGGAGAATCTGCGCGAAACAGAAGCCGGGGTCGTGATTTGGCGAGGATCGCAGCCGTAGCTTCTGACTGGCGGTCAATCCGGCCAAGTCGGTCATCGTCGAGTAGGCGCCAGGGTGTCATGGCCGTTGCCGGCATGGCGGCCCGACGCTTCGCCGTTGGGAAGCGACATCGCCGGCAGCCGATCGGTAACCGGTGCGTGACCGTTCGTCGGCACCAGCAGGGAACGAACCAGGGAACGGGATCCAAAGGCCTGAAGCATCTGACTGGCGGGGCGCCGGCGCACTTTTAGCGGCCACCAGAACCAGGGCCCGAGCAGCACCGCGACCGACGGCGCCATGAACGTGCGAACGATCAGCGTGTCGAACAACAAGCCGAGGCCGATCGTGGTACCCACCTGACCGATAACCCGCAAATCGCTGAACACGAACGAGGACATGGTCGCCGCGAACACCAGGCCGGCAGACGTCACCACCACGCCCGTGCCGGCCATCGCCCGGATAATCCCCGTCTTCAAGCCGGCTCCGAGCTCCTCCTTGAACCGGGAGATCAAGAGCAGGTTGTAGTCGGAACCCACAGCCAACAGGATGATGAGCGACATCGGAAGCACCATCCAGTGCAACTCGATGCCGAGAATATCCTGCCAGACAAGTACGGAGAGCCCGAAAGAGGTGCCCAACGAAAGCAGCACGGTGCCCACGATCACCAACGCGGCGACCGCACTTCGGATGATGATCAGCATGATGATGAAAACCAAACTGACCGCGGCTATTCCGGCGATCAGCAGATCGTATTTGGAGCCGTCACGCATGTCCTTGTATGTTGCAGCGGTGCCGCCGATATAGAGCTTGGAGCCCTCCAAAGGCGTTCCCTTTATGGCTTCCTTCGCCGCTAGCTTGATCGCGTCGAGATGTGAGATCCCCTCGGGCGTCGCGGGATCTCCGTCATGAGAGATGATGAAGCGAGCGGCCTTGCCGTCCGGGGACACGAACAGTTTCAGGCCCCGCTTGAAATCGGGGTTGTTGAAAACCTCGGGCGGGAGATAGAACGAGTCATCGTTTTTGGCGGAGTCAAAGGCCTTTCCCATCGCCGTCGAATTCTG
Organism: Mycobacterium sp.; assembly: GCF_050700595.1. Taxonomy (GTDB): domain Bacteria; phylum Actinomycetota; class Actinomycetes; order Mycobacteriales; family Mycobacteriaceae; genus Mycobacterium. The sequence continues at coordinate 1,437 of NZ_JBOHHI010000103.1, forward strand.
GCTCATGACGTCGATCTGGTCATAGAACGAGGACATCGTGCTGTGCATGGTCAGCATCATCGTCTTCATGGTCTTCATCACCGCGATCTGCGGGGGAATCTGCGCGAGCATCTGTGGCATCAGCGAATCCATGACGTCCAGGTCCGCCGTGAGATCTCCCAGCTTCGCGGTCAGCTGGTCTACATTGTCCAGTGCGTCGAACATGGCTCGTAGCGACCAGCATATCGGGATATCGAAACAGTGCTTTTCCCAATAGAAGTAGCTGCGGATCGGCCGCCAGAAGTCATCGAAATCGGCAATGTGATCTCTGAGGTCATTCGTGATGGCCAGCATGTCATGCGTATCACTGTCCATGCGATGGGTGGTGGCGACCATCTTTTCCATGATGCGATACATGCGCTCCATGATGTCGATGGATTGCTGCAGCGCGTTCGCCTGCGTCAGCATGTCAGCCATCCGGTCTTTCAGATAGTCCATGTTCTCGATCTGAGCGGTGTTCTGCATGCTGATCAGGAACGGTATCGAAGTATGCTCGATCGGCGTTCCCCAGGGCCTTGTTATCGCCTGCACCCGCGAGATACCAGGAATGTGAAAGACGGCTCTGGCGACCCGGTCCAATACCAGCATGCCCGCCGGATCGCGCATATCGTGGTCGGCCTCGATCAACAGCAGTTCGGGATTCATCCGCGACTGGGAAAAGTGGCGGCCCGCAGCCTGATATCCGATATTGGCCGGCATATCGGCAGGCATGTAACGCCGAATGTCGTAATTCGTCTTGTATCCCGGCAGGGCGAGTAGGCCGATCACGGTCACCGCGATCGTCACGGTGAGGATCGGCCGCGGCCAACGGACGATGGCGGTTCCCAGCCGGCGCCATCTCCGCGTCTGCATCCCTCGCTTGGGGTCGAAGAGATGGAAGAAACTGCCGATGGTCAGGACGGCCGGAGCCAGCGTGAGCGCGGCGACGACCACCACCAGCATGCCGATTGCGCAGGTAGGGCCCAGGCTGTGAAAGTAGGGCAGTCTGGTGAGGCTGAGGCAGTACATCGCACCGGCAATGGTCAGGCCCGAACCCAAGACAACGTGGGCCGTCCCGGCGAACATTGTGTAGTACGCGGTTGTCCGGTCCTCACCGGCGTGGCGCGCTTCTTGATAACGTCCGAGAATGAATATCGTGTAGTCGGTGCCGGCCGCGATGGCCATCAGCACGAGCAGGTTAACCGCATACGTCGAAAGCCCGATGATGTTGTGGTAGGCCAGAATTGCGACGACTCCCCGGGCCGCGGCCAACTCGACGCCAACCGTGACGAGGATAACGATCACGGTGACGACAGAGCGGTAGACAAAAAGCAACATCGCAAAGATCACCAGGCTGGTTATCGCGGTGACCTTTGCGACGCCTTTGTCACCGACGTCGACGCCATCGGCGGTTACCGCTGCCCCGCCGGCGACGTAAGCCTTGACCCCGGGTGGTGGCGGTGTGGTGCTCACGATGTGTCGGACGGAGGCGACGGATTGGTTGGCCAACGCCTCACCTTGCTTACCGACGAGGTACAGCTGGACATAGGCGGCTTTTCCGTCCGAGCTTTGCGCGCCCGCGGCCGTCAGCGGATCTCCCCAGAAGTCCTGGATGTACTCGACATGCTTCTTGTCCTGCGAAAGCTGGCGGATCAGCTCGTCGTAAAACCGGTGGGCCCCGTCGCCGAGCGGGTTATCGCCCTCGATCACGATCATGAGCGCGCTGTCGGTGTCGAACTCGTGGAACACCTGACCGATGCGCTTCATCGCCTGCATTGACGGCGCCTCGGCGGGAGTCAGCGATACCGTGTGTGCTCTTCCGACCACTTCCAATTGCGGAACGACGGTATTCAGGATGACCGTGAGTCCCAACCAGAAAAGGACGATCGGCACCGCAGAGCGGTGGACCACCCGCGACAGAACGGGCGGAATCAAAGCCGATGCGGGTTTGTCGCTCATGCCGCTTTCACCACGCAGAACGTTTGGGCGTTCAAACCGATTGCGGACCTTTCGTCCTTGACTACGCCGTTCACGATGATCCGGCAGCCGATCTCGTCGCTATCACCCTGTGCCACAACGTTGACACTCACCGCGGGCTGTGTCGTCGTGGCGGAGAGTGACCACGGGAGGGTGACGTTGTCGACTCGCCGGGGCTGCGCAGTGACGTCCAGGTAGTTGATTTTTGCCACGGTCCCGGCGGGGCCGAAGACTTCATAGGTCACGTGCTTGGGGTTGAACGGCTTGATGTCATCAGAAATGGCGCTGGTATCCGACCCGGAGTCGTGCACGCCGAAAAAACCGCGGAGCCGATAGACGCAGAACCCCGACACAGCGACGATGGCCACGACGACTATCGGGATCCAAACCCGTTTCATGACGCTGGTAACCAAAGCATCCTCACCCCACCGTCTTTGGCCAACGGATCGTCCCATCTGTTATTGTGCACAAGTAGCATAGAACAGGCCCGTCAATTTGGGGGCCGAAATACGAGGTACACATCGTCGACCTCAGCCGCCGTGGGCGGCCCGACGAAACGTGGACGCGCGGGTCACTGGCCGTTGCGTCACCGGGATGCTTGCCTGCGAATTCCTCGCTGCCTCAGGTGGTCTCGTCGGGCACTCGGGTCAATCAGGCCGCGCCTTGCTGGCACACCCAGCCGGCCGGGGTGCTGCCGCACTCGATGAATCGGGCCAATTCCGCACTGGTCTGGGCGGGCAGGTCGGTGTCGGCGTGCGGGTAGATGACCGGTTCTTCTTTCGCATTGTGCGCGGCGAGCTGGCCGGCCAGCCGGCGGCAGGTTTCCCGCAGTCGGTCGACGTCGGCTCCCTCGGTCAGCAGCCCGGTCAAGGCATCGATGGTGTGCCACAGTTCGCCATGCTCACGCAGCATCACGAAGATCGGCATCACCATCCCGCCCTGGTGGATCGGCGGGAACAGGAACACCTCTTCGAGGTAGATATGCCGGCGCAGTGCGTCCAATGCCGTGATCAGCGGTTCCGGCCGCAGGCTGCCGCTCTCGAGCTGTTCGACGAAAGCCGCGATGCCAGCGTCGATTTCGTGGTGCTCGCGTTCCAATGCCGCCGCTAACGATTCATCGGACACGCTCGCCCCTACTCGAGTTCGGCGTCGACACTGATGCGGGCACCGGCGAACAGCCGCGACACCGGACATAACGCGGCGGCCTGGTCAACCACAGTCGCGAAGGTGCCGGCATCCAACCCCGGCACCTGCGCGCGCACCCGCAACTGTGAGGTTGTGATCGTCGGAACCCCGTCAACCTCGTCGAGTGTCACCGTGGATTGCACATTCAGCCGCTGCGGCGGTGTGTTGTTCTCGCCCAGCTTCAACGTCAGGGCCATCGCAAAACATGAGGAATGCGCGGCGGCCGCCAACTCCTCCGGGCTGGTCTTGCCGCCCGGCTGTTCGGTGCGCGCCGCCCAGCTCACCGCCAAGCCGTCGAGCGCTCCGCTGCTGCCCGCTGACAGTGCGCCGCCGCCGGCGGCCAGTGAGCCCTCCCACGTTGTCTGCGTAGTCCGTTCCGCAATGCTCATCGACACCCGACTCCTCTATATCCGTGCTATCCCGCGCTGATACCCGGGGCAGTAGTTTTTACAATCGCAGCTTGTGTAAACACTAGACGATCCCGGGGGGGATGACCAGACGCGAGGTCAGGGGTGCCGGGCGGTGACACCGCCGTCGACGACGAGGTGAGTGCCGGTGATGAACGACGCCCGCGGCGACATCAGGAACGCCACCGCCTGTGCGACCTCGGCGGGCTCGCCGATCCGGCCCAGCGGGGCGGCCTGCACGAAACCGGCGCGGACCTCCTCGACGTCGAGCGCGATCTGCAGCATCGGCGTGTGGATGAAGCCCGGGCACACCGCGTTGACCCGGATTCCGGCCGGGCCCAGCTGCGCGGCCATTGACCGGGTCAGCCCGAGCAGGCCGGCCTTGGATGCGCAGTAGGCCGGAATGAACGGGTTGGCGGCCAGGCCCTCGATGCTGGAGATGCCGACCACAGCCGGTGCGCGGCCCTCGCGGGCAGATTTCTCCAGGTGCGGCAGCAGCAATTGCACCAGCATCGCCTGCGCCCGCAGGTTCACGTCGAGGATGGCGTCCCAACTTTCGCCGGTGTAGGCGCCGACCGGTTCGGCGAGCACCCGGCCGGCCGCGTGCACCAGCCCGTCGACGCCGTCGAGCGCGGCCTCGGTGGCTGCCACCGCATCGGCCAGTGCGGCATCGTCACTGACGTCGACAACCGAACCCGGCATGCCCATTTCGGACGCGACCTGCTGCACCGCGGGCGCAATGTCCCACAACGCCACCCGCCGCCCGTCGGCCACCAGCGCCTCGGCGCACGCCCGGCCGATACCCGACGCGGCTCCGGTAACGACTACTCCGCTCACTGTTCCCCTTTCCGCACGACAAACTCCGACCAGTCGGGTTCACGCACCGCCGCCCAGTACTCGTCGAGCCGCCACGGGCTGACCGTGTGGATCTCCCCATCGGCGTTTTTGAAGTAGGAGTGCTTGACCGCCGGGTGCGCCCACACCATCTTCTTGATCTCGTCCTGGGTGCGCTGATGCCACGCACCGGCCGCTTCTGCGGTCGGTTCGATGCAGTGAAGGCCCTTGTCGACCAACTCTTTTAGGCAGCTGTCGATGTAGCGCATCTGCAGCTCGGAGTTGAAGATCAGGCTCCCGCCGTGGGCGAGATGCGCGCCCGGCCCGTAGATCAGGAAGAAGTTGGGGAATCCCGGAACGGTGATCCCCAGATGGGCGTACGGGCGTCGCCCCCAGGTGCTGCGCAAATCAACACCGTCGCGGCCGGTGATCGTCATCGGCCAGAGCACATCGGTGTGCCGGAACCCGGTGGCGTAGACGATGATATCGGCGTCGTGATCGACGCCGTCGGCGGTGACGACACCGTCGGAGGCAATCCGCTGGATCGGGGTGCGCACCAGATCGACGTTGTCGCGGCGCAGCGTGGTAAGCCAGCTGCCGTTGTCCTGCAGGGTTCGTTTGCCGGTTGCCGGTTGCCGGGTAGTCCGGTAGCACCTTGGCCAACAGATCCTGGTCTTTACCAACCTGATTGGTGATCCAGTCGGTGAACATCAGCCGGGCGGCGGCGTTGATCTCGCTGACCGCATAGTCCTGATCGGGGTAGCCCGGGTCGACCCGGGCCGCGTCAAGCCCTTTGTCGGCACCGGGCCACATGACCAAAAACCGGTACCAGCGGCCGTAGAACGGCAAGTGGGTCATCGCCCAGCGCACGCCATCGCCGACAGAGTCGTGGTACATCGGGTTAGGGAACATCCACTGCGCGGTGCGCTGAAAGACGGTGAGATGCGCGACGTCGTCGGCGATTGCCGATGCGATCTGAAAACCGCTGGCGCCGGCGCCGATCAGCGCAACACGCTTGCCGGAGAGGTCGACGGTGTGGTCCCAGGCTGCGGAATGAAATGACGGTCCGGTGAAGGTGTCGGCGCCGTCGAATTCAGGCATGAGTGGCCGGTTCAGTTGGCCGACGGCGGTGATGACGGCACGCGCGCGCATCGTGGCAACCCCGCCGTAGGGCGAGCGCGCCCTGACCGTCCACATGCCGTCGCGGTCGTTCCAGGCGGCTGCGGTCACCTCCGTCTGCCACCGCACATGCCGGCCCAGACCGTGCTTGTCGATCAGCCCGGTGAAATACGCCTGCAACTCCGGCTGTTCGGCGAAGAAGTGCATCCAGTCGTTGCTGGGCTCGAAGCTGTAACAATAGAAGTGGTTAGCGACGTCAACCCGGGCACCGGGATAGCTGTTCTCCCACCAGGTTCCGCCCGGGCCTGCGTTTTTCTCGATTATCGTGAACGGAATGCTGGCCTGCTTGAGGCGAATTCCGGCCAGGATGCCGGATTCACCGCAGCCGATAACCACCACGGGCAGTTCGGCGGCGCGGGCCGGGTCCAGCGGCGCCGGGCGGCGGGGATCGACCCCATCGAGGTCCAGTTCTTCGACGAGCAAGGCGAGGTAGCCGTCGGGGACGGTCTCGCACGCCGCCCAGTTCATCATTTCCTGAATCAGCTCGCGGGGCAGCGGCGCCGGCTCGGGACAGCCGCGGTCGCGATAGTCGGTGATCACCGGCAATGCTTCGGTGCGGGCGCGAGCCTTGTCCTCCTCCGACATGAACCCCTGAACTTCGTTGAGGAAGATGCCGGCCTGTTTGAAGTCGCGGATAAAGCGCGGGTCGCCGGTGATGTGCACGAGCGAGAGCAGCAGCGTCGGAATGCTGACCTGCTGTAGTGCGGCATCGATGTCGGCGGTCGGTGTGGTGAACGGCTGGCCGGCGTAGCGACTGCGCATCACGTAAGAGTCCTTTCGCACCATTACGCTACTCACGGTTTCGTAATAGGCCGATACGATACGCGTGGCGTCGTAACGGATCAAGGGGCCGAACGTGAGGTTAAAGGCGGGGTGGCGGTTCGTGCGCGGCGCGCCGCTGACGTATCTGTGGCTGGCGGTGCTGCTGGTCACCACGGTCGTGCAATACCAACTCAGCCGCCACGAGTTGCATGCCGTACTCGTCCATCGCTCCACCAACATTCATCATTTAGGCACCGACCCGCTGTACGTGCTCTTCGTCAGCCTGTTCTGGGTCGACGGCACGGACTGGTTGATGTGCCTACTGCTGTTCACGCTCTTCCTGGCGCCGGCCGAGCAGTGGCTGAGACAAATACGCTGGCTGGCAGTCGGTCTCACCGCGCATACCGTCGCCACCTATATCAGCGAAGGCTTGCTGTATCTGGCGATCCAGCAGCACATGGAGCCCGAGAGGATGGTCCACGTTCGCGACGTCGGGGTCAGCTACTTCATGGTCGGAGTGATGGCGGTGCTGACCTACCACATTGCGTCGCCGTGGCGATGGGGCTATCTGGCGGCGCTGGTCATCTACTACGGCGCAGGGCTGAGCGCGGACCTGAACTTCACCGCGATCGGCCACTTCTCGGCGATCTTCATCGGGCTGTGCTTTTATCCGATGGCCCGCCGACGCGACGGCCCACCGCTCAATCCGGCCCGGGCATTCCGCAGGCTGACGGCTAAGTCCGGGTCGCGGTGAGCGGCACCTCGGGCCACGTAACCTTGGTGAGGCGCGGGCGAGCCGGGCAATCAAGCCGAGCGGAGGAGTATCAGCTGATGCGGCGCTACTACTCGGCTGAGACGATTCGTCAGGCCGAAGCGCCGCTGCTGGCCGGCCTGCCCGACGGTGCGTTGATGCGACGCGCGGCGTTCGGATTGGCCACCGCGATAATCGCCGAGTTGACCGCCCGCACCGGCGGGGTGGCCGGTCGGCGCGTGTGCGCGGTCGTCGGCTCGGGCGACAACGGCGGCGACGCGCTGTGGGCGGCGACGTTCCTGCGCCGCCGTGGCGCCGCCGCTGACGCCGTGCTGCTCAGCCCGGACCGCGCCCATCGCAAGGGACTGGCGGCGTTCACCAAAGCCGGTGGCCGCATTGTCCAAAGTGTTTCGGCCGCGACCGATCTGGTTATTGATGGTGTGGTGGGCATCTCAGGGACCGGCCCGCTGCGGCCGGCGGCGGCCGAGGTTTTCGCGGCTCTGGAAAAGCCGGGCGTGGCCGCGATCCCGGTGGTGGCCGTCGACATCCCCAGCGGTATCGACGTGACGACCGGGACGATCACCGGTGCGGCCGTGCACGCCGCGTCGACGGTCACCTTCGGCGGGCGCAAACCCGTACACGCGCTGGCCGACTGCGGCCGCGTGAAATTGGTGGATATCGGCCTGGACCTGCCGGATACCGACATGCTCGGCTTCGAGGCCGCCGACGTAGCCGCGCGCTGGCCGGTGCCCGGACCCCACGACGACAAGTACACCCAGGGAGTGACCGGTGTCCTGGCGGGCTCGTCGACGTATCCGGGCGCCGCGGTGCTGTGCACGGGGGCGGCGATCGCGGCCACGTCCGGGATGGTCCGCTACGCGGGCAGTGCGCTGGACCAGGTGCTATCGCACTGGCCCGAGGCCGTCGCGGCGCCCAGCCCCGCCGCGGCCGGGCGGGTGCAGTCCTGGGTCGTCGGGCCCGGGCTGGGCACCGAAGACAACGGGGCCGCTGCGCTGTGGTTCGTGTTGGACACCGACCTGCCGGTGATCGTCGACGCCGACGGGCTGACCATCGTGGCGGCCCATCCCGACATGGTCGCCGGCCGCGACGCCCCGACCGTGCTGACGCCGCACGCCGGTGAGTTCGCTCGCCTGGCCGGCGCTCCGCCGGGCGAGGACCGCGTCGGCGCGACGCGCAAGCTGGCCGACGCGTTCGGCGCCACCGTGCTGCTCAAGGGCAACGTCACCGTCATCGCCGAGCCGGGTGGCACGGTCTACCTCAATCCGGCCGGCCAGTCCTGGGCGGCCACCGCCGGCTCCGGAGACGTGCTGTCCGGCATGATCGGCGCGCTGCTCGCCGCCGGGCTGCCGGCCGGCGAGGCGGCGGCCGCGGCCGCGTTCGTGCATGCCCGCGCGGC
>NZ_JBOHHI010000104.1:0-19525 GCF_050700595.1 Mycobacterium sp.
ACCTTGAGCACGCCGTCGTAGTTGCTGAACATGTGACCGGCGATCGGGCGGGTGAACGCGTACTGGGCATCGGTGTCGACGTTCATCTTCACCACGCCGTAGCGCAGCGTCTCCTCGATCTCCGACTTCTCCGACCCCGAACCGCCGTGGAAGACGAAGTCGAACGGCTTGGACCCTTCGGGCAGGCCGAGCTTGGCCGACGCCTCCTTCTGTCCCTGGGCCAAGATGTCGGGGCGCAGCCTGACGTTGCCGGGCTTGTAGACGCCGTGCACGTTGCCGAATGTCGCGGCCAGCAGGTACTTGCCATGCTCGCCGGTGCCCAGCGCATCGATTGTCTTTTCGAAGTCCTCCGGGGTGGAGTACAGCTTCTCGTTGATCTCGTTGGCCACCCCGTCCTCTTCGCCGCCGACCACGCCGATCTCGATCTCCAGGATGATCTTGTCGGCGGCCGCCGCTTTGAGCAGCTCGCGGGCGATGTCGAGGTTTTCATCGATCGGCACTGCCGAGCCGTCCCACATGTGTGACTGAAACAGCGGGTTCTTGCCGCCCGACACCCGCTCCGCCGAGATTGCCAGCAACGGGCGCACGTAACCGTCCAGCTTGTCCTTGGGGCAGTGGTCGGTGTGCAGCGCCACGTTGATCGGATATTTGGCGGCGACGACGTGGGCGAACTCGGCGAGCGCGACCGCGCCGGTCACCATATCCTTCACCCCGAGGCCGGAGCCAAACTCGGCGCCACCGGTGGAGAACTGGATGATGCCGTCGCTGCCGGCGTCCGCGAACCCTTTGAGCGCTGCGTTGACGGTTTCCGATGACGTGCAGTTGACGGCCGGGAAGGCGTACGAGTTCTCCTTGGCACGCTGCAGCATCTCGGCGTAGAGCTCGGGCGTTGCGATGGGCATGAAACTTCCTTCCTGGACGACTTGTGCCTCCAGTATTCCAAGAACACCGTCGCGTTAAACAGCCCGGCCAGGCCCACGTTGTCCGGATCGATTACCGGCGCCGGTATCTTGAGGAGCGATGACTACCAGCCTGGTCGCGTTGCCTGACCTGCTTGACCCGATGTACTGGTTGGGTGCCCAAGGCGTGTTCGGGCACGCGGTACTGCCCGGCATCCTGCTGATCGTGTTCATCGAGACCGGGCTGCTGTTTCCGCTGTTGCCCGGGGAGTCGCTGCTCTTCACCGGCGGCTTGCTGGCCGCCAGCGCACAGCCGCCGGTGAGTATCGAGGTGCTGGCCACCTGCGTTGCGATCGTCGCAGTGCTCGGCGACCAGACCGGGTATTTCATCGGGCGCCGGATCGGCCCGGCGCTGTTCAAGAAAGAAGACTCCCGCTTCTTCAAAAAGCACTACGTGACCGAGTCGCATGCCTTCTTCGAGAAGTACGGGCCCACGGCGATCATTCTGGCCCGCTTCGCACCGTTTGTGCGGACGTTCGTCCCGGTGATCGCCGGGGTTTCCTACATGCGCTATCCGCTGTTCCTCGGGTTCGACATCGTCGGCGGTATCGCCTGGGGTGCGGGCGCCACACTGGCGGGCTACTTCCTGGGCAACGTCGGCTTCGTCCATGAGAACCTGGAAAAGATCATCCTGGCTATCTTGTTCGTGTCGCTGCTGCCGGCCCTGATCTCGGCGGGACGGGTCTACCGCAACCGCCGCCGCGCACCCGAGCAGGACCGCCAGCAGCTGCCGTTATCGGAGTGACTAGCTCAAAGCGACCTTGAAGTCGCAGTCGGTCTTGGCGCGCACCTCCTCGACGGTCACCCCGGGATGCAACTCGGTGAGGATCAGTCCCTGTCCCGGCTCGACGTCGAACACGCACAGGTTGGTGATGATCAGATCCACCACGCCCTTGCTGGTGACCGGCAGCGTGCATTGCTTGAGGATCTTTGAGCTGCCGTCTTTGGCGGTGTGATCCATGACGATGATCACCCGCTTCACGCCCGATACCAGATCCATCGCGCCGCCCGGCCCCTTGACCATCTTGCCCGGCACCATCCAGTTGGCCAGGTCGCCGTTCTCCGCCACCTCGAGGCCACCCAGGATTGAGAGATCGATGTGGCCACCACGGATCATCGCGAAGGAATCGGCGCTGCTGAAAAAGCTCGACCCGGGCAGACTGGTGATGGTCTGCTTGCCGGCGTTGATGAGATCGGGGTCGACGGTCTCTTCGGTCGGGTAGGAACCGATGCCGAGCAGGCCGTTCTCGGACTGCAGCGTGACGTTGATGTCGTCGGGAATGAAGTTGGCCACCAGCGTCGGGATGCCGATGCCCAAGTTCACGTAGTAGCCGTCGCGCAGTTCGGCGGCGGCGCGCTGAGCCATCCGCTCGCGAATCGGGCTGTCGCCCGTTAGCTCAGCACCGTTGCTGACGGTGCGAAACTCGATGCGTTTCTCGTAATCGCGTCCCGCCATGATGCGGTCCACATAGATGCCCGGGGTATGGATCAGGTCGGGATCCAGCTCGCCGACCTCGACGAGTTCTTCCACCTCGGCGACCGTCACTGCGCCGCAGGTGGCGACCAGCGGGTTGAAGTTGCGCGCCGTCTTGCGATAGACGAGGTTGCCCGCCGTGTCCCCCTTCCAGGCCTTGACCAGCGCCACGTCGGCGCGGATGCCTTCTTCCAGAACGTATTCGGTGCCGTCGAAGACCCGGGTGTCCTTGCCCTCGGCGAGTAAGGTGCCATAGCCCGTGCGGGTGTAGAAGCCGGGAATGCCTGCGCCGCCGGCACGCAACTTCTCCGCCAGCGTGCCCTGGGGCGTGAGCGTCAGGTCCAGCTCGCCGGACAGCACCTGGCGTTCGAACTCCTTGTTCTCGCCGACGTAGGAGGCGATCACTCTTTTCACCTGTCGCGCCTTGAGCAGCAGACCCATGCCGAAACCGTCCACTCCGGCGTTGTTTCCGACGATGGTGAGGTCCTTGACGCCGCTGTCCACCAGCGCCCGGATCAGATTCTCCGGAATGCCGCAGAGGCCGAACCCGCCGGAGGCGACGGTGATGCCGTCCTTGAGCAGGTCGGCCAGCGCGGACTCGGCGTCGGGGTGAACTTTGCTCACAAGCTGTTCCTCTCGTCATCGGCCGCGGTCACCGCGTATGCGGCCTCCATCAGCATCCAGGCGGACAGCTGCACCGACAGGTCGCGGGCGGGCACCTCGGAGGCGTTCACCGCGCCCTCGACGAACTTGGCCTGCTTGCCGCCGACCGCGGGCATCTCGGGGTAGCGATCCCAGAACGGACCGAACAACGGGAGTCCGTCCACCGTCTGCCGGTAGTCCCACGCCGACTGCGCCGAGGACAGCACCAGCGTACGGGCGGTGGCGCGGGCCGTGACGTCCTCGGCGGACTCCCCCGGCAGCGCGGTGGCGACCAGCGCCAGGTAACGGGCAGTGATTCCGCCGAACAGGCCGCCGTCGCCGCCGCCGGCCCCCTTGAGCACCCCCGAGGAGGCCATCTGCTCGCTGACCGCGGCGACCAACCGGTGCACCCGTGGCGCGTGCCGCGCGTCACCGGTCCGCGCGGCAAGCTCGGTTTCCAGCCCGAGCACCACACCCTGGCAGTAGCTGTACTGGGCGCGTACCAGCGAACCGGCCTTGATGCCGTCGAAAACCAGGTGGGTCTCGGGGTCGATCAGTGTGGTGTCGATCCAGTCGGCCATCTGCTGAGCGCGCTTCAGCCGGTCGCCATAGCGGGTCAGGAAGACCCCGGCCGGGCCATTTGCCGGAGCGTTGAAGAACTGATCCTGCTTGCGCCACGGGATGCCACCGCCGTCCTCGGGTACCCATGCCTTGACGAGCTGGTCGTTCAGCTTGTGCAGCGCGCGGTCCCGTTCGACGCCGGCGTCCCGGGAGGCGCGCTCCAGCGCCAGCGCCAGCCATGCCATGTCGTCGTAGTAGTCGTTGATCCAGCGACCGACGTTGCGCAATCGGTGCGAACGGACCTGGCGTTTGATCATGCTGTGCCGCTCGGGTTTTGGGTCGCGCAGCTGCGCGTCGACCAGACAGTCCAGCAGGTGCGCCTGCCACCAGTAGTGCCAGCTGCCGAACAACCGGTCGCGTCGGACCGGCGGCCAGGCCACCACGCCCAGCTGGGTTCCCGGCAGCGCCCACAGCCTTTTCAGATGCCGGGTGGCGACCGCGGTTTCCGCGCTCGCCGCCCGATTGGCCCATCGAGGATCCATGTCCATTGATCCTGCCTTACCAGGCCCGTTCGATGTTTCCGTGCCGGGTGATCCAGGCATGCATGGCGATCCCGGCGGCGACGGCGACATTGATGCTGCGCGTCGAGCCGAATTGGGCGATCGACACGGTCAGCGCGGCACCCACCCGGGCCTCGTCGGTGAGGCCCGGCCCCTCCTGGCCGAACACCAGCAGGCAGTCCCGCGGCAGGTCGGTTTGCTCCAGCCGGGTGGCGCCGGGAACGTTGTCGACGGCGACCACGGTCAGGTTCGCGCCCGCCGCGAAGTCGAGCAGCCCGGCGATGTGGTCGTGATGGCACAGCCGCTGGTAGCGGTCGGTGACCATGGCGCCGCGGCGATTCCACCGCCTGCGGCCCACGATGTGCACGGTGTCCACGGCGAACGCGTTGGCGGTGCGCACCACCGCGCCGATGTTGGCGTCGTGGCCGAAGTTTTCGATCGCGATGTGCAGCGGGTGCCGGCGCCGGTCTATGTCGGCGATGATCGCCTCCCGGGTCCAATACCGGTAGGCGTCGACGACGTTGCGGGTGTCGCCGTCGCGCAGCAACGTCGGGTCGTATCGCGGGTCCTCCGGGGGCTCCCCCACCCAGGGGCCGGTGCCGCCGGTCGGGGTGCCCCATTCGGTGGGCCCGGGTTCAGTCATTGATCCTCCAGAGCGCGGCGTGGGTGCCCACCACTGCGACGGTGGCATACAGCAGAGCTTGGTTGATCTCGCGCTGGGTGCATAGCGATGCGGCGACGTGCACGGCGTCCAGCGAGGCTTCGGGCAGGATCAGCGCCGACGACCCGTACGTCGAGCACGCGGCGCTCAGCCCTGGGGCGGGCTCGGTGGGGGCGGCGAGCAGCATCATCGGGCCGCCGCGGGCCGCGGAGTCGTCGCGGTAGCGCCCCGCGATGGTGTCGGCGACCAGACCCAGCAACATGTAGCCGTTGCCGGTGAATATCCCCGGGTCACCGAGCGATGCCTGGGTCAACCGGGTGCCGTCGGCGCGCCATGCCGACACGCTGGTGGTCCGCACCACCATCCCGGCGTCGCTCTTTTTGGTGGGCAGCATGCCCACCGGGAACGTCGCCGGATAGGCGGCCGCGGTGCCGGCGATCCGGTCGCGCGGCGAATACAGGTACACCCCGCGGACGGCGCTGCGGTCCTTGAGCGGGCCCAGGCATACGGTGCCGGTGAGCCGGTCCGGCGCAGGAGACGACAGTGATTGCACGACAACATTTTTCGCCGTGTCACAGCTGCCGATGCCGGTGGCTTCCATGGGATGCGCCAGCGCACCGTAGAGCCCGAACCGGACGTCGGAGGATTCGGCGTGCGGCGCGGCTGGGTCGGTCGGGGCGGCGTCCACGTCGATCAGCACGTAGTCGGCGGTCCAGCGCAGGTTGGACACCGAGAAGTTCCAGCCCAGGACCGCCGAAGACTCACCCAGCCGCGCGGACTGTGCACCGTAGACGACGTCGCGGCGATCAGAACCCGAGCAGGCCGAGACCAGCGCGAGCGTCGCAGCCATCGCGATCAGAGTCCGCACGGCGCCTAACGCAGCCCTAGGTCCGACAGTCCCAGATCCGCCAAGCCCAGCACGCTGCGGTAGGGCAGCCCTTCGGCTTCGATGGTTTCGGCCGCGCCGGTGGCGCGGTCCACCACGGTCGCCACGCCCACCACTTCGCCGCCGGCCTCCCGCACGGCGCGCGCCGCGGTCAGCGCCGAGGCGCCGGTGGTACTGGTGTCCTCGACCACCAGCACCCGCCGCCCGGTTATATCGGGTCCCTCGATACGACGTTGCATGCCATGGCTTTTCACTGACTTGCGCACCACGAACGCGTCGATCGGGCGGCCCGGGGCGTGCATGACCGCAGTGGCAACCGGATCCGCGCCCAGGGTCAGGCCGCCGACCGCCGCGTACTGCCAGTCGTCGGTGAGTTCGCGGATCAGCCGGCCGATCAAGGGAGCGGCCCGGTGGTGCAGGGTGGCGCGACGCAGGTCGACGTAGTAGTCGGCTTGTTGGCCCGATGACAGCGTGACCGGGCCGTGCACCACCGACAGCCGGCGCACCAGGTCGGCCAACTCGTCGCGATCGGCCAGCGACAATTCAGGTGCGGCCACGGCCCCTGCCGAGCCTGTTGGTGGTGACGCGCGCCAAGCGTCGTGGCAGCATCCGGGTGGCGGCGACGAGCATCTTATACTGCACGCCGGGAATGCTGATCACTTTCCCGCGCGCGACGTCGGCCAGGCATTCGGAGACAACGTCGTCGACCTCGAGCCACAGGAACGACGGCAGCGAGGCCATGTCGATCCCGGCGCGGTCATGGAATTCGGTGTGCACGTAGCCCGGGCACACAACGTGCACGCCGACGCCGGTGCCCTTCAGCCCACCGGCCGGTCCTTCGGTGAACGACACCACCCACGCCTTGGACGCCGAGTACGTCGATCCCCGGCCCGACAGCAAACCGGCGACACTGGCGATGTTGATGACGGTGCCGGCGCCGACCTCGAGCATCGGTGGCAGCGCGGCCCGGGTCAGCTGCATCACCGCGGTCACGTTGACATCCAGCTGCGCCTGCAGCAGCGCGGGCTCCGCGGTCCAGAATTCACCCGCGGTGCCGAAGCCGGCATTGTTCACCAGCACGTCAACACCGGCGGCCAGCCGCTCGGCGACCTTGCCGCGGTCGGCGGATTCGGCCAAATCGGCCGACAGCACCTCGACGCCGCGGCCGGCCTCGTCACGCAACTCGGCGGCCAGTTGCGTCAGCCGCTCGGCGTTGCGGGAGACCAGCACCAGGTCATACCCATTGGCGGCATAGCGCCGCGCGAAACCGGCGCCGATCCCGGAGGTGGGCCCGGTGATCAGGGCGACGCGGCGAGGCACGGCGCTAGTGTACTGAGCACGAGCCCGGCATCAGATCGCGTGTTCGGCGCGTAGCCGGGCGATCGCCGCGCCGTCGTAGCCGAGTTCGGCCAGCACCTGGTCGGTGTGCTCGCCGAGCAACGGCGATGGGCCGACGTCTGGTGTGAAGTCGGAGAATTTGATCGGGCTGCCGATTGTGAGGTAGGGCCCGCGCACTGGGTGCGGCACCTGGACTACGGTTGCGCTTTTGCGCAGGTCCGGGTCTTCGGCGATCTCCTTCATGCTCAGCACCGGTCCGCAGGGCACACCGTGGCGGCGCAAGATGTCGAACGCCTCGTATTTGGTCTTGTCGGCCAGCCACTCCTCGATGCCGGCGAAGATGTCGGCGAAACGATGAACTCGCGCTTCGGCGGTGGCGTAGTCCGGGTCGGTCACCCACTCGGGACGCCCGATCGCCTCGCAGGTGGGCGCCCAGTTGTGGTCCTGCACGATGACGTACATGTACGCGTTGGGGTCGTTCTGGGCGCCCTTGCACTTGAGCATCGCACCGGGTTGCCCTCCGCCGCTGGCGTTGCCGGCGCGGGGAACCGTGTCGGTGAAGGTGTCGTTGGGGTACTCCGGCAGCCGCCCGATGCGTTCCAAACGCTGCTGATCGCGCAGCTTGACCCGGCACAGATTGAGTACCGCATCCTGCATGGACACCGAGACCCGTTGGCCCACACCGGCCTTCTCCCGTCCAAGCAACGCCGCCAGGATGCCGATCGCCAGATGCATGCCCGTGTTGGAGTCACCGATCGCCGCGCCACCGATCGTCGGAGGCCCGTCCGGAAACCCGGTGGTGGAGGCGGCGCCGCCGGTAGCCTGCGCGACGTTCTCGTAGGCCTTTGCGTTCGACCACCGCGACTCGGCGTCGAAACCCTTGATCGACGCCAGGATCAGTCGCGGATTCAGAGCCTGCAGCCGGCCCCAGGTCAACCCCAGCCGGTCCAGCACACCCGGCCCGAAATTCTCGGTCAGCACGTCGGCGCCGGCGGTCAGCTTTTCGACGATCTCCAGGCCCCCTTGACTTTTCAGGTCCACCGTGATCGATCGCTTGTTGCCGTTGTGCATGGTGAAGAACAGCGAGTCGACGTCGGGTATATCGCATAGCTGACGGCGTGTTTCGTCCCCGCTCTCGCGACGCTCGACCTTCACCACGTCGGCGCCCAGCCAGGCCAGCAGCTGCGTGCAGGCCGGTCCGGCCTGGATTCCGGTGAGGTCGAGAATCTTGATGCCTGCGAGCGGGGGTGTGGGCATGGTTTTCGCGAACGCCCCGAGGATCAGCGCTGGTAATGCGCGGCGTGGTGGCCGTTGCGACTCTGCGGCGGCCGGCGGACCGCTCCGCCGGGACCCTTCTCCGGGCGGGCAGGTTCGGTCGGGGCGCGCCGGGCCGGCTCGGAACGCGGTGGAGCGTCCGCGCGCCGGGGCGGCAGGTCTGCTCGGCTTGCCGGCGCCAGCGGGCGGCTCGGCGCCGCGTTACGACGTGCGGCCGAGGGCGGCTGGGTGGCCTGTTGCGGCACCGGCGGCAGCACCCGCAGCAGGTCGTTGAACTGACGCACCGTGCGCAGACCTTCGTCCCATTGGGCGCGGGTAGACGTGACCGGCATGCTGACCAGCGTCCAGTTCTCCTCGTTCCACATGATCTCGGCACAGTCCGGTGCGGTGTGGGCGAACGTGACCATCCGCCGGTCGCAGGCCCGCCGCGCCGCATCCAGGTTAGTGGAGTACACCATTCGCGGGCCGATCGCGCCCAGCAACCAAATATCGTTCTCGCGAGGCTCTTTCAGGCCCTTGAGCCGCACATCGACGACGACGTTGGTACCGACCTTGCGGTGCAACGCAATCACCGTGGCGACCTCTTCGAGGTCGAAGATGAACACCGCCTCGCCGCGGATCTGACCCAACACCACGTTGCGGGCCGGGATATCGCCGACGGTCGACATCACCCCGCGCTTCCAGCGTTTGAGGATCTCGGTGGATTCCGGTTCGTAGTCGAATCCGTGCGAGCGCGCCCACGACTTACGGCGACGGCCCCGCCCCCGGCGCCGATCGATGTCGACGTACAGCAACACCGTCGCGCCGACAAAGCACAGCGCGGAGAGCGTAAACCACAGCGGGACCATTGCACGTAGCGTAACCGCTATCAGTCCGTAATCGGGAATGCGACCAGGTCACAACCAAATTAAGGTTTGCTAGAGCGGCGCGCGGTATTAGCCGAGGATCAGCGACTCGCCGTCCGGGTTGACGTTGACCGGCACGGTGTCGCCGTCGTGGACCTCACCGGCCAGCAGCATCTTGGCGAGCTGATCGCCGATGGCCTGCTGCACCAGTCGGCGCAGCGGACGCGCACCGTAAACCGGGTCGAACCCGCGCTGCGCCAGCCACTGCTTGGCCGGTAGCGACACCTCCAGTTGCAACCGCCGCTGCGCCAGCCGCTTGTCCAGCTGGGCCAGCTGGATGTCGACGATCTGCACCAACTCCCCGGGGTCGAGACCCTCGAAGATCAGCACGTCGTCGAGCCGGTTGATGAACTCCGGCTTGAACGTGGCCCGAACCGCGGCCATCACCTGTTCATCGCTGCCGCCCGACCCGAGGTTGGACGTCAGGATCAGGATGGTGTTGCGGAAGTCGACCGTACGGCCCTGCCCGTCGGTGAGCCGGCCTTCATCGAGCACCTGCAACAGCACGTCGAACACGTCCGGGTGGGCCTTCTCGATCTCGTCGAACAACACCACCGTGTAGGGCCGCCTGCGTACCGCCTCGGTCAGCTGACCGCCCTGCTCGTAGCCGATGTATCCGGGCGGTGCACCGACCAGGCGGGCCACCGTGTGCTTTTCGCCGTACTCGCTCATGTCGATGCGGACCATTGCCCGCTCGTCGTCGAACAGGAAATCGGCCAGCGCCTTGGCCAGCTCGGTCTTGCCGACACCGGTGGGGCCGAGGAACATGAACGCCCCGGTCGGGCGGTTGGGGTCGGACACGCCGGCCCGGCTGCGACGTACCGCGTCGGAGACGGCCTGGACCGGCTTCTTCTGGCCGACGACACGGCGGCCCAGCTCGTCTTCCATCCGCAGCAGCTTGGCGGTCTCGCCTTCGAGCAGCCGGCCGGCCGGGATGCCCGTCCACGCCGACACCACGTCGGCGATGTCGTCGGGGCCGACTTCTTCCTTGAGCATCACGGCTTCCCGAGCCTCGGCCTGTGGCAGCGCGGCGTCGAGTTTCTTCTCGATCTCGGGGATGCGCCCGTAGCGCAGCTCGGCGGCCTTGGCCAGATCGCCGTCGCGCTCGGCGCGATCGGACTCGCCGCGCAACGTCTCCAGCTGCTCCTTGAGCTCGCGGACCACGTCGATTGCGTTCTTCTCGTTCTGCCAGCGGGTGGTCAATTCCGCGAGCTTTTCTTTGTGGTCGGCCAGCTCGGCGCGCAGTTTCTCCAGCCGCTCCTTCGACGCCTCGTCGTCCTCTTTGGCCAGCGCCATCTCCTCGATCTCCAGCCGGCGGACCAGCCGCTCGACCTCGTCGACCTCGACGGGCCGGGAGTCGATCTCCATGCGTAACCGGCTGGCGGACTCGTCGACCAGGTCGATGGCCTTGTCCGGCAAAAACCGGGCGGTGATATAGCGGTCAGACAGCGTCGCGGCGGCGACCAGCGCGGAGTCGGTGATCCGCACGCCGTGGTGCACCTCGTAGCGGTCCTTCAGCCCGCGCAGGATGCCGATGGTGTCGTCGACCGACGGCTCACCGACGTAGACCTGCTGGAACCGTCGCTCCAGTGCGGCGTCCTTCTCGATGTGCTTGCGGTACTCGTCGAGCGTGGTCGCGCCGACCAGCCGCAGCTCGCCGCGGGCCAGCATCGGCTTGATCATGTTGCCGGCATCCATCGCGCCCTCGCCGGTCGCGCCGGCGCCGACGATGGTGTGCAGCTCGTCGATGAAGGTGATGATCTGCCCGGCGGAGTTCTTGATGTCGTCGAGCACCGCCTTCAGCCGTTCCTCGAACTCGCCGCGGTACTTCGAGCCGGCGACCATCGAGCCCAGGTCGAGCGCGACGATGGTCTTGTCGCGCAGGCTTTCCGGGACGTCGCCGGTGACGATGCGCTGGGCCAGACCTTCCACGATGGCGGTCTTGCCGACGCCGGGTTCGCCGATGAGCACCGGGTTGTTCTTGGTGCGACGGCTCAAAACCTGCACGACGCGGCGGATCTCGTTGTCGCGCCCGATGACCGGGTCGAGCTTGCCTTCGCGGGCTTGCGCGGTCAGGTCGGTGGAGTACTTCTCCAGCGCCTGGTAGGTGGCCTCCGGGTCGGGACTGGTGACCCGGGCGCTGCCGCGTACCTTGACGAAGGCTTCCCGCAGGGCTTGTGGGGAGGCGCCGTGACCGGTCAGCAGCTTGGCGACGTCGGAGTCGCCGGTGGCCAACCCGACCATCAGATGTTCGGTGGAGACGTACTCGTCGTCCAGCTCGGTGGCCAGCTGCTGAGCGGTGGTGATCGCGGCCAGCGACTCGCGGGACAGCTGTGGTTGCGAGCTGGCACCGGTGGTCTGCGGCAGCTGGTCGAGTAGGTGCTGTGTCTCGGCGCGGATGGTGGCCGGCTCGACGCCGACGGCCTCCAGCAGCGGCGCGGCGATCCCGTCGTTCTGCGTCAGCAGCGCCAACAGCAGATGAGCGGGCCGGATCTCGGGATGCCCGGCGGCCGAAGCCGCCTGCAAGGCCGACGTCAGCGCCGCTTGAGCCTTGGTGGTCGGGTTGAAAGAGTTCACAACGATCTCCCTCGGGGGTCGAAAAGGTACGGGTAAAAATGCTTGTCGCGATGTTCAACGTCGTCAAGGTTGAGTCTGTTCCGCTCAACCCTGGTGATTTTTGGCCGTCGAGTCCAGCAGTTCGCCAAGCTGTGCCGCAATGCGGACCCAGCCGTTGCCCATGATGCTCCGCGAGCGCAGCTGGACCACGTCGTCGGGGTCGAACCCGCTGTGGCGCAGAACGACGCGGGTGCCGGTGCCCTCAGGACACAAGGTCCAGGTCACGACCCAGGCGGGCGGCTTGTCCGACTGCGCGTCGGCCCAGCTGATCGCCAGCCGTTCACCGTCGACCACGTCGAGCACCTCGCAGGCGATCTCGCCGGAGAAGCCGACCGACGGCATCGGTTGGCCGCGGAAACTGAACCGGGTACCCACCACCGGCGCGAACCCGGTCGGCGCCATCAGCCAGCGCGCCATCAGCTCCGGCGTGGTCAGCGCCCGCCACACCCGCTCGGGTGGATGAGGGTAAAACTGGTCGACCTCGACGACCCGGGGATCGGCGCCAAGTTCGGTCATGACTCCTCCATTTCGCCGAGTAGCTCACCCAAGGCGGTCAACCGCTGGCGCCAGAACCGTTCGTAATGGCTGAGCCACGCCGAGATCTCCTGCAGCGGTTCAGGGTTGACCCGATAGTGCCGGAACCTACCGTGTTTGTCCTCGGCGACCAGCCCGCAGTCGCGTAACACTTTCAGGTGTTCGGACACACTGGGCCGCGCCATGTCGAAGCGCTCGGCGAGCGCAATCACGGTGCGCTGACCGTCGAGCAACATGTCGAGGATGTCGCGACGGGTCGGGTTGGCCAGTGCCGCGAAGACGACGTCGGCCCGGCTGGTCTTGGAACGCGGCGGCATGGGTTCCGATATTAGGTAGGATTTTCCCTACCTGTCAATGCTCGGCTACGGTTCTCGCGTGACAGGCAGCTGGGGTTCGGCGCTGACCGGACTCATTTCCCTCGCGCTCGTGATCGCCCTCTCGCCGCTGTCGATCATCCCCGCGGTGCTGGTATTGCACACACCGCGGCCCAGGTCGACCAGCCTGACATTCCTCGGTGGCTGGCTGGTGACACTGACCGCGCTGACGGCTCTTTTCGTCGGCATCTCCGGTTTGCTCGGCGGCCTGCACAAGTCGCCGCCCATGTGGGCGTCGTGGCTGCGGATCGTCGTGGGCGCCGCGCTCGTCGCGTTCGGCATCTTCCGGTGGCTGACCCGCCATCGCCACACCCACTCACCGGCATGGATGCGATCGCTGGAGAGCCTCACGCCGGCTCGAGCGGGCGTGACGGGAGGGGTGCTGGCGGTAGTGCGGCCCGAGGTGCTGTTGATCTGCGCGGCAGCGGGTTTGGCGATCGGCAGCGCCGGGCTGGGCCTCACGCGCGCCTGGATATCGGCGGCCATCTTTGTCGGAGTCGCCGCCTCGACGGTCGCAATTCCGATAGTCGCCTACGCCGGCGCCGGCGAGCGCCTCGACGACCCGCTGGCCCGGCTCAAGGACTGGATGGACCGGCACAACGCCGCGCTGCTCGCGGTCATCCTCGTCGTGATCGGCTTGTTGGTGCTGTACAAAGGAATTCACGCTCTGTAACGGGCGGTGCGCGGACGGGCATAAAATCGTCGGCCGTGGGCCTTGACGACGCCGAAGCGCTGCGGGTCTTGCATGCCGCCGTCGACCCTGACGACAAGAACGGGCTCATCGGCCGGTTCTACAGCCGCTGGTTTTCCCTCGACGTCGCTCTGCGTGATCTGTTCCCGCCCGATATGGCGGGCCAGCGGCGTGCATTCGCCCATGCGCTGAACTGGGTGTACGGCGAACTGGTCGCGCAGCGCGCCGAAGCTCCGGTGACGTTCTTGGCTCAGCTGGGCCGCGACCACCGCACGTACGGGGTAGCTTCGTCGCACTACGAGACGTTGCGGCAGGCGCTGTACAGCACACTGCGCGACGACCTGGCCGAAGCCTGGACCGAGGCGGTCGCGGAGGTGGCGCGGCAGTCGCTGAACCTGATCACCGGGGTGATGAGCGGCGCCGCCGACGCCGAGGATGGGCCCGCTTGGTGGGACGGCACGGTGATCGAACATCTGCGGGTATCGCGTGATCTGGCGGTGGTCCGGCTACAACTGGACCGCCCGCTGCACTACCACCCGGGCCAATACGTCAACGTCGCGGTGCCCCAGTGCCCGCGGCGGTGGCGCTACCTGACGCCGGCCATCCCGCCGGATGGCAGCGGCGCCATCGAGTTTCACGTGCGGGCAGTCTCCGGCGGGCTGGTCAGCACCGCCATCGTCGGCGAAAGCGAGCCTGGTGACCGCTGGCGGCTGTCCAGCCCGCACGGCGGATTGCAGGTCAACCGTGACGGCGACGATGTGCTGATGGTGGCCGGCAGCACCGGCCTGGCGCCGCTGCGCTCGATCGTCATGGACCTCACCCGCTGGGGGCAAAACCCGCGGGTGCACATGTTCTTCGGGGGCCGCTACCCCTGCGAGCTTTATGACTTGCCCACCCTGTGGCAGATCGCGGCGCACAATCCATGGCTGTCGGTGTCCCCGGTCTCGGAGTATCCCGCAGACCCCGCGTGGGCCGCCGACTATCCCGACATCACTCCGCCGCGTGGCCTGCATGTGCGCCAGACCGGCCGGCTGCCCGACGTGGTGACCCGCTACGGCGGCTGGGGTGACCGGCAGATCCTGATTTGCGGCGGCCCGGCGATGGTGCGCGCCACCAAGGCCGCGCTGATCGCCAAAGGGGCACCACCGGAGCGCATCCAGCACGACCCGCTGTCCAGCTAGGCTGGGCATCGTGCACATCGTCACGCTCCGCGACCCGTCCTCATCGATGCAGGCACAGTTTGTGCCGGACGCCGGGATGATCGGCTCGTCGTTGCTCGACTCCGGTGTGCAGCTGCTCGGCCAGCACCGCGGCCTGGACGCCTACATCTCCGACGCTAAGACTATGGGCATCCCGATTCTCTACCCGTGGGCAAATCGCCTGGGCGACAACACCTATACCGCAGAAGGTGCGACTGTCGAACTGACACTCGGTAGCAACGGCGTGCGGCCCGACCCCAACGGACTGCCGATTCACGGTGTGCTGGCCGCGTATCCGCGTTGGCGGGTGATCACCGAATCGGAGAACGAGTTGACCGCCGAAACCGACTTCGGCGCCGATCCAGAGTTGCTGGCCAGCTTTCCGTTTCCGCACCTGCTGGCACTGAGCGTGCGGCTTGCCGAGCGGACGTTGACCGTGCGCACCGCGGTGACCCCCACCGGGGACAAGGCTGTCCCGCTGTGTTTTGGATTTCATCCGTATCTACAGCTAGCAGGTGTGCCGCGCCGCGAGTGGATCATCGAGACCCCGCCACTGCGGCACCTGGGTCTCGACGAGCGGAGCCTGCCGACCGGTGAGTCGTCAAACCAGCAAGCAACCACGGAGCCACTGGGCGACAAGACCTTCGACGATGGCTACGACCACGTTCCGGTCGGCGCGGTGTTCGCGGTATCCGGTGGCGGTCGACGCATCGAAGTTCACTTCGAACAGGGATATCCAGCCGCGCAGATCTTCGCACCGCCCGGTGAGGATGTGGTGTGTTTCGAGCCGATGGCCGCGCCGACCGACGCGCTGCGTCGCGGCGGTTACCGGGTCGCGCGGCCGGGTGATTCGGCCGTCGCCCAGTTTTCGATCCGGGTGGGTTGATCACCGAGCGGTTGCGCAAAAACTAGCGCCGGGGCTTCCAGACCACCACGGCGGTGCTCTTGGGTAGCACCGCGATGTCACGACGCTGGTTGGCGCGTAACAGCTCGATCTCGACAGCCATCTCCTTGAGCCGCGACCGTAGCGCCTCGACCTGATTGGTCAGCTCGATAATCCGCTTGATGCCGGCCAGGTTGACTCCCTCGTCCTGGGAGAGCCGCTGCACCTCACGGAGCAGTTCGACGTCGTGCTGCGAATACCGACGCCCGCCACCGGAACTGCGGCGCGGACTAACCAGCCCAAGCCGGTCGTAGGTACGCAGAGTCTGCGCATGCATGCCGGCCAGCTCGGCGGCCACCGAGATCAAAAACGTCCGGGCATCGTCCTTCTTGGCCATCAGCGGTTACCTGCCCATCCGGCCCGCGGGTCAAAGCCGCTGGACCGCTCGGCGGCCGCGTAGGCCTCCAGCGCGTCCATGGCGTCGCCCTCCAGGTTCGGCGGGACCGCGACCTTCACAGTGACCAGCAGGTCGCCGTTACCGCCGGTGCGCTTGGCCACCCCACGCCCGCGCACCCGCAGGATACGGCCGTCGGCAGTGCCCTTGGGTACCCGAACGCCGACCCGCCCGTCCAGTGTCGGCACTGAAAGTGTCGTGCCCAAAGCCAGTTCGGTGAAGCTGACCGGGACGGTCACGGTCAGGTCGTCGCCGTCGCGGCCGAATACCTTGTCCGCCCGCACGTGCACGGTCACATACAAGTCGCCCGAAGGGGCGCCCCGCAGCCCGGCCTCCCCCTGACCGGCCAGCCGGATCCGTTGTCCGTCTTCGACTCCCGGTGGGATCCGCACGTTGATCGTGCGGGTGCGGGTAGTGACACCGGTGCCCTTGCACTGATCGCAGGGGTGCTCGATGATCGAGCCGCTGCCGCGACAATCCGTGCACGGCTCGGAGAACCCGAAAGCACCCTGGTTGCGGCTGATCACACCCGAACCGTTGCAGGTGGCGCACACCTTCGGACTGGTGCCGGGCCGGGCCCCGCTGCCGTGACAGTTGGTACACGGGGCCGGGCTGGTCAGACGCAACGGCATCGCCACACCCTTGGTGGCCTCGATGAAGTTCAGCTCGGCCTCGGTCTCCAGGTCGTTACCGCGCCGTGGCCTGCTGGGCCGCGGCGCGCCACCGCGCCCGAACAAGCCGCCGAACAGGTCACCGATATTGCTGCCGCCGGTGCGGCCCGCGGCGTCGAACAGATCGTTGAGGTTGAACTCGGCGCCGTCGCCGCCCATCCCGAAGCCGCCGAAGTTACCGCCGCTATAACCGCCGTCGAACCGGCGGCCGAACCCGCCGCCGGCGAACAGGCGACGGGTTTCGTCGTACTCCTTGCGTTTGGCGTCATCTGACAGCACGCTGTTGGCTTCGGAGACGGCCTTGAACCGCTCCGCTGCGCGCGGATCGTTCGGGTTCCGGTCCGGGTGATACTCGGAGGCGAGCTTACGGTAAGCGCGCTTGATCTCGTCTTGGCTGGCGTCGGGGGAGACGCCCAACTCCTTGTAGAAGTCCTTTTCGACCCACTCACGCTGGGCCATTTCGCGTCACCCCCTCTCACCTTCCCGTCGTTGTCGCGTGCTGCTGGGTAATTCTCCGTCGCTTTAAGATTCTGCGGTCTGCTCGCCTGTGTCGGCGCCGTTACCGGTCGTGTCGGCCGTGTCGGCGTCGACGACAGTCTCGACTGCGTCGTCTGAGACGGTGTCGACCACCCCGACCATGGCATGCCGCAGCACCTGGTCGCCGAGTTTGTAACCCTGGCGCATCACGTTGCCGATCACCGGCTTGGAGCCCTCCGCGCCGTCGCCCTCGTGCTGGACGGCCTCGTGCAGCGCCGGGTCGAAGTCGTCGCCCTCGGCCCCGAACGCCGCCAAGCCCAACCCGGTCAGCGCGCTGGTCAGCTTGTCGGCGACCGACTTCAGTGGCCCCGACTCGAGATCCCCGTGGCTGCGTGCCCGGTCGAGATCGTCGAGCACACCGAGCAATTGGCTGACGACGGTGGCCTTGGCCCGCTCAGCGGATGCCTGCTGTTCGCGCAATGCCCGCTTGCGGTAGTTGGCGTAGTCGGCTTGCACTCGCTGCAGATCGGCTGTCAACTCGGCCACCTTGTCAGCGGATGCCGGACCTCCCGGCGCGGCTGCCGCAGCTTCCGGTGCCGGCTCGCCGGGGGCCGGACCGGAAGCTACATGACGTACCTCGCCGGTCTCGGGATCAATCCGCCGCTTGTCGGTCACCGTTACCTGTTCGCGCGGATTGCCTTCCGTCACTTGTCCTCCCGGTCATCGTCGACCACCTCGGCGTCCACGACGTCGTCGGCACTGCCGGACCCATCACCGGCGCCGCCGGCGGCCTGCGCCGCTTGGGTGGCCTCGTAGATCGCCTGACCGAGCGCCTGCGACTCCTCGCCGAGCTTCTCCATCGCCGACTTGATCGCGCCGATGTCGGTGCCGCCCAACGCCGCCTTGGCCTCAGCGACTGCCGCGTCAACCTTGTTCAGCGTGTCCTCGGGCACCTTCGAACCGCCCTCGGCTTCGCGTTGTTCCTTGACGAACTTCTCTGTCTGATACACCAGCGTCTCGGCCTGGTTGCGGACGTCGGCTTCCTCGCGGCGCTTACGGTCCTCCTCGGCGTGCGCCTCGGCGTCCTTGATCATCCGGTCGATCTCTTCCTTGGACAGGCCGGAGCCTTCCTGGATGCGGATCGTGTTCTCCTTGCCGGTGCCCTTGTCCTTGGCCGTGACGTGCACGATGCCGTTGGCATCGATGTCGAAGGTGACCTCGACCTGGGGCACGCCGCGCGGGGCCGGCGGCAGGCCGGTCAGCTCGAAGGAGCCGAGCAGCTTGTTGTGCGCCGCGATTTCGCGCTCGCCCTGATCGACCTGGATCTGCACCGACGGCTGGTTGTCATCGGCCGTGGTTAAGGTCTCCGACCGCTTGGTCGGGATCGTGGTGTTGCGTTCGATCAGTTTGGTCATCACGCCACCCTTGGTCTCAATACCCAAGCTCAGCGGCGTAACGTCAAGCAGCAGAACGTCTTTCACCTCACCCTTGAGCACACCGGCCTGCAGGGCAGCGCCCACCGCGACGACCTCGTCGGGGTTGACGCCCTTATTGGGCTCCTGCCCACCGGTCATTTCCTTGACCAGCTCGGAGACCGCGGGCATGCGGGTGGACCCACCCACCAGTACCACGTGGTCGATATCGGAGACCGGGATACCGGCATCCTTGATGACCGACTGGAATGGAGCACTGGTGCGGTCCAGCAAGTCCTGGGTGATCTTCTGGAACTCGGCGCGGGTCAGCTGCTCGTCGAGGAACAGCGGGTTCTTGTCTGAGTCGACGGTGATGTAAGGCAGGTTGATCGAGGTGCTGCCCGAGCTGGACAGCTCGATCTTGGCTTTTTCGGCCGCTTCCCGCAGCCGCTGCATGGCCATCTTGTCCTTGGTCAGGTCGATGCCTGAGGTCCCCTTGAACTTGTCGACCAGCCAGCTGACGATGCGGTCGTCCCAGTCGTCGCCGCCCAGGTGGTTGTCGCCGGAAGTCGCGCGGACCTCGACGACGCCCTCGCCGATCTCCAGCAGCGACACGTCGAAGGTGCCGCCACCGAGGTCGAACACCAGGATGCGCTGCTCCTTCTCGCCCTTGTCCAACCCGTAGGCCAGCGCGGCCGCGGTCGGCTCGTTGACGATTCGCAACACATTCAGACCAGCAATCTGGCCGGCCTCCTTGGTGGCTTGGCGCTGGCCGTCGTTGAAGTAGGCGGGTGTGGTGATCACCGCATCGGTGATGTCCTCACCAAGGTAGGCCTCGGCGTCGCGCTTCAGCTTCATCAGAACGCGGGCGCTGATCTCCTGCGCGGTGTACTTCTTGCCGTCGATCTCAATCGACCAGTCGGAGCCCATCTGCCTCTTGACCGAACGCACGG
>NZ_JBOHHI010000105.1:0-76115 GCF_050700595.1 Mycobacterium sp.
CCTCATAGGCGTCGAGGATCTCCTGCTTGCCCGGCGGCACCAACACATCAGCCATGGCGACCGTGACTCCGCTTCGGGTGGCCCAGTAGAAGCCGGCGTCCTTGAGCTTGTCCACGGTCTGGGCGACCACGATCATCGGGTAGCGCTCGGCCAGGTCGTTGATGATCGCGGCCTGTACCTTCTTGTGCATCTGCTCATTGACGAACGAGTAGCTCATCGGCAGCAGCTCGTTGAACATCACCCGGCCCAGGGTGGTAGCAGCTCTCCAGGAATCACCGGGCCGCCAACCGTTTTGGCCGAACAGCTCGGTCTCGATTTCCACCGGCGGGCGCAGCTGGGAAAGACGCACCCTGATCTTGGCCCGAACCGACAACACACCGCGGTCGGCGGCCATGATCGCCTCGGCCGGCGACGCGTACACACCCGACTCCGGGCGGTCCTTGGCAGCCGGCCGGTATTCGCCGGTGTCGCCTTCGATCTCGGTGGTCAGGAAGTAGAGCCCGGTCACCATGTCCAGTCGCGGCATGGCCAGCGGACGACCCGACGCCGGCGACAGGATGTTGTTACTGGACAGCATCAGGATGCGGGCCTCGGCCTGCGCCTCGGCGCTCAAAGGCAGGTGCACCGCCATCTGGTCGCCGTCGAAGTCGGCGTTGAACGCCTCACACACCAGCGGGTGCAGCTGAATAGCCTTACCTTCCACCAGCATTGGCTCGAAAGCCTGGATACCCAGCCGGTGCAGGGTGGGTGCGCGGTTGAGCAGCACCGGGTGCTCGGCGATGACCTCTTCGAGCACGTCCCACACCTGCGGACGCTGGCGCTCCACCATTCGCTTGGCGCTCTTGATGTTCTGCGCGTGGTTGAGGTCGACGAGCCGCTTCATCACGAACGGCTTGAACAGCTCCAGCGCCATCAGCTTGGGCAGGCCACACTGGTGCAGCTTGAGCTGCGGGCCGATCACGATGACCGAACGGCCCGAGTAGTCGACGCGCTTACCCAGCAGGTTCTGCCGGAACCGGCCCTGCTTGCCCTTGAGCAGATCGGAAAGCGACTTGAGCGGCCGGTTGCCCGGTCCGGTGACCGGGCGACCGCGGCGGCCGTTGTCGAACAGCGCGTCCACCGCCTCCTGCAGCATCCGCTTCTCGTTGTTGACGATGATCTCGGGCGCACCGAGGTCGATCAGCCTCTTGAGCCGGTTGTTGCGGTTGATCACCCGGCGGTACAGGTCGTTGAGGTCGCTGGTGGCGAAGCGGCCACCGTCGAGTTGCACCATCGGCCGCAGTTCCGGCGGAATCACCGGCACGGCGCCGAGCACCATGCCCATCGGCGAGTTGCCGGACTGCTGGAACGCCGCAACCACCTTGAGCCGCTTGAGGGCGCGAAGCTTCTTCTGCCCCTTGCCACTTCGGATGACCTCGCGCAGCGCGTCGGCCTCGGCCTCGATGTCGAAGGTCTCGATGAGCTTCTGGATCGACTCCGCACCCATCGCGCCGGTGAAGTACTCGCCGTATCGGTCGACCAGCTCGCGATAGAGGTTCTCGTCGACGATCAGCTGCTTGGGGGCCAGCTTGGTGAAGGTGTTCCAGATCTCGTCCAGCCGTTCCAGCTCACGCTGGGCACGGTCGCGGGTCTGCCGCATCTCGCGCTCGCCGCCGTCGCGCACCTTGCGCTTGGCATCGGCTTTCGCGCCTTCGGCCTCCAGCTCGGCCAGGTCGGCCTCCAGCTTCTGGGCGCGGGCCTCCAGGTCCGCATCGCGCTGGTCCTCGACCGCCTTGCGCTCCACGGTCATCTCGGCCTCGAGCGTGGAAAGCTCGTTGTGCCGCAGCTCCTCGTCGACGCCGGTGATGACGTAGGCGGCGAAGTAGATGATCTTCTCGAGGTCCTTCGGCGCCAGGTCGAGCAGGTAGCCCAACCGCGACGGCACGCCCTTGAAGTACCAGATGTGGGTGACCGGTGCGGCCAGCTCGATGTGGCCCATCCGCTCGCGACGCACCTTGGCCCGCGTCACCTCGACGCCGCAGCGCTCACAGATGATGCCCTTGAAGCGGACCCGCTTGTATTTGCCGCAATAGCACTCCCAGTCGCGAGTCGGTCCGAAGATCTTCTCGCAGAACAGACCGTCCTTCTCCGGCTTCAGCGTGCGGTAGTTGATGGTCTCCGGCTTCTTGACCTCGCCGAACGACCACCGCCGAATGTCGTCGGCGGTGGCCAGGCCGATGCGGAGTTCATCGAAGAAGTTGACGTCTAACACGTAACTCCCTTTCGGATTGCGGGACTAGAAATCAATCAGCCTAGATCTTCTACGGACGCGGATTCGTTGCGGGACAAGTTGATTCCCAGATTCGCGGCCGCGCGCTCCAGATCCTCGTCGTCGCCGTCGCGCATCTCGATCGCCGCGCCGTCACTCGACAGCACCTCGACGTTGAGGCACAGCGACTGCAGCTCCTTGAGCAGCACCTTGAACGACTCGGGAATGCCCGGCTCGGGGATGTTCTCGCCCTTGACGATCGCCTCGTAAACCTTGACCCGCCCGACGGTGTCGTCGGACTTGATCGTCAGCAGCTCCTGCAGCGTGTAGGCCGCGCCGTAGGCCTGCATGGCCCAGCACTCCATCTCGCCGAACCGCTGGCCACCGAACTGCGCCTTACCGCCCAGCGGCTGCTGGGTGATCATCGAGTACGGGCCGGTGGAGCGGGCGTGGATCTTGTCGTCGACCAGGTGGTGCAGCTTCATGATGTACATGTAGCCGGTCGTCACCGGGTACGGGAACGGCTCACCGGACCGGCCGTCGAACAGCACCGCCTTGCCGTCGCCGTCGACCAGCACATCGCCGTCGCGGTTGGGCAGCGTCGAGGACAGCAGACCCTGCAGCTCCTCCTCCCGAGCGCCGTCGAACACCGGGGTCGAGACGATCTTGTTCGGCTCGGCGTCCAACAGCTCGTCGGGCAACCGCGCCGCCCAGTCCGGGACACCCTTGGACCTCTCGATCTTCCAGCCGCTGTGGGCGCACCAGCCCAGATGGGTTTCCAGGATCTGGCCGAT
Organism: Mycobacterium sp.; assembly: GCF_050700595.1. Lineage (GTDB taxonomy): Bacteria > Actinomycetota > Actinomycetes > Mycobacteriales > Mycobacteriaceae > Mycobacterium. The sequence continues at coordinate 3,043 of NZ_JBOHHI010000105.1, forward strand.
GTTCATGCGTCGCGGCACCCCGTGGGTGTTCAGGATGATGTCCACCGGGGTGCCGTCCGGCAGGAACGGCATGTCCTCGACCGCCAGGATCTTGCCGATCACACCCTTGTTGCCGTGCCGCCCGGCCAGCTTGTCGCCGTCGGAGATCTTGCGCTTCTGGGCGACGTAGACGCGGACCAGCTCGTTGACGCCGGCCGGCAGCTCGTCGTCGTCCTCGCGGGAGAACACCCGGATGCCGATCACCTTGCCGGATTCGCCGTGCGGCACCTTCAGCGACGTGTCGCGGACCTCACGGGCCTTCTCCCCGAAGATCGCCCGCAGCAGCCGCTCCTCCGGAGTCAGCTCGGTTTCCCCCTTCGGGGTGACCTTGCCGACCAGGATGTCGCCGTCACGGACCTCGGCACCGATACGCACGATGCCGCGCTCGTCGAGGTCGGCCAGCACCTCGTCGGAGACGTTCGGGATGTCCCGGGTGATCTCCTCGGCACCCAGCTTGGTGTCGCGGGCGTCGACCTCGTGCTCCTCGAGGTGAATCGAGGTGAGGATGTCCTCCTCGAGGAGGCGGTTGGACAGGATGATCGCGTCATCGTAGTTGTGCCCCTCCCACGGCATGATCGCCACCAGCAGGTTCTTGCCCAGCGCCATCTCGCCGTCGGCGGTGCACGGGCCGTCGGCGATCACCTGGCCGGCCTCCACCCGCGCTCCGGTGTCCACGATCGGGCGCTGGTTGGCGCAGGTGCCGTGGTTGGACCGGGCGAACTTGCGCATCCGGTAGGTATGCCGGGTGCCGTCGTCGGCCATCACCGTGATGAAGTCGGCCGACACCTCCTCGATGACACCGCCCTTGTCGGCGACGACGACGTCACCGGCGTCGATCGCGGCGCGCAACTCCATGCCCGTGCCCACCAACGGCGCCTCGCTGCGCACCAGCGGAACCGCCTGGCGTTGCATGTTGGCGCCCATCAGGGCTCGGTTGGCGTCGTCGTGCTCGAGGAACGGGATCATCGCGGTCGCCACCGACACCATCTGGCGCGGCGAGACGTCCATGTACTCCACCTCGGCGGAGGACACGTACTCGACCTCGCCGGCCTTGCGGCGGACCAGCACGCGGGCCTCGGTGAATCGGCGGTCGTCGTCGATCGGCGAGTTGGCCTGCGCGACGACGTGACGGTCCTCCTCGTCGGCGGTCAGGTACTCGATCTCGTCGGTGACCACGCCGTCGACCACCTTGCGATACGGCGTCTCGATGAACCCGAAGGGGTTGACCCGCGCGTACACCGACAGCGACCCGATCAGACCGATGTTCGGTCCTTCCGGGGTCTCGATCGGGCACATCCGGCCGTAGTGGCTCGGGTGGACGTCGCGGACCTCCAGCCCGGCCCGCTCCCGGGACAGACCACCCGGGCCCAGCGCGGAGAGCCGCCGCTTGTGGGTCAGGCCCGACAGCGGGTTGTTCTGGTCCATGAACTGCGACAGCTGGCTGGTGCCGAAGAACTCCTTGATCGCGGCGACCACCGGCCGGATATTGATCAGCGTCTGCGGCGTGATCGCCTCGACGTCCTGCGTGGTCATCCGCTCGCGGACCACCCGCTCCATCCGGGACATGCCGACCCGGATCTGGTTCTGGATCAACTCTCCGACCGTGCGCAGCCTGCGGTTGCCGAAGTGGTCGATGTCGTCGGTTTCCACCGGCACCTCGACGCCGCCCGGAACGGTCATCGTGGTCTGACCCTCGTGCAGGCGCACCAGGTACTCGATGGTGGCGACGATGTCCTCTTCGGTCAGCGTGGTCGTCGTGATCGGGTTATCGCTGCCTTTCGCGCTCAGGCCAAGCTTCTTGGTGATCTTGTAACGACCGACTCGGGCCAGGTCGTAGCGCTTCTCCTTGAAGAACAGGTTCTCCAGCAGGGTCTGCGCGGACTCCTTGGTGGGCGGCTCGCCCGGGCGCAGCTTGCGGTAGATGTCCAGCAGCGCCTCGTCGGTGCCGAGGGTGTTGTCCTTCTCCAGCGTCGACATCATGATCTCGGAGAAGCCGAACCGCTCGGTGATCTGCTCGCCGGTCCAACCCAGCGCCTTGAGCAGCACGGTGACGGGCTGGCGGCGCTTGCGGTCGATGCGCACACCCACGGTGTCGCGCTTGTCGACGTCGAACTCCAGCCACGCGCCGCGGCTGGGGATCACCTTGACCGAATGCAGCGTCTTCTCGGTCGACTTGTCGATCGTCTCGTCGAAGTAGACCCCGGGCGAGCGCACCAGCTGGCTGACCACCACCCGCTCGGTCCCGTTGATGATGAACGTGCCTTTTTCGGTCATCATCGGGAAGTCGCCCATGAACACCGTCTGGCTCTTGATCTCGCCGGTGTTGTTGTTGATGAACTCGGCCGTGACGAACAGCGGGGCCGCGTACGTCATGTCCTTGTCTTTGCACTCGTCGACCGGCGCCTTGACCTCGTCGAACCGCGGGTCGGAGAACGACAGCGACATCGAGCCGGAGAAGTCCTCGATCGGCGACAGCTCGGAGAGCACCTCTTCCAGACCGCCGACCGGCTTGCGGTCCCCTCGCCGCTCGCCACGGGCGGCGGCGGCCTCGCGCCAGCGCGGCGCGCCGATCAGCCACTCGAACGACTCGGTCTGCACGTCGAGCAGCCCCGGAACCTCCAGCGGTTCGTGCAGCTTGGCGAATGAAATTCGGTTAGGTGCTCCGGGAACAGAGTTGTAGGAAGAAGCTTGAGTCTTTGAGGGATTTTTCTTGCTCTGGCGGGAGACTGCCAAGATGCATCCTTCCAGCACCTCGTGCGGCTGACTGGTTATAGGACCTGTTCGCCGCGATCACTTTGTCGGTTCGGCTGGCGGACGATCTGTCCGCATCTCACGCACGCAGCTAGCTCGCTGAGGGGAAAGCGAGTCAGGCCAGGACCACGGTGTCAAATGGCGGGTGAGATGGGCAGGAAGTAGCCAGCGCAACGTCCAACAATAGCGCACGACTGCGCATTCCTCAACTACCGTGCACAAACTATCGGCGCTGGCCGGCGTCTTGACCTTCCCGTGCACGCATACTGCCCAACAGATTGACCTGTTCGAGGCCGTCCGTCAAGGGTTGACGCGCCAACTTGTCAGCGAAGCTCCCTTCCACCTGCCGCCGGTGTCAGTAGTTCCGCCGGGTGGGGATCGACGCGGTGGTTGACTCGTCCTCGCGCCGGTGGCCGCCGCCGACCTCATCGCCGAACTCGTGCCCAGCGAACTTGCCGGTGCCCTCCAGCGAGTCGAGGATCGCCGCCTGGGCGTTCTTCGGCAGCAGGTGCAGATTCTCCCGGACCCGGGCCTGACGACGGGCGACCGCCTTGCGCTCCGGCATACCCGGGGTGACGGTGATCTGCGGCGGCACGCCCTCGATGTCCTCGACACCGCCGTCGAGGTGGCCGGCGTCCAGGTGGGCCTGCTCCTCGGCCATCGTGGCCTCGTCCTTTTCCTCGGACATCCCGATCGGACCGATCCGCCGCCCGTTGAGGAATTGCCGCACGACCGGCTCGTCGCTGGTCAGCAGCACTTCACGCGGGCCGAACATCACCAGCTTGCGACGGAACAGCATGCCCATGTTGTCCGGCACCGTGCGGGCGATGTTGATGTTGTGCGTGACGATCAGGATGGTGGCGTCGATCTGCGCGTTGATGTCGAGAATCAGCTGGCTCAGATAGGCGGTGCGGACCGGATCCAGACCCGAGTCGGGCTCGTCGCAGAGGATGATCTGCGGGTCGAGCACCAGCGAGCGGGCCAGCCCGGCGCGTTTGCGCATACCGCCGGAGATCTCACCGGGGAACTTCTTCTCATCCCCGCCCAGGCCGACCAGGTTCAGCTTCTCCATGACGATGTCACGGATTTCGCCTTCCTTTTTCTTGGTGTGCTCGCGCAGCGGGAACGCCGTGTTGTCGTAGAGGTTCATCGATCCGAACAGCGCGCCGTCCTGGAACATCACCCCGAACAGGGTGCGGATCTCATAGAGCTCCTTGGCTGTGCACTCGGTGATGTCGGTGCCCTCGACGACGATCGAGCCGCGTTCCGGGCGCAGCAAGCCGATCAACGACTTCAAAAACACCGACTTGCCGGTACCCGACGGCCCCAGCAACACACTGACCTCGCCCGGCGGGATGTCCATTGCGACGTCTTCCCAGATTCGCTGGGACCCGAAGGACTTACTCAGCCCCTCAACCTGGATACCGATACCCATGCGAAGTCCTTCCGACGTTGCTCCCCTGCGCTGTGGTTTGAGTCACTTTAGCTTACCCAGGCAGCAGACGACACACCTATCGATCGCTAGCGCTGCGGCGACCAGTTGCCGTGAAAACCCATCGGGACCCGTTGCGGCAGGTGCACGGTGGCCATCGACTCCAGTGTTGCGGCATCGAGCAACAGCAGTTGGCCCTCGTCACGGCCGCGGTGATAGCCATAGCCGATCAACGTGCCGTCGTCCTCGGCGCCGGCCGTGGGGGCCGGGATGAACGACATCTCGCCGATCAGCAACTCGGGGTCGAGTGTGGCCGTGGCGGTGGATCCGGTCGCGTAGTCGTGCTTGTAAAGCGCGGTGCGCATCGCGGATGCCCCCGCGTCCAGGAATCCGCCGTCGATACCGACGGTGTAGCCGAACCGGTGCCTGCCGCCGAGCAGGGACTCGTTGATCCGGGGGAATTCCTGGGGCCGGTCGTCGCGGCGTTCGCCGCTCACCGCGCCGGTGGTCAGGTTGATCGTCCAGCGGTCCAGGGTGGGTCGGCTGTCGCCGGGGCCGCGGCGGTCACGGTCGAACATGCGGGAGTAGCGCACCACGTCGAGCACCATGACCTCGGCGCCATCGCGTGTTTCGGTGTAGGCGTTGAGCGGGTGGTAGACGTAGCACGGTTCGATGTCGAACCATCTGATGTCTGCGGCTGCGCCCTCGCGGGGCATGACACCGATGCGCGCCGGGTATTTGGGATTCCAGGCGTATGGCATCTTGTTGAGCGGCTGGCGGTTCCGATTGATCATTGCCGTGACCGGGCTGAGCATCCGGACCCGTCCGATCACCGACTGCAGCGCCAGCCGGGCCGGGCCGCTCAGCCAGCGCGGCACGGTCGTCGGCAGTACCTGGACCGGGTCGAAGGTGACCGGCAGGTCGTAGATCACCACATACTTCTCGGTCAGCGAGAAGTCGTGCATCATCGGCGACCCCGACACCTTGATGTCGACCGTGCGACGGGCCCGTCCCCCGGTGTCGATCACCGAGTACTGCACGCTGCGTCCGCGGGCGAACGAGTACGACACCGCGTGCAGCTCGCCGGTGGCCGGATCACGGTGCGGGTGGGCGGTGTAGCCGCCGGTCAGGGTGCCGTCGAAGTCACACGGGCCGACGGTGTCGAGGTCGTCGGTGAGCCGGTAGTTAGCGCCGCCGCCCTCGACCAGTGCCAGCGTCTGGCCGGCATGGCTCAGCACGTTGGTGTTGGGACCGACCGACAGCATGCCGGCGCGCGGGTCCAGCCCGCTGGGTGCGGGTTCGCCCCGCGCGGCGCAGACGTGCGGGGTGCGGACCCAGCGGTTGCGATACCAGCGGGCCTGCCCGTCGCGCAGCGCGACGCCGTGCACCATCGCGTCGCCGGTGAACCAGTGGTAGGTGGCCGGGTCTACCTCGGCAGCCGGGTTGGGTCCGTTGCGCAGGTAGCGCCCATCGAGGTGCTCGGGGATGTGCCCGGTGACCGGCAGGTCAGTCGCGGTCAGCTCGGCATCCACCGGCGCCAGGAAACCGTCGAGATAGGGGTTCGCCGATCGGGTGGTGGCGGTAGTGGTCATTGCCAACTCCTATAACATTGATATTACGATGTTATGGGAGCCTACGCCCTGTGTGCCAAGATGGCAACGATGACTTCCTCGCAGACCGAACGCAGCGTGCGCGACGAACTGGTGCACGCGGCCGTGAGCCTGCTCAACAGCGACGGGCCCGACGCGTTGCAGACCCGCAAGATCGCCAGCGCGGCCGGAACCTCGACGATGGCGGTGTACACCCATTTCGGCGGGATGCAGGCGTTGATCGCCGCGGTGGCCGAGGAGGGCCTGCGGCAGTTCGACGCCGCGCTCGCGGTTTCGCAAACCGACGATCCGGTCGCCGACTTATTCGCAGTCGGTACCGCCTACCGACGCTATGGCATCGAACGCCCACACATGTACCGGCTGATGTTCGGCAGCACCAGCGCACACGGCATCAACGCGCCCGCGCACAACATGCTCACGCTGAGCCTGGCGGAGATCAGCGAGCGTTACCCCAGCTTCGCGCACGTGGTGCGGGCCGTGCACCGGTCGATGCTGGCGGGCCGCATCACGGCGGGATCGGCCGAAGATGACGCCGCAGTGGTGGCCGTCGCCGCCCGGTTCTGGGCGGCGATCCACGGGTTCGTGATGCTGGAGTTGGCCGGCTACTACGGTGACGACGGCGCGGCCGTCGGACCGGTACTCGGCTCGATGACGACGAACCTGCTTGTCGCGCTGGGTGATTCGCCCGAGCGGGTGTACCGGTCGCTTCGCTTGACTACTTGACCGTGACGGTGGCGCCGGCAGCTTCGAGTTTGGTCTTGGCCTCCTGGGCGGCCTCCTTGGCGACCTTCTCCAGCAGCGGCTTGGGCGCGCCGTCGACCAGATCCTTGGCCTCCTTGAGGCCCAGGCCCGAGACGATCTCGCGCACGACCTTGATGACGCCGATCTTCTTGTCGCCGGCGGCTTCGAGAATGACGTCGAACTCGGACTGCTCTTCGGCAGCCTCCGCCGCAGCGGGAGCAGCCCCCGGCGCAGCGGGCGCGACGGCAACCGGGGCGGCGGCGGTGACCTCGAAGGTCTCCTCGAACTTCTTGACGAACTCGGAGAGCTCCAACAAGGTCAGGTCCTTGAAGGCGTCGAGCAGCTCGTCGGTAGACAGCTTGGCCATGTGTGTGTCCTTCCTCGGGGTGGGGTACGGGGTTACTCGGCGGTTTCGGTTACCGGAGCTTCAGCGGCCTTCTTCTCCTGCAGCGCGGCAGCCAGGCGGGCCACCTGCGACGCGGGCGCGTTGAACAATGCGGCAGCATTGGCGAGGTTGGCCTTCATCGCGCCGGCCAGCTTGGCCAGCAGCACCTCGCGCGACTCCAGGTCGGCGATCCGCTCGACCTCGGCGACGCTGAGCGGGTGGCCATCCATGTAGCCGCCCTTGATGACCAGCGCCTTGTTGCCCTTGGCGAAGGTCTTGATGGCCTTGGCGGCATCAACGGTCTCACCGGTGACGAACGCGATCGCGGTCGGGCCGATGAACAACTCGTCGAGACCCTCGATGCCCGCCTTCGCCGCGGCCCGTTTGACCAGCGTGTTCTTGGCGATCGCGTAGGTGGCCGATCCGGCCAGCGAGCGGCGCAAGTCGGCCAGGTTGGCCACCGTCAGGCCGCGGTACTCGGTGATCACGGTCGCAGTGGACGCCTTGAACTGCTCGGCGATGTCTGCAACGGCGGTGGCCTTGTCAGCCCTGCCCATGCATACCTCCTTGGAGTCTCGGCCCGGGAACGACGAACGCCCCGACGCAGGAAGCGGTCGGGGCGTGCCAAAGCTGCCTCGTCCTCCTGCGTGGGCCGCCGGGTGTTCCCGGACCTTCGACCGATTGCTCGGTGACCGACGGTCTTCGGTGGATCGGCAACCACAATAGCGTGGCGCTGGTTATCAGCAGCCGCCACCCTCGTCGAGTGGCCAGTTGTGTCACGCAAAAAGCTCTGGAGCGTGTCATAAGTGGCCGGTCGCGGAGAGTTCGGCCAGCCTTGCCGCCCCGATCAAACCGGCGTTGCCGCCGAGTTCGGCGGGCACAGCACGCACGCCGCAAATGAAATCCAACCCGGCGTATCCCGCCAACGCCGCGCGCAGTGGGTCGAACAACACCGGGCCGGACTTGGCGACTCCCCCGCCGATCACCGCGAGGTCCAGGTCGCAGACCGCCGCCACCGAGGCGATCATCGCGGCCAGTGCGGTGGCGCCGCGGCCGAATGCCCGCACGGCTATCGCGTCACCGGCGGAGGCCGCCTGCGCCAGCGCCCTCGCGTCGGCCCCGGTCCAGCCGTTGGCCTGCGCCCACCGCGTCATCGACGGGCCGGACGCCACGGTCTCCACGCAGCCCCGGCCGCCGCAGACGCACGGTGAGCCGTCCGGCTCGGCGACCACGTGCCCGACGTGCCCGGCGTTGCCGGTCCGCCCGTGATAGGGGGTGCCGTCGAGCACCAGCCCACCGCCCACGCCGGTGGACACCACAATGCCGACCAAAAAGCGGACGCCGCGTCCGGCGCCGCGCCAGTGCTCGCCCAGCGCCATGCACAGCCCGTCGCCGCCGAGCCGCACCGGCACACCGGGCACGGCTGCGGCGACCCGGTCGCGCAGCGGGAAACCGCGCCAGCCCGCGATGTTGATCGGGCTCACCGTGCCGGCCCCGACGTCGATCGGGCCGGCCGACGCGATCCCGACCGCCTCGGCCGCACCGCCGGCAACATCCAGCGTCTGGGTGATCATCGCGTGAACCGCGTCCCATACCTGGTCTTTCGGCGTCGGCCGCCTTGTGACATGTACCAGCGTGCCGGCGGAGTCGACCAGGCCGGCGGCGATTTTCGTGCCGCCGATGTCGAGGGACAGGGTGAGCATGGCTTTAGTGCCGATGGGTGTTGTCGGGTTGACGTGGGTCGCCGGGGTGTTCGTAGCCGGGCGCCAGCCGCACCTGCGCGGCGCGGCGCACGTCTATCCACACCCGGAAAGCCCGGCGCCGCGCGGCGGCCCGCAGGTGCTCGGCGATCATCGAACGCACCTGCTCCAACGGCGGCGCGGCGAAGGCGGCACCGCGCCAGCCGTTCCGGCCCGGCGGCACCGTGGCGAACCGCAGCGGGTTGCGGGCGTGGTAATCGGCGACATCGTCGTCACTGACGTCGATCGCGGCGGTCACCCGGGCGAACAGGGCGCGGGCCAACTCCTGGCCCAGCACCGCGGCGGCCATACTGCCGAGCTCCAGTCGGGCCGTCACATCGGGCAGCAGCTCCGCCTCGCTCGGTGCGTCCGCAGCGGTCACTTTCAGCGCGTCCGCCTCGACGGCGATCACCCGCTCGGTCACGATCAGCTGGGTCAGCCAGCGGCGTAGCTGCCGTCCCTCGCTGGTACCTGCCCGCGGCAGCGCGGCTGCCAGCGGGCCGTCGCGCAGCCGCGCCTCGCGCGCGTCGACCTCGCTGATCGGGACCGCGATACCGCCGACGGTCGCGGCGATCATCGGACTGTGACCTGGACCGCAGGTGAATACACCAGGCTGCCGGCGCAGCCGACCCGGACCAACGCCCACCATTGGCCGGGCTCCAGCCAGGGGGGCGGGGCCACGTCGAAGCCGAGCTCGACCGTGCGGCGTGCGGGCAGCACCGCGCCCAGCGCGGCCGGACCGATCCACTCCCAGGTTCCCCACGGGCTGATCAGGTGGGCCTCCAGTGCCAGCTCGGCGCAGGCGGTGGTGCCGACCGTGACCGTCAACCTCGCCGAGTCACCGGCAGCGACCGCGACGTCGGCCGGGTCATCGACGAGATACAGCAGCCCCCGGTCGTGGGGCGCGCCGACCGACACGATGCACACGTCTTCGATCACCTGTCGCCAGGCGGGTGGCACCTTGCCGCTGAGTTGCAACTGGGCTCGGATCGGGTAAAGACCGGGCTCGGCGGGTGGCATCGTGACAATGACGTCGGCCTCCAGGTGTTCGCCGGGCGGCAGCTCGAACGGCAGCTCGGCGGGTCTGGCAGTCCACCCGTCGGGGCACACCAGCGCGACAACACCGACCAACGGCGTATCGCTAGCGTCGCTCGCCGCAGTCAAGCGCAGCACCACCTCAGTGCCGACGGCGTCTACGTGCTGGGGGTGCAGGTAGGCGACCGCCGGTAGCCCGCCCAACGGCGCGGGGCCGCGGTTGTGCAGCCAATACCGGGCGTACAGCGGCTGGGCGGCCTCGGCTTCCGATGCCAGCAGACCGCCGTCCAGGACGCGGGGCATGTCGAGCCGGGCCAGCACGGTGGCGATCTGGTAGCCGTGCAGCGTGCTGACCCGCGGACGTGCCACCGGCCGTTCGAGCAGATCCGCCGGCACAAGCTCCGACACGGTGCCCAGCGGAGAGCGCACCACGACGTCGGTGTCGGCGCCGTGCGGTTCGACCAGCCGGATGGCCACGGCATGCGGGTCGACCGGCCGGGCGCGGCCGCGTGCCAACGGGTTGCCGGCCGGCTTGAGGGCGCCGACCTGCACCGCAGGATCCACCTGTAGCAGCGATCCGGCCGCCGGCAGCCCAGCGCCCTTTCCGGGCGCGCAGAGCAGCGGGTGGGAGAACTCCGCGCTGCGCGCCGGGATCCGCGCCGGCCGCCAGTCGCCGGCGCCGGCGACCAGCGCGTAGTCGAATCCGTGGGTCCAGTGCTGCAGTTGGAAGTTCGACCCGTCGGGCGCGGCGCGGCGCGGCTCGTCGATCCAGGTGCCCGATGGCCAGCCGGTGCACGACCGCATCAGCGCGGAATGCAGCGTTCCGTCGGTGTCGACGGCGAAACTCGGCACCCCGCGGTTGAGCAGCGCAACCGTGTATGGCTCGTAGCGCCCCAGCCCCGACGCCGCCTGCTGGGTGACGACGATCTCGGCGTCCGCGAGGTCGTCGGCCACCGCCGCGATCGCCGGCACGAGGTCGACCTCGTCGCGGCCGGCGATCACCAGCACCGGCAGCGCCCGCGGGTCACGCAGGTCGGCGCCCGGCACCCAGGCCGACGCCAACGGTACTGCCGCCGGCACCCACACCCGGGCTCGCCCGGTCGCGGTGAGCTGGCGGTCCAGCTCGCTGCTGTAGTCCGGGTCGGCGGCCGCCAGCACGGCTTTGGTGAACGCGTTGTCGCCCGGCCCGCCCAGGGCGATCCGGGTGTCCGGCAGGTTGGAGTCGACGCCCAGATGTCCGTAGCGGGGCTTGTCGGCGCTGCTGCAGGTCGCGGTGACCCCGGCACGCACCAGCGCGACCATCAGGCGGCGCGCCAGCTCGCCCGATGCCGTCTCGGACGGTGTCACCACCTCGGCCACCGACACCGCAGCCACGGCATTGCCGACCCGGACCCGCGCTGCGGACGACAGCCCGAACCAGCCGTACGCCGGGTTGTCCAGCGTCCACGGGTGTTGCCCGCTGTCCACCGACCGCCCGGTGCGCGGGTCGTGCAGCAACGCGAAACCGCGCCCGACGACGGCGTCGCCGACCTCGCTGACCGGCATGGCGCCCGGCACCGGGCAGGGCCAGCGCAGCCGCAGCAGCCGGTCCTCGCCGGTGAACTCGTCGATGACGGTGCGGCAGTCCACCCGCGCGACGCCGTGCCACAGCGTCAGCGTCTGGGTGTAGCGCAGCAGTGTGTCGATCCGGCCGCGCACGACCAGCCGCTGTCCCAGCGGGCACTGGTACGCCTGCATGTCGGCGCGGGTTTCCGACGAGCAGACGACCGGCCCCTTGGGCAGCAGGTGCCACGGGCCCTCACCGCCGGTCGGGTGGGCCGGGTATTCCTGGTAGACGGCCAGCTCGTTGCCGACCTTGCCGTCGGCGATCAGCTCACGGCCGTCCTGCCGCAGCGAGCACACCCCGCCGCCGCGGGCCGGGTCGACCGTCAGCCGGTAATGCTCGTTGGCGATCTGCGACCCGGGCACCGGTTCCCAGCCGGCCGGTTCGCCGGCACCGGCCAGCCGGTAGGCCCGCCAACCCAGCGATGGCACGTCGCGCGCCAGGAACGTCACCGACCGGCCGTCGTGCTCCACATACGGCGCCTCGACGCCGTCGGCATCCAAGATCCGCGCGCCGGTGTCTAGCCGAGCGGTTACCACGTCGGTTCGGCTGTGCGCCAACGGATTCCACACCACCACGTCGCCGGGGACGGCACGGGACAACAGCGCCAGCGCGTTGTCCCGGACGGTGTGGCCCAACTCCCACGCGTCGCGCCAGCCGGTCAGCAGGTCGAGATAGACCTGATCGGATTCCGAGCCGGTGATGCCGTCGTGGTGCGCGCCGTACGCCAATTGCACCCACGCCTTGGCCAGCGCCGCCTGCGGGTAGTCCGCACCGGCCAATACCCCGGCGAACACCGCGAAGCGTTCCGCGTCCAGCACGGCGTTCTCGGCGGCCCGGTTGGCCTGCTTGGTGTCGATGTACGACACGTCCTTGCCGGTGTAGACCGGGTTCATGTCCCGGGTTTGCGGCGACGGCCTCAGCCCGCGGGCACCGAGTTCGGCGCGCACCGCGGCGAAGAACTCGCACGGCAGCGCACACACGAACTTCGGCCAGGTGTAGCGCGCACCCCAGTCCCGGTGAATCTCGGTCACCCACTTGTTCGGCGGCGTGTAGTCGGCGCCGACCGGCAATAGCACGTTGCGGGTCAGCGCGACCTTGCACAGCTCCTCGAACAGCCGGTACGTGGCCTGCTCGGCCTCGGCAAGCGACGCCGCGTCGTCCATCCCCCAGCCGGCCCCGTAATGGGCGGGCATGTAGTGCGTGAGCAGGCCGCGCCCGGACGGGGCGATCCACTCGAACTCGCTGCAGAACTGCATGCCGGCCACGCCGCCCTCGCTGTGCATCGGCCCCCACTGGTGGTGCGGCCCGCGGGCCCACGAACTCGACGTCAGCCCGGCGTCGGCGGCCATCCCCGGAAACTGCGGGTCGTGGCCGAACACGTCGAGCTGCCAGGCGGTCGCCGGGTCAGCGCCGAGTATGTCACGTTGGAAACCCATGCCGTGCACCAGGTTTCGGATGGTTGTCTCCGGGCTGGTGAGGTTGGTGTTGGGCTCGTTGTAGGTGCCGCCCATCACCTCCACCCGGCCTTCGGCGATGAAGCGGCGCAGATCGGCGCGGTCCTCGGGATGGGTGTCCCAGTACGGCTTGAGGTAGTCGACTTCGGCCAGCACGAATTTGTACTCGGGTTCGCGGCGGGCCATCTCCAGATGCGCGTGAACCAGCTCGAAGCCATTCCGGCACCTGCTGGGCGGGTCCGCCTGCCACATGCTGGTGTAGGCGCCCTGGGTGTTCCACCACACCGGGTCGTAGTGGAAATGGCTGATCATGAACATCGTCCAGCCGGGTTCGGCGACGGTGAACGGGAAGAGCATCGAGGCGCTTTCGGCGTGCACGTTCGCGGTGCGTCGCTGCCCGGTCACCGGGTGGTCGACGACAACCGGGATCTCGACGACGTCCTGGGCATCGTTGACGGTTGCTTGCCCCGTGAGGCCTTGACCGTCGATGCGAAGCAGCGTCGGCTCGGCGCAGCCGCTGACGGTGACCCGGGCCAGCTGCAGCGGTGCGTCCGGCGGGCCGACGAAAAGTTCCGTCGACTCCGCGGAGATCACCTGCATGTCCGCACCTTACGACCGGGACGGTCAGCGTCGCATGGTAAGGACTACCCATGCCCGCCCTCGCCCCGCCCGTGACCGATGAACGCAACGCCCTGCGCGAATTCCTGGCCTATCACCAGAGCGCGTACTTCGCGGTGGCCTACGGTCTCACCGACGAGCAGGCCCGGTCGACGCCGTCGGTCAGCGCATTGTCGATCGGCGGGCTGGTCAAGCACGCCACCGGCGTACAGCGCACCTGGATGGCGCGGGTCGCGGCAGCCCCCGACGCACCGCCGAAGGACACCCGGCCGTTCGAGGAGATCGCCAAGGAGTTCGGCGACCAGCACGTGATGCGCCCCGACGAGACGCTGACCGGGCTGCTGCGCGGGTTCGAGGAGCAGAACGCGAAATCACTGCGACTGGTGGACACGGCGGACCTGGACGCCGTCGTACCGGTACCCGACGACATTCCGTGGTTCCCGCAGAACATCAAGGCCTGGTCGGTGCGCTGGGTGATCCTGCACGTGATCAACGAGCTGGCCCGCCACGCCGGCCACGCCGACATCATCCGGGAAACCATCGACGGCGCCACCATGTACGAGCTGATCGCCGGCCTGGAGAACTGGGAGCCGCGGCCATGGGTCACGCCGTGGAAAAAACCCTGACCCGCAACGGCATCGCGCGCCGCCAAACCCCGGAAGGCGCCGTCGAGATCTATTACGAGGACCTCGGCGACCCGGCCGATCCGCCGGTGCTGCTGATCATGGGGCTGGCCGCCCAGTTGCCGATGTGGCCGGACGGCTTCTGCGCGCAACTGGTCGACGCCGGCCACCGGGTGATCCGGTTCGACCACCGCGACACCGGCCTGTCGGCCAAGATGCACGGCCTGCGCGCCGACGGCTCGGTCTACCGGCGCGCATGGCGCTACCTGCTGGGCAAGACCAGTGCGGTGCCCTACACGCTGCTCGACATGGCACACGACAGCACCACGCTGCTCGACCATCTCGGCATCGCCCGGGCACACGTGGTCGGCGCGTCGATGGGCGGCATGATCGCGCAGATCCTGGCCGCCACCGAGCCGGACCGGGTGGCGTCGCTGGGCATCATCATGTCCACCACCGGCAGGCGGTTCTTCGCGTCGCCGCCGGCGTGGCCGGTGATCCGACTGGCGTTTCGCGCGCCGGCCAGGGACGCCCCGCTCGAGGAGAAGCTGGCCTTCGAGGCGCGCAACGTCGCGGTGCTCAACGGCCCCAACTTCCTGCCATCCGAGCGCGACCTGCGCAAGCGTGTGCAAGAACTCGCCGAGCGGTGCAGCTATCCGCCCGGGCGGCGGCGCCAGGTCGACGCGGTGCTGGGCACCGGCAGCCTGCTGGCCTACAGCAGGGCGATCACCGCGCCGACGGTGGTGCTGCACGGTTCGGCGGACCCGATGCTGCGGCCGCGCAACGGCCGGGCGGTCGCCGCCGCCATCGGCGGTGCGCGGTTCGTCGTGGTCGACGGGATGGGGCATGACCTGCCCGAACCGGTGTGGCGCCCGATCGTCGAAACGCTCCGGGAGAACTTTGGCACACTGCAGTGATGAGTTCCAACGATCATCGTCGGGTCGCCAAGCTCGATCGGGTGCCGTTGCCGGTCGAGGCGGCCCGCATCGGCGTCACGGGTTGGCAGCTCACCCGCGCCGCTGCCCGCGTCCTCACCAAGCTGCCCGCGCGCGGTCCCTGGCAGCAGAAGGTGATCAGGGAAATCCCGCAGGCCTTCACCGACCTGGGTCCCACCTACGTCAAATTCGGGCAGATCATCGCCTCGAGCCCGGGCGCGTTCGGCGAACCGCTGTCCCGGGAATTTCGCGGCCTGCTCGACCGGGTGCCACCGGCCAACAAGGACGACGTGCACAAACTAATCGTCGAAGAACTCGGCGCCGAGCCGGCACAGTTGTTCGCCAGCTTCGACGAGGAGCCGTTCGCGTCGGCGTCGGTCGCCCAGGTGCACTACGCGACCCTGCGCAGCGGCGAGGAGGTCGTCGTCAAGATCCAGCGGCCGGGTATTCGCCGCCGGGTCGCCGCCGACCTGCAGATCCTCAAGCGGTTCGCCCAGGCCGTCGAACTGGCCAAATTGGGCCGTCGGCTCTCCGCCCAGGACGTCGTCGCCGACTTCTCCGACAACCTGGCCGAAGAGCTGAACTTCCGCCTCGAGGCGCAGTCGATGGAGGCGTGGGTTTCGCACCTGCACGCTTCCCCGCTGGGCCACAACATCCGGGTGCCAGAGGTGTACTGGGACTTCACCACCGAGCGGGTGCTGACGATGGAGCGGGTGCACGGCATCCGCATCGACGACGCCGCCGCGATCCGCAAGGCCGGGTTCGACGGTGTCGAGTTGGTCAAGGCGCTGCTGTTCAGTGTGTTCGAGGGCGGGCTGCGGCACGGTTTGTTCCACGGCGACCTGCACGCCGGCAACCTGTACGTCGATGAGGCGGGCCGAATCGTGTTCTTCGACTTCGGGATCATGGGCCGCGTCGATCCGCGCACCCGTTGGCTGCTGCGGGAGCTGGTCTATGCGCTACTGGTCAAGAAGGACCATGCGGCGGCGGGCAAGATCGTCGTGCTGATGGGCGCGGTCGGCACCATGAAGCCCGAGGCGCAGGCGGCCAAGGACCTGGAAAAGTTCGCCACCCCGCTCACCATGCAATCGCTCGGCGACATGTCCTACGCCGACATCGGCCGGCAGCTCTCCACGCTCGCCGACGTCTACGACGTCAAGCTGCCCCGCGAGCTGGTGTTGATCGGCAAGCAGTTCCTGTACGTGGAGCGCTACATGAAGCTGTTGGCACCGCGTTGGCAGATGATGTCCGACCCGCAGCTCACCGGCTACTTCGCCAACTTCATGGTCGAGGTCAGCCGTGAGCATCAGACCGACGTCGGGGTCTAGGTGCCGTGGAAATCCGAAGCGGCACAGCATGTTCGGGTGAGATTGAGCTTTACTACGAGGACATGGGTGCCCCGAACGACCCGGCGGTGCTGCTGATCATGGGACTGGGCGCGCAGCTGCTGCTGTGGCGCACCGCGTTCTGCGAGAAGCTCGTCGCCGAAGGTCTGCGCGTCATCCGATACGACAACCGCGACGTCGGGCTGTCCAGCAAGACCGAACGCCGTAAAGCCGCCGGCGCGCTGATCCCCCGGATGCTCAGGTTCTGGCTGGGAATGCCCGGCAGGTCGGCCTACACCCTGGAGGACATGGCCGACGACGCCGCGGCGGTGCTCGACCACCTCGGGATCGAGCGGGCGCATATCGTCGGTGCCTCGATGGGCGGCATGATCGCCCAGATCGTCGGAGCACGGTTCAGTGAGCGGACGCGGTCGCTGGCGGTGATCTTCTCCAGCAATAACCGGCGGTTCCTGCCGCCTCCGGGCCGGCGCCAGCTGCTGGCGCTGCTCAACGGGCCGCCGCCGGGGTCACCTCGGGAGGTGATCGTCGACAACGCCGTGCGGGTCACCCGGATCATCGGCAGCCCGGCCTACCCGGCGCCGGAGGAACGGATCCGCAAAGAGGCGATCGAGAGCTACGAACGCAGCTACTACCCGTGGGGCATACCCCGGCATTTCAGCGCGGTCTTGGCCAGCGGCAGCCTGGTCCGCTACGACCGGCGGATCACCGCGCCCACCGTGGTCCTGCACGGTTTGGCCGACAAGTTGATGCGGCCCTCGGGCGGGTGTGCGGTGGCACGGGCCATCCGCGGGGCGCGGTGGGTGACCTTCGACGGCATGGGCCATGAGCTGCCCGAGCAGCTGTGGGACCAAGTGATCAGGGAGTTGACAGCCACGTTCGCCAGGGCCTGACGCACGTCTGATATACGTGGGAAACATGGCGGAGCTGAAGCCGAACTACGAATTGCTGCAGTCGATTTACGACATTTCGAATAAGTTCTTCGAGCTGTTCTTGGGTCCCACGATGGGCTACACCTGCGGGTACTTCGAACGCGACGACATGACCACCGACGAGGCCCAAAACGCCAAGTTCGACCTGGCGCTGGATAAGCTCGATTTGCAGCCCGGGATGACGCTGGTCGACATCGGCTGCGGCTGGGGCGGCGGCATGCAGCGGGCGCTGGAGAACGACGACGTCAACGTCATCGGCCTGACGCTCAGCGAGCGTCAGCGCGAGTACGCCCTGGCCAAACTCGGCAAGGTCCCGACGACACGCACTGTCGAGGTACGACTGCAGGGTTGGGAGGAGTTCGACGAGAAGGTCGACCGCATCGTGTCGATCGGCGCGTTCGAGCACTTCCGTCACGAACGTTATCCCGATTTCTTCGAGATGGCCTACCGCGCGTTACCTGACGACGGATCGATGCTGCTGCACACCATCACCGCCATCACCCAGGAAGAATGCCAAAAACGGGGTTTGCCGCTGACGCTCGGGATGGCCCGTTTCGTCAGATTCATTTGCACCGAGATTTTCCCGGGCGGGCAGCTGCCGACGGTGGCCATGGTCGAGGAACAGGCCGCCAAGGCCGGTTTCAGCCTGACCAGAAAACAGGAGATCGGGCCGAACTACGTGCGGACCCTGCAGCTGTGGGCGGACGCGTTGGAGGCGCACCGGGAGGAGGCCATCGCGGCGCAGTCGCAGGAGATCTACGACCGCTACATCAGGTACCTCACCGGCTGTCCGGGCCTGTTCCGCGA
Source organism: Mycobacterium sp. (assembly GCF_050700595.1). Classification (GTDB taxonomy): domain Bacteria; phylum Actinomycetota; class Actinomycetes; order Mycobacteriales; family Mycobacteriaceae; genus Mycobacterium. Next base: position 21,093 of record NZ_JBOHHI010000105.1, read on the forward strand.
CGGGTACACCAGCGTCCACCAGTTCACCCTGCAGAAGTAGCGCCGTCGCCGACGCGTCGATTCGGCTGTCAGACACTGATCGTCTAGCATTACTGGGCGAATAGGGGAGGCGCAGACCGATATGACCGAGAAGCTCGAGCCGTATTTTAACGACGTGCAGGCGCATTACGACCTGTCCGACGACTTCTTCCGGCAGTTCCTCGATCCGACGCAGACCTACAGCTGCGCCTACTTCGAACGCGACGACATGACGCTGGAAGAGGCGCAGATCGCCAAGGTCGATCTTGCCCTGGGCAAACTGGGCCTGCAGCCCGGCATGACGCTGCTCGACATCGGCTGCGGCTGGGGCGCCACCATGCGACGTGCGGTCGAGCGCTACGACGTCAACGTCATCGGCCTGACTCTGTCCAACAACCAGGCCGCCCACGTGCAGAAGCTGTTCGACCAGATGGATACTCCGCGCAGCAGGCGGATACTGCGGGAGGGCTGGGAGCAGTTCGATGAACCCGTCGACCGGATCGTGTCGATCGGGGCGTTCGAACACTTCGGCCACGAACGCTACGACGGCTTCTTCAAGATGGCCTACGCCGCCCTGCCCGACGACGGGGTGATGTTGCTGCACACGATCACCGGCTTGACCGGGCCGCAAATGGTCGAGCGCGGCCTGCCGTTGACCTTTGAGCTGGCCCGTTTCACGAAGTTCATCCTCACCGAGATCTTCCCGGGTGGCCGGCTGCCGTCGATCGAGAAGGTGCAGGACCACTCATCGGAGGCGGGCTTCACGCTGACTCGCCGGCAGTCACTGCAGCCGCACTACGTCAGGACGCTCGATCACTGGGCCGCGGCGCTGGAGGCAAACAAAGACAACGCCATCGAAATCCAATCCGAAGAGGTCTACGAGCGTTACATGCACTACCTCACCGGCTGCGCGAAGAGATTTCGGAGCGGCTACATCGACGTCAACCAGTTCACACTGACAAAGTAATTTTCGGCAACGTCAATCAGCGCGTGTGCCAAACAGGGCCGTTCGAGGCCAGGTATTGTGCTTTCACCGATCGTGACTTGTGCGGACATCGCTGCACGCGGAGCTGCGTGCGGCGCTCACCAGGAAGGGCGACGAGAACAGATGCCTGACAAGCCGACTACTCCGACGAAGACCCGCCCCGAAGACATCCAGGCCCATTACGACCTGTCCGACGACTTCTTCGGCCTGTTCCAGGACGCGACCAGGACCTACAGCTGCGCCTATTTCGAACGCGACGACATGACGCTCGAAGAAGCCCAGATCGCCAAGGTCGACCTGAACCTGGACAAGCTGGACCTCAGGCCGGGCATGACGCTGCTGGACATCGGCTGCGGCTGGGGCACCACGATGAAGCGTGCCATCGAGCGCTACGACGTCAACGTCATCGGCCTGACCCTGTCGAAAAACCAGCAGGCCCGCACCCAGCAGGTGCTAGACGGCCTCGACACCAACCGCTCACGCCAGGTGCTGCTGCGCGGCTGGGAGGACTTCAGCGACCCCGTGGACCGGATCGTGTCCATCGAAGCGTTCGAGCACTTCGGCCACGAGAACTACGACCATTACTTCAAGAACTGCTTCAACATCATGCCCGACGATGGGCGGATGACCGTGCAGAGCAGCGTGAGCTTTCACCCGTATGACATGCATGCCCGCGGCATGAAGATCACCTTCGAAACCGCGCGGTTCATCAAGTTCATCGTCACCGAGATCTTCCCGGGCGGTCGGCTGCCGTCCACCGACATGATGGTGGAGCGCGGCGAGAAGGCCGGTTTCATTGTCCCCGAACCGCTTTCGCTGCGTGACCATTACGTCAGGACGCTGCGGATCTGGGGCGACGCGTTGGAGGCCAACCACGACAAGGCCGTCGAATTCACCTCCGAAGAGGTCTACCAGCGTTACATGAAGTACTTGCGCGGCTGCGAGCATTACTTCGATTACGGGCTGCTCGACGTCAGCCTGGTCACCTACCTCAAGCCGGCGGCCGCCTAACTGTCGGATCGGGGTCGCCTCGTTCGTCGAAGAGGTAGAGAGTGGAACACCGGGTTCCGCTCACGACCGGAGGTGACCACAATGCAGTACTTCGCCCTGTTGATCAGCCAGGAACGCGACCTCACACCCGACGAGGGTGCCGCGGTGATGACGGCCTACCAAAACTTCCACGCCAGGGCCGGTTCGGCCATCCGGGCGGGTGACGCGTTGTTGCCGGCGGCCGGCGCGGTGCGCATCACCGGCGGCCCGGACGCACCGATCGTCACCGACGGCCCGTTCGCCGAGTCGGCGGAAGTCGCCGGTGGGTATTACGTCTTCGAAGCCGACAACCTCGACGATGCGCTGGCGCTGGCCCGCGACATTCCCGCCGCCACGCATGGCGCAGTGGAAGTCTGGCCGATGGCCGCCCCAGGGGCGCAGAGCGAACCGCTGGAGGGCACCAACTGGATCGCCCTGCTGCTGGAGCCGCCAGACCGGCCAGTGCCGCCCGGCACCCCGGAGTGGGAGGCGATGGTGGCCCTGCACCAGACGTTCTTCGCCGGGGCAGGCCAACACATCAAGGCCGGCGCGGGCCTGCACCCGCCGTCCACGGCGACCACGGTGAAGGTGCGCGACGGTGAGGTGATCATCACCGACGGGCCCTACGTCGAAGGCGCCGAGGTTGCCAACGGTTTCTATGTGCTGTCCGCCACCGACCGCGACGAAGCCGTCAAGCTCGCGTCGCAGATACCGGCGTCCGTGGTGGAGTTGCGACAGTTGGCCGGAGTGTCAGGGCTGTAAGCCCGCAATGGCCGACCTGGACGGCGTCTTCCGTCGGGAATGGGGCCCGGCCGTCGCCACGCTCGCGCGGTGGTCCGGCGACCTGTCCGTTGCCGAGGACGCCGTCCAGGAAGCCTTCGCCGAGGGGCTGCGGGTGTGGCGGCGCGACGGCCTGCCGGACAATCCCGCTGCGTGGCTGCTGACCGTGGCACGCAACCGCGCCCGGGACCGGTTGCGCCGCGAATCAATCCGTCCCGGAAAGGAATTGGCCGCCGTGATCGACGACGTCCGGGCACGCACCGATCACACCGAGCCGTACCCGGTCCGCGACGACGAACTGCGGATGATGTTCACCTGCGCGCATCCGGCACTCGACCGGACCTCCCAGCTGGCACTCACGCTGCGGCTGGTGTCCGGACTTACCGTCGCCGAGATCGCCCGGGCGGTGTTGCAGACCGAGACCGCGATCGGTCAGCGAATCACCCGGGCCAAGAACAAGATTCGGCACGCCCGGATTCCGCTGCGGGTACCGCCGGCCGAGCTGCTGCCCGAGCGCACCCCACACGTGCTGGCCTGCATCTACTCGGTCTTCACCGAGGGGTACTGGTCGACAGCGGGTCCGTCGGCGATCCGGGACGAACTGTGCGACGAGGGTGTCCGACTGGCCGGCGAGCTATGCACGCTGATGCCCGACGAGCGTGAGGCGCAGGCGTTGGCCGCCCTGGTGCTGCTACACGATTCGCGGCGAGCGGCCCGGATCGACGCGGCCGGGGCGCTGGTGCCGCTGGAGGAACAGGACCGCCATCGCTGGGACCGCGGCCGCATCGCCCGCGGCCTGGACCGACTGCGGCTGGCCGCCGGCTCGACCGGCCCATATCTGCCGCAGGCGGTGATCGCGGCACTGCACGCGACTGCGCCATCGTGGGAACAGACCGACTGGGCGGCGATCTGCGCGGCATATGACCGGTTGCTGGTGATCGCCGACTCCCCCGTGGTGCGGGCGAATCGGGCGCTGGCGGTGGGCTTTCGCGACGGCCCCGGCGCCGGCCTGGCCGCGCTGCAGGAGGCGGGCGACGATCCGCGGGTAGCGCGTCTGGTGCCGGCCATCCGCGCGGATCTGCTACGCCGCGACGGCCGACCCGCTGAAGCGTTGAGCTGGTATCGAAAGGCGTTGGCCGCCAGCGGCTCCGAACCGGCCCGGGTATTCCTGCAGCGCAGGATAGCTGAATGTATTTGACCGCGAAGGTGCAACTACCGACGTGTTTCCCGACGAGAACAACCGTCGCCAGTTGCACTCTCGCGAGCTTAAGATTCCGCGGTGAAGTTGCGGGTGATTGACGGGTCGACCGGAATGCCCGGTCCGGTCGTCGTCGAGACGGTGACCTTCCTCAGGTAGCGGCCCTTTGACGCCGACGGCTTGAGCCGCAGCACCTCGTCGATCGCGGCGCCGTAGTTCTCCGCCAGGCTCTTCTCGTCAAACGACGCCTTGCCGATCACGAAGTGCAGGTTGGCCTGCTTGTCGATCCGGAAGTTGATCTTGCCGCCTTTGATGTCGGCGATGGCCTTGGTGACGTCGGGTGTGACGGTGCCGGTCTTGGGGTTGGGCATCAGGCCGCGCGGCCCCAGGATCCGGGCGATACGCCCGACCTTGGCCATCTGGTCCGGAGTGGCGATCGCGGCGTCGAAGTCCAAGAACCCGCCCTGGATTTTCTCGATCAGGTCGTCGCTGCCGACCACGTCGGCGCCGGCGGCGGTCGCCTGCTCGGCTTTCTCCCCCACCGCGAACACCGCCACCCGGGCGGTTTTACCGGTGCCGTTAGGCAGGTTGACCGTGCCGCGGACCATCTGGTCGGCCTTGCGTGGGTCTACACCGAGCCGGATCGCCACCTCGACAGTTGCGTCCTGCTTGGTCGACGACGTCTCTTTGGCCAGCTTGGCCGCCTGCAGTGGGGTGTAGAGGCTGGTGCGGTTCACCTTTTCGGCGGCGGCGCGATATACCTTGCTGTTCTTGCTCATCGGCTATCCAATCTCGTGGTTGGTTGTGGTTGCGAAACGGACCGAAGCTGGTCCTCCCACCGGTCAAGAGCTACTCGACCGTGATGCCCATCGACCGGGCGGTGCCGGCGATGATCTTCGCGCCGGCCTCGATGTCGTTGGCGTTGAGGTCGGCCTTCTTTGTCTCGGCGATCTCGCGGAGCTGGTTCCAGGTCACCTTGGCGACCTTGTCCTTGTGCGGCTCGGCCGAGCCCTTGCCCACGCCGGCCGCCTTCAGCAGCAGCCTGGCGGCGGGCGGCGTCTTGAGGGTGAACGTGAAGCTGCGGTCCTCGTAGACGGTGATCTCCACCGGGATGACGTTGCCGCGCTGGTTCTCCGTAGCGGCGTTGTATGCCTTGCAGAACTCCATGATGTTGACGCCGTGCTGGCCCAGCGCAGGGCCGACCGGCGGCGCGGGGTTGGCCTGCCCGGCCTCGATCTGCAGCTTGATCAGCCCGGCGACCTTCTTCTTCTTCGGGGCCATGAAATGGTGGTCCTTTCGTGCGTTAGATCTTGGAGACCTGGTTAAAGGTCAGTTCCACAGGTGTTTCGCGGCCGAAGATGGACACCAGCACCTTGAGCTTTTGTTGTTCGACGTTGACCTCGTTGATCGATGCCGGCAGCGTGGCGAACGGCCCGTCCATCACGGTGACCGATTCGCCGACCTCGTAGTCGACTTCCACCCGCGGGCGTTCCAGCCCGCCCTCGGCGGCGGTGGTGGCAGCGGCGGCTGCCCCCTTGGCGGGCTTCTTCGCGGCCCCCTGCGGCAGCAGGAACTTCACCACGTCGTTGAGCGACAGCGGCGACGGACGCGATGTCGCGCCGACGAACCCGGTCACCCCCGGGGTGTTGCGCACCGCCGACCAGGAGTCGTCGGTCAGGTCCATCCGCACCAGGATGTAGCCGGGCAACACCTTGCGATTGACCTGCTTGCGTTGGCCGTTCTTGATTTCGGTGACCTCTTCGGTGGGCACCTCCACCTGGAAGATGTAGTCGCCGACGTCGAGATTCTGCACGCGGGTCTCAAGGTTGGCTTTGACCTTGTTCTCGTATCCGGCGTAGGAGTGGATCACATACCAGTCGCCCGGTTTGGTGCGCAGTTCCACTTTCAGCGCGGCGGCCGGGTCGAGCTCTTCGGGGGCAGCGGCTGACTCTTCGGCAGCCACCGCCTCCGGGCCGGCCTCTGCGCCGGCCTCTTCCGGGTCGACCGCTTCACCCACGGGCATATCGCCGTCGGAGGTAGTCACGGTTGTTTGTCCTCTCTATACCGTCTGCTCAGCCGAACACCAGCAACACCAGCTTGGCCAGGCCCAGGTCGGACAGGCCAATCAACGCCACCATGAACACCAGGAACGCCAGCACCACCGACGTGTAGGTGATCATCTGCTTGCGGTTCGGCCAGATCACCTTGCGCAACTCGGCAACGACCTGCTTGAGGTAGTTGTAGAGGTAGACGATCGGGTTGGGGCCGGGTGACTTCTTGGCCTGCTTGGCCTTCTTGGCCCTTTTGACCTTGACATCCGCGGCGCCTTCGGCGGCCGTCGAGCCGGTGTCGTCGTCGGTGTCCACGCGCTGGCGTGACCGCTTGCCGGTCGGGCGTTGCGGTCGGGTCACCACCGCCGTGCGGCCGCCGCGCTGCTCCTCGGTGTCGTTGCCGTCGGCAGCGTCGCGCTCGTCGCTCACCGCATGCTCCTTAAGTTCGCTCGTCTCGGGTGCTTTCCAGTGTCCACCATTGCAGGTATCGATGTCAGCAGGGGCGACAGGACTTGAACCTGCAACCTGCGGTTTTGGAGACCGCTGCTCTGCCAGTTGAGCTACGCCCCTTCGCCGGTCGGCAGACCAACCTGCGGGGTCTTACATGACGCACGCGCTCTCCGCTCGTTCGACCCGCGGAAAGCGCGCTAGTGCTGGGAAAACCCCGAGGTCGAGTGTACATCGACGTCGGTCTCGGTTACCAATCAACCGGTTCTGACGACCTGCCCGGACTCCATGTCCCACTTGAGCTGGACCGAGTTGTCGCCCTCGTGACCCATTACCGTGGTGTAGGCCTCCAACACCACCTCTCCCGCGTCGTTGGTGCAGGTGTTCCTGGTGACCACGATGACGGCGCCGAACCGCTCGTCGACGGAGTGGACCTCCATCTGGGCGTGCAGCACCTCGCCGGCAACGATCGGCTTTTGGAATATCAACCGCTGGTCAACCTGGACGATCTGCATCGTCTCGTAGCCGGTATCGACCTTGCGCATGAAATCGGCCCGGACCAGCTGCGCCAGGATAGTCACGAACGTCAGAGGCGCGACGAGGCGGTCATATCCGAGTTCGGCGGCCGCGTCCTCGTACAGACAGGCCGGGTCGTCGGCCTTGATCGCCTTGGTGAATTCCCGGATCTTCTCCCGGCTTACTTCGTAGGTGTCCGGGTAGGTCCAGACCAGCCCGAGGATGTCGGTTTTGAGCGGCATGGTTACGCCAGCGTCGCCGACGCGATCGCCCGGCCGAAGATCTTCTTGCCGCCGGTGGTGGCGGTCAGCGCGATCGTCACCGACTTGGTGTCGGGATCGACCGACTTGACCCGGCCGGTGAAGGTGATCTCGGCGCCCTTGCCGTCGTTGGGCACCGGTACCACCGCGGTGAACCGCACGTTGTACTCGGTCACCGCCCCGGGGTCGCCTATCCACGACGTGACGTAGCCGCCGCCGAGGCCCATGGTCAGCATGCCGTGGGCGATCGCGGTGTCCAGGCCGACGAGCTTAGCCATCTCGTCGTCCCAGTGGATCGGGTTGAGATCACCGGAGACGCCCGCATAGTTGACCAGATCCTGTCGGGTCAATGGATAGACCTTCTCGGGAAGCTGGTCACCCACCTGCACCGAACTGAACTCACGCAGTGGCATCGCTGAAACCCTTTTCTCCCTCTTCGCCCGCACGACCCGCCAGGGTCGTGTAGGTCTCCTGTACTACGTCACCGGCTTCGTTGGTGATGGTTTGTTTGGTCATGATGATGTCGGTTCCGTGTGCGCGGCGTACCGATTCGATAAACACATCGCAGTACAGGCGATCACCTACCCTGATCGGCGCCAGGAACTTCAAGGTCTGGTCGACCTGCACGATCTGCGCGTCGTCTGTCGCGATGTTGACTTGATCGAAGAACGTCGTCACAGCCTTGTAGCCGAACACCGAGATGAACGTCAGCGGTGCCGGTAGCCCGTCGTAGCCGACTTCGGCGGCGGCCTTCTCCTCGCAGAAGAAGGCATCGGCGTTTTGGACCGCGACCGCGTATTCGCGGACCTTTTCCCGCTCGACGACGTAATAGTCGGGGTAGCGGTAATGCATCCCGATGATGTCTTTGCCCAACGACACGTCTGGAGAACCTAGCGTGTCTCGCGGTGCGGCTGATGCTTGCCGCAGTTGGGGCAGAATTTCTTCAGCTCCATCCGATCGGGGTCGTTGCGGCGATTCTTCTTGGTGATGTAGTTGCGGTGCTTGCACACGTCGCAGGCCAAAGTGATCTTCGGCCGTACATCGGTACTGGAGGCCACGTCAGCTTCTCTTTCCGGAGTCGTTGTTGATTTGTAGCGATGGCCGGACTCGAACCGGCGACCTAACGATTATGAGTCGTTCGCTCTAACCGACTGAGCTACATCGCCTCAGGGCCACACTGCCTTCGTTCAGGGCCGCCAGCCTGCCCGGCGTCCGCCGAGCCCCCTAACGGAATCGAACCGTTGACCTTTTCCTTACCATGGAAACGCTCTGCCGGCTGAGCTAAGGGGGCACTCACCCCGAGCGACCAGTCGGGCCGTGCCGGGGGCCTAAAAGAGGGTACAGCCTGGCCCGCAGGGCCACCAAACCGCACGGGTCATAGGCTGGAACGGTGCCTGACTCGGATCGGTTGTACTTTCGCCAACTGCTCGCCGGCCGCGACTTCGCCGCCGGCGACATGTTCGCGGTGCAGATGCGCAACTTCGCCTACCTGATCGGCGACCGGCAGACCGGCGACGCCGTGGTGGTCGACCCGGCCTACGCGGCCGGCGATCTGCTCGACGCGGCCGAAGCCGACGGCATGCACCTGTCCGGGGTGCTGGTCACCCACCACCACCCCGATCACGTCGGCGGCTCGATGATGGGGTTCCAGCTGAAGGGGCTGTCCGAGCTGCTGGAGCGCGTCAGCGTGCCAGTGCACGTGAATTCGCATGAGGCACTTTGGGTTTCGCGGGTGACCGGGATTCCCATGGGCGACCTCACCGCGCACGAGCACGGCGACGTGGTCAGCGTCGGCGCAATCGACATCGAGCTGTTGCACACCCCCGGCCACACGCCGGGCAGCCAGTGCTTTCTGCTCGACGACCGACTGGTCGCCGGTGACACGCTGTTTTTGGAAGGTTGTGGGCGCACCGACTTCCCCGGCGGCGACTCCGACGAGATGTACCGCAGCCTGCAACAGCTCGCCCGGCTTTCCGGTGACCCGACGGTGTTTCCCGGGCACTGGTATTCGGTCGAGCCGAGTGCATCGCTGTCGGAGGTCAAGGGGTCCAACTACGTTTACCGGGCCGCCGATCTCGATCAGTGGCGAATGCTGATGGGCGGGTGATCTGCTGGTAGGAGCACGCCAGCGAATTTTCGGCTCCGTCACTGTGATATAAGCATCCAATGGCATGGCTTCAAGACCGATGGTACGAGTTGACCGATACGGGCTCGGGAACCTGGCTGGCGTGGGCGGCGTGGGCTGCGCTCGCGTTGGGAGTGGTCGCCCTGATCTACACCCACCGGCAGATCCAGCGCGGCCGTCGGCTGGCGGCCGAGCAGGCTCGCCCGCACGTGGCCATGTTCATGGAGCCGAACGCTTCCGACTGGCATCTGATCGAGCTCGTGGTGCACAACTTCGGCAAGACCGCGGCGCACAACATCCGGTTCTCGTTTCCGCACCCGCCCACCGTGCCCGAATACGAGGACGTCCACGACGGCTACGCGAGCGTCGCCGAGCTGAAACTCCCGAGCGAATTGGCGACGCTGGCGCCCGGCCAGGAGTGGCGCATGGTGTGGGACTCGGCGCTGGACCGCGTCGAGCTCGGCGAGAACATCGCGTCGCGCTTCGCCGGCACCGTGACCTACTACGACCGCCCCGACGACCGGCCCGGCTGGAAGTTTTGGCAGCAGCGGCGGCGTCCGCTGGCGACCGAGGTGGTGCTGGACTGGGATTCGCTACCGCCGGTTCAGCGGATCGAGTTGTTGACGACGCACGATCTGGCCAGGCGGGAAAAGCAGAAGCTGCAGCTGTTGCGTGGCGTGCTGAGCTACTTTCACTACGCCAGCAAGGAAACTCGCGCCGACGTGTTGCGCACTGAGATCGAACGCATCAACCGCGTGGTGGCCGAGGTCCAGGAGCGGTGGCGCACCCACCAGCTCGACGAGCCTACCGATGTCAGCCTGCGGTGGGGCGACGCGGTGAATGAGCTGGGTAAGCATCGGGTCGAGCGGGTCTGATTCAATCGACTCCCATGAGCGGCCCGGTCACCTATCGCTACGACGAACCCATCGCGATCATCACGATGGACGACGGCAAGGTCAACGCGCTCGGCCCGGCCATGCAACAGGCATTGCAGGATGCGCTCGACAGCGCCGACCGCGACGACGTCGGGGCGGTGGTGATCACCGGAAACCAGCGGGTGTTCAGCGGCGGGTTCGACCTGAAAATCCTGACCTCCGGCGAGGTGCAGCCCGCGATCGACATGCTCAAAGGCGGTTTCGAGCTCACCCACCGGCTGTTGTCCTATCCCAAGCCGGTGGTGATGGCCTGCACCGGTCACGCGATCGCGATGGGCGCGTTCCTGCTGTCCACCGGTGACCACCGGGTGGGTGCTCCCGCCCACAACATCCAGGCCAACGAGGTCGCGATCGGAATGACGCTCCCGTATGCGGCTTTGGAGATCATGAAGCTGCGGCTGACACCGTCGGCCTACCAGCAGGCCGCCGGGCTGGCCAAGACGTTCTTCGGCGAAACCGCCGTCGCCGCCGGCTGGCTCGACGAGATCGTGCTGCCCGAGGCGGTGCACGAGCGTGCCGAGGAGGCCGCGCGGGAATTCGCCACCTTGCGTCAGCATGCCCATGCCGCGACCAAGCTACGCACCCGCGCCGAGGCGCTCGCCGGTATCCGCGCCGGGATCGACGGCATGGCAGCCGAATTCGGGCTCTAACGTCATCGCCCACCTCGTCGAAACTTAACCCATTGCGAACCGCATCGGCGTGTCGTCGCAACCGTTTAAGTGTCGCGAACTGGTCAACGCGATGCTAGCTAGTGTCCCTGGTAGCGGCGGAACCGTTTGAGGTATTTCGGGAAGTCCCACGTCAACAGGAACTCCCGTGCAGCCACATAACCTCTGTCGTACTGCTGCTCAAGGCGCTCTCGCGAGATACCGAAGTCGAGGGCGCTCACCTCGGTCGAGACCACCCGGATGGCGCGAGCGCTGACCCAGGGCTCGTTGAGGTGGGTCTGATCGTGACCGATCAGCATGGTGGTGATCAGATGTTCCAGCAGCGACGGCGGTCCGAGGAGGCGCCGCAGCGGTTTCAGGACAGGGATCGCGCTCTCAACGCCCTCGAATAGCTTGGGGATCACCGTGATTCCGAACGTGGGCCAGCGCGGGCGTTTGGCGTCGGGCCGGTCCAGCGAGTCGATCGGAAAAGTCGACAGCAGGCCGCCGTCGACCAGGGTGGACGCCAGCCCGGTGGCGCTGGTCAAGGTGACCGGGCGATAGAAAAACGGGATGGCCATCGACGCCCGGACCGCGTCGGCGACCGATTGCTCGTCGGGATCCAGACCGTAAACCCGCCGATAATCCCACGGTAATCGCACGAGTTGCCCGGTGGTCAGGTCGGCGACGGTGACCACGGCCCGGTAGCGCCGCTCCGGCAGCAGGTGGTCGTCATCGACGGCCAGATCACCGAATGTGGTCACGCCCAGGTTCTTCAACTCGCCGCGGATCCAGTCGTGCGCGAAGTCGCCGCGGTAGAGGCCGGTGTCGCGAACCAGTCCCCAGGCCGGACCGAGAAATGGGATTGGCGCTGCATCGCGCCATTGGCGCAGCGGCACCGACAATCCGAGTTCCCTGACTTCCGCACTGGTCAGCTGGTCACCCTTGGACGCGGCCGCGATGATCGCGGCCACCACCGAGCCGCCCGAGACGCCGGATGCTCGCTGGAACGAATATCCGGCATCCATCAGCGCCACAACGGCGCCCACCAGCCCGATGAACTTGACGCCTCCCCCGGAGAGGATCAGGTCAGCGCAATCGGGTGGCTGGTTTACCGATCGATCGTCGGCCATAGGATCCCTTTCATCGCCGGAAGTCCTGGAGGTATTGCGGCCAGTTCCAGGTCGACAAGAATGCCTGCGCCGCCAAATAGCCTCGTTGGAACAACTCTTCTTTCTGCCTGGCTGAGATGCCGAAGTCAAGAAAGCTGACATCGGTGGAGTCCACCCGGATCACCCGTGCGCTGACCCAGGGGTGATTGAGATAGGCCTGATCGCGGCCGACGATCATCGTGGTGATCAGGTCTTCCAGCAGGGTCGGGCCGCCGAAGTAATGCAACGGCCCCAGCGCGGGGATCACCTTGTCGTTGCCCTGCGGGAGGTTGGGTAGCAGGGTGACGCCGAAGGTGGGCCAGCGGGGGGTTTTGCCGTCGGGTCGGTCAAACGAGTCGAGCGGGAAGTTCGACAGCACGCCGCCGTCGACGAGCGTGGACGTCAACCCGGCGGTGCTGGTCAGCTTGGCGGTGCGGAAGAAGAACGGAATCGACATCGAGGCCCGCACGGCGTCGGCGACCGGCTGCTCGTCCGGGTCCAGGCCGTAGACCCGCCGATAGTCCCACGGCAGCCGCACCAGCTGACCCAGTGTCACGTCGGCCACGGTCACCACCAACCGGTAGCGTCGCTCCGGCAGCAGGTTGTCGTCGTCGATGGCCAAATCGCCAAAAGTCGTGACGCCCAGCTTCTTCAATTCGCTGCCGATCCACTGGTGCGCGTAGTCGCCTTTGTACATGCCGTCTCCGCTGAGCAGGTCCCAGGCAGCGCCGAGCACCGGGATGCGCGTCAGCGGCTCGGCGTCGAGGAATTTGCGGTACGGCAGCTTCATCGCAAGTTCTTTGACCTGCTCGGGGGTCAGCTGGTTGCCCTTTTGGGCGGCGGCCAGGATCGCGCCGACGACCGAGCCCGCCGAGGTCCCCGACACCCGCGGGATCGAGTACCCGGCCTCCATCATTGCGACGACGGCGCCGACCAGGCCGATGCCCTTGACGCCGCCACCGGATAACACAAGGTCGGCCTTCAGCGGTGCTTCGGTCATGACGCTCCCTCCCGTTCGAACGTAACCTTTCAGTCCTCGCCCGAAACCCAATCGTAGGGAAGGAATTTCCCATCGAATGTGACCACGACACGGTCGCCGGAGGGATGCGGTTTCTTTTGCACGTCGACGCTGAAGTTGATCGCGCTCATGATGCCGTCGCCGAACTGCTCGTGGATCAGCTCCTTGATCGCCGGCCCGTACACCTGCAGGGCCTCGTAGAAGCGGTAGATGGTCGGATCGGTCGGCACCGCGGTGGGCAGCCCGCCGCGCATCGGCGGTGCGGCCAGCACCGCCACCGCCGACTCGTCGAGACCCAGCATCTCGACGAGCATCTTGCCCAGCTCGGCCGGGATCGGCTGCTGACCCAGCAGCGCCGAGGTGGTCCACGCCACCGGCCGACCGATGGCGTCGGCCAGCTCCTGCCAGGTCAGGCCCTTGGCCAGTCGCGCGACGACGATTTGTTCGGTGAGTTCGTTTCTGGTCATGCGTTCCAGGATGCGCCCTCGCCCTACCTACTATCTAGGTACGTATGTAGTAGTGCGGCCCGCACCGTACCGTGGACCCGGGAGGAATCGCGTTGACACGTCGCTTGCTAGCCTTGCTCGCCTTGCTCGCCTTGCTCGCCGCCACGTTCGTCGTCGCGGCGTGCGGTTCGCAAACCGCGTCGCCCACCTCTGGGCCGGCCCGGTTGCAGTTCACCGCCAAAACCCTCGACGGCGGAGGGTTCTCCGGCCAAAGCTTGCTGGGTAAGCCCGCGGTGTTGTGGTTTTGGGCACCGTGGTGCTCGCACTGCCAACAGGCGGCGCCGATGGTTTCCCGCGTCGCCGCCGCGAATCCGGCAGTGACGTTTGTGGGTGTGGCCGCGCGGGCTGACGTGCCCGCCATGCGGGTGTTTGTCGACAAGTACCACCTGGGCGGGTTTACTCAACTGGCCGATACCGACGCGGCGGTCTGGGCGAAATTCGGTGTGACACAACAACCGGCGTACGCGTTCGTCCGTCCGGACGGCAGCGTCGACGTCGTCAAAGGCGACCTGCCCGAATCGGGGCTGACCGAGCGGGTCAGCACGCTGGGTCAGCGATGATCGACACCGCGGCACTGAGTTTCGCGCTGGCCGCCGGGCTGGTGGCCGCCCTCAACCCGTGCGGCTTCGCTTTTTTGCCCGGCTATTTGGCATTGGTGATCGCCGGCAGTCAGCAGACCTCCCGTCCGGCGGCCATAGCGCGCGCCGGCATGGCCACCGGGGCGATGGCCGCCGGATTCCTCACGGTGTTCGGTGTTTTCGGCCTGGTGATCTCGCCCGTGATTGCCTCGGCCGAGAAGTATCTACCGTTCGCCACCGTGGTGATGGGTGTTCTACTGGTCGTGCTGGCCGGCTGGTTGCTGGCCGGCAAGGACATCAACGTGCTCATGCCCAAGCTGGGCGGCGGGGCGCCGACGGCGCGATTGGGTTCCATGTACGGCTATGGCGTCGGCTATGCGACTGCATCGCTATGTTGCACTGTCGCACCGTTTCTCGCGGTGATCAGTACGACGTTCAAACAGGGGTCGGCGCTCTCCGGCATCCTCGCGTTCGCCGCCTATGCGGCCGGAATGAGCATCACGGTCGGCGTGGCCGCGCTGGCGGTGGCGCTGGCCGGCTCGTCGGCCACCGCGGCGTTGCGCCGAATCCTGCCGTACGTGAACCGGATCGTGGGTGTCGTCGTCTTGCTGACCGGACTCTATGTGGCCTACTACGGCTACTACGAAATCCGGTTGAACTTCACCAACGCCGGCCCGGACGACCCGGTCATTCACGCCGCGGGTACGGTGCAGGGTTGGCTGGCAAGCCAGGTCGAGGCGTTGGGTGTCTGGCCGTTATTGGGTGTCGCCGCCGCGCTGATTGTGGCGGGGGTGGGCTGGCGCGCTGTCGCGGGCCGGCGCGTGCGAAATCGCAACGTCGCCAACGCACTCACGGATGTTCCTCGTCGATGATGCGGCGCAGCGCGGCCCGCACCCGGGACGACTCCTCGGCGTCCATCTGGTTGATGAAGAAGGCCAGGACGCGGTCGGAATCGCCGCCGGTGTCGAACGCATCGCGCATCAGGGCTGCCGAGTGTTCTTCGCGGGTCATGGTGGGCCAGTACCGGAATGCCTTGCCCGCACGCTCACGCTGTAGCCAGCCCTTGCGGTGCAGGTTATCCATCGTCGACATCACGGTGGTGTAGGCGATCTCACGGTCGCGCGCCAGATCGTCGAAGATCTCGCGGACCGTGGTGGTCTGGCACAGGTCCCAGACCCGGTCCATGATGACGGCCTCGAGCTGACCGAAACGCCGAACGCGCACGGCCCTATGCTATCGGCTTCGTCGCGGTCACCAACCGCGTCGACGCCCACGGCCCGCCGTACCACATCCGCCATCCGAGGTTGCGGCGCCGCACGTCCAGCCAGCCCAATTCCCGCAACCCGGCGGCGTGCCGGCGGGTTTCCCAGAGGTCCGCAATCACAAGACGCCCGCCGGGACGTAGCACCCGAGCCGCCTCACCCAGCGCCTGGCGCCGGCCCGCATGCGTCGGAATGTTGTGAATTGCAAGGCTACTGACGATCACGTCGACGCTGTTGTCCTCGAACGGCAACGCCGTGATGTCGGCGGTGCGCACCTCGATGCGGTCGGTGACGTTTTCCAGATCGGCGTTCTTCAGCGTGGCCGACGGCGAGTTGTCGGTCTGATCGGCGCGCCACAAGTCGATGCCGATCGCGTGACCGCGCGGCAGCCGCTTCGCCGCGGCCAGCAACACCGCCCCGCGCCCACAGCCCAGGTCGAGCAGCGTCTCGTCGCCCCGCAACCGGAGATCTTCGAGAATCCGGTTCCACGCCGCGAACTTGCCGACTTTCGTCGCATAGATGTAAAGCGCTGTGCTGGCGATGATTCCGAGACCTCCGGCTCCGCTCAGCGCTGCGGTCAACCGCTTACCCCGCGACCGGCTGACCGCGGCCCACGCCAGCAGCGCAACCGCCTGGACACCCAGGACGGTCGCCTGTGCCCCCGCCGACACCGTCTTGAACGACCCGTCGATCCCGTAGTCGCCCTTGTGTTCGCGCATCACCAGTGTCCGTGGTGGACGACCTCGGCGAACGGCCGCCGGTTCGGTTTGCGGATCGGGACAAGTGCACGATCGGCGGGATACCCGATACCGAGCAGATAGGCCACCAGGCGGTCGTCGGGCACGCCCAGGATCGCGCGTGCTTTGTCCTGGTCCCCCACCGACGAATGGCCGGTGCCGATTCCCAGGTCGGTGGCCGCAATCATCATCGCCATCGTCGCCTGGCCGACATCGTACTGGTCCGTCACCTTGCGACGCTCGCTCGCCGGTACGGGCACCACCAAAGCGATCGCGGCCGCTGCCGAGGCGATATGACCGGCGCCCATCCACACTGTGGAAAGTTCTTGCAGCGCAGCCTTGTCGGTGACGATGACGAAGTCCCACGGCTGGCGGTTTTTCGCCGACGGCGCCCGCCATCCGGCCTCGGCGATCCGGTCCAGGTCGGCGTCGGCAACCGGTTCCGGCCGGTACTGCCGGACATTGCGCCGCGCGCAGATCGCATCCCAGGCTTCCATGTCGTCCTTCCTCGTCCGTCGGATCAGGCGGATTCGCCGATCTCGTGTTCCAGCGCGTCGATCACGTCGCGGAGTTCGTCGACCATCCAGTTGTCGATGCGGTCGGTGTATACCTCCAGCAGCGACCGGTAATACCACAGGTGCTGCTGCGGGTCGGCGACGTTGAACCGCTGCCACAGTTCGTCGCCGAGATCGCGGAAGTCGCGCAGGATCGCGCGGGCGTTGTGCAGTTTGTCGGCCAGCGAGACCAGGATGGCCTCGTCCGAGGCGTCCACCAGGCAGCGGATGTAGTATTCCTTGCGCTCGCGCCAGGGTGGTTTCGGCGTCTCGAACGTGTCGCTGCATTCGGACACGATCAAGGCCACGTCGGCGCCGAACCTCTCCCGGATCTGGGCCAGCGTCTCCTCCCCGCCCTGATCCTCGCCGGCGTCGTGCAGCAATGCGGCGATGGCCTGCGTTTCGGTGCCGTCGGCCTCGATGACCAACCCGGCGACCGACAGCAGATGGCCGAGATACGGGGTGCCATTGCCTTTGCGTGTCTGGGTGGCGTGCTTGTCCGCGGCGTATTGCACGGCCTCGATGAACGTGGGCGTTAGGCGTGCTGACGCTGTCTGATTGGCCATGACCCTCACTGTGGCACACACCGTGACAGTTCCCCGAACCCCCGGCAGGTGTCGGTGGGGCCGTCTATGGTGGCCCGCGATGGGCCTTCATCTGCACCGTGCCGAGCGCACCGATCTACTGGCCGACGGGCTCGGCGCGCTGCTGGCCGACCCGCTGCCCGACCCGTTCGCCGAGGAACTGGTGTTGGTGCCGGCGCGCGGGGTGGAGCGCTGGCTGAGCCAACGACTCTCGCATGTCTTAGGCCGCAGGCCCGGAGGTGCGAGCGGTGACGGGGTGTGCGCCGGGGTGGCGTTCCGCAGCCCGGCGTCGCTGATCGCCGCGATCACCGGCACGGTCGACGACGATCCCTGGTCGCCGGAGGCGATGACCTGGCCGTTGCTGGAGGTCATCGACTGTTCGCTGGACGAGCCGTGGTGCCGGACGCTGGCAACGCATTTGGGTCACTTCGACGATGACGAGTTACGCCGGGGCCGCCGCTATTCGGTGGCGCGCCGGCTGGCCGGGTTGTTCGCCTCCTACGCGCGGCAGCGCCCGCAGCTGCTGGTCGACTGGCTGGATGGGAATGTAGGTGACCTCGACGCCGACCTGGCCTGGCAGCCGGAACTGTGGCGAGGGCTGGTCGCGCGTACCGACGCCGATCCCCCACACATCCGTCACCAGAAAACCCTGGCCCGGCTGCGCGAAGGCCCGGCCGACCTGCCGGCCCGGCTGTCGCTGTTCGGGCACACCCGGCTGGCCTGCACGGAGGTGGAGCTGCTCGACCCGCTGGCCACCCATCACGAGCTGCACCTGTGGCTGCCGCATCCCAGCGACGAGTTGTGGCAGAAGCTCGTCGGCACCCACGGCCCGATCCCCCGTCGCGAGGACACCAGCCACCGTCAAGTCGGCCATCCGCTGCTGGCGACGCTCGGACGAGACCTGCGCGAGCTTCAACGCGGTCTGCCAAGAGAACTACAGACCGACGAATACCTGCACGGCCTCCGTGATCACGTGCATCCGGACACGCTGCTCGGCTGGCTGCAGTCCGATATCGCCGCCAATGCTATTCGGCCACAGGGGCGGAAGCTGTCGGTGGATGACCGCTCCGCGCAAATACACAACTGCCATGGCCCGGCCCGTCAGGTCGATGTGCTGCGCGAAGTCCTGCTCGGCCTCCTGCAAGACGACCCGACGCTCGAGCCGCGCGACATCCTGGTGATGTGCCCGGACATCGAAACGTACGCGCCGCTGATCGTCGCCGACTTCGGGCTCGGCGACATGGTCCGGGGTGCCCACCCTGCACATCGATTGAGAGTGCAGCTCGCGGACCGCTCGCTGATCCAGACCAACCCGCTGCTCGGCGTGGCCTCGCAGTTGCTGGTGCTGGCCGGCAGCAGGGTGACGGCCAGTGAGGTGCTCAACTTCGCGCAGGCCGCGCCGGTGCGCGCACGCTTCGGCTTCACCGATGACGATCTGGAGAACATCACCCGCTGGGTGCGGCAGGCGAACATTCGGTGGGGCTTCGACCAGCAGCATCGGCGGCCGTATTACGTCGACTTCGTCCACAACACCTGGCGTTTCGGCCTTGACCGGATACTGGCCGGCGTTGCGATGTCCGATGACGCGCATGCCTGGATCGACGCCACACTGCCACTCGATGACGTCAGCAGCAACCGCGTCCAATTGGCCGGCCAGTTGGCCGAATTCGTCGACCGGCTACAGCATGTGATCGACTCACTCGGTGGCGCTCGGCCGTTACGTGAGTGGCTGGCCGCCCTCGCCGACGGAATCAACCTGTTAACGAGCATCGACGATTCCGACATGTGGCAGACCACCCAGATGCAGCGTGAGTTCGCCGAGGTGTTGGCGCAGGCCGGTTCTCGCGCTGACACGGTCTTGAGGCTGCCCGATATCCGGGCATTGCTCGACCGACACCTGGCCGGGCGCCCAACGCGGGCCAACTTCCGCACCGGCACCCTGACCGTCTGCACCATGGTGCCCATGCGCTCGGTGCCCCACCGGGTGGTCTGCCTGGTCGGCCTCGACGACAGGGTCTTCCCGCGCCTCGGTGTCGTCGACGGTGACGACGTACTGGCCCGCAACCCGATGACCGGAGAACGCGACATCCGTTCCGAGGACCGGCAATTGCTGCTCGACGCCATCGGCGCGGCCACCGAGAAACTGGTGATCACCTATACCGGCGCCAATGAGTACTCGGGCCAGCCGCGCCCACCCGCGGTGCCGCTGGCCGAACTGCTGGATAGTCTCGACATGACTACGCCACACAAAATTCGCAAGCGCATCGTCATCGAGCATCCGTTGCAGCCGTTCGACGTTCGCAACGTCATCCCCGGAGAGCTGGTGCCGAAAGTTCCGTTCAGCTTCGACCCGACCGTTTTGCGGGCGGCGCGGGTGGCCACCGGCGAACACAGCGAGCAGCCCAAGTTCATTTCCGGACCGCTGCCGCCATCGCCGCGTGACGACGTCATCCTCGCCGATCTCGTCGGCTTCTTCAAAGACCCGGTGAAGGGCTTCTTCAGCGCGCTGGAATTCACGCTGCCGCGCGACGTCGACGGTGTTCAAGACGCGATGCCGGTCGACATCAACAGCCTCGAGGAGTGGACGGTCGGCGACCGGATGCTGGGCGACATCCTGCGCGGGATGACCCGCGATGACGCGCGGCAAGCGGAGTGGCGCCGCGGCACTCTTCCGCCCGGTCAGCTGGGTTGGCGCAAGGCAACCGAGATTCGCGATCAGGCGGACCTGCTGGCGACCGCGGCACGACAACATCGTCAGGCCGACGCGCAGGCCTATGACGTCGACATCGATCTCGGCTGTGGGCGACGCCTCACGGGCACGGTGTCGCCGGTGTACGGGCAGCGCCTGGTGTCGGTGACCTATTCCAGGCTGGACGGCAAACACCTGCTCGAGTCCTGGATTCCGTTGCTGGCGTTGATCGCCCATGATCCAGGCTGCGACTGGTCGGCGGTGTGTATCGGCCGTCTCAAAAGAGGCACCACTCCACGCGTGGAGGGGCTGGGACGGCCACACGGCCCGGATCATCAAGCCGTCGAGGTGTTGCGTGAGCTGGTCGCGATCTACGACGCCGGCCGCCGCGAACCGATTCCATTGCCCATCAAGACGTCCTATGCCTGGGCAGTCGCCCGGCGCTGCGGTGACGATCCGGTAAAAGAGTCCCTTTACCGATGGAAATCCAGCGACCGATACCCCGGCGCTGAGGACCAGGCGCCTGCCCACGTGCGGGCGTGGGGCAAAAACACGCCACTGGCCGCCCTGATGCAACCGCTGCGGCCGGGCGAGGAGTACGACGGCGAAGACAACCGGCTCGGCGCCTATGCCGCGCGGCTCTGGCTGCCGCTGCTGCGCGCTGAGAGGAAGCCGGCCTGATGGAGCGCTTCGATCTGCTCGGTCCGCTGCCGGCCGCACACTCGACCACGGTCCTGCAGGCCAGCGCGGGGACCGGCAAGACATTCGCGTTGGCCGGTCTGGTGACCCGCTATCTCGCCGAGGGTGCGGCGACGCTGGACCAGATGTTGCTCATCACGTTCGGTCGGGCGGCCAGTCAGGAGCTGCGGGAGCGTGTGCGAGGTCAAATCGTCGATGCCGTCGCGGCTTTCGATGATCCGTCTACCGTCGGCGACAACCAGTTGGTGGCGTATCTGCTGGACGGCACCGCGGACGAGCGTGCGGTCCGCAAGCAGCGGCTTCGCGATGCGCTGGCCGACTTCGACGCGGCGACGATCGCGACCACGCACCAGTTCTGCCAGCTGGTGCTGAAGTCGCTCGGTGTGGCCGGCGACACCGCGGCGAGTGTCACGCTGCTGGAGAGCCTCGATGAGTTGGTCGCCGAGATCGTCGACGACCTCTACCTGGCCCACTTCGGGCAGCAGCGCGACGATCCGGCGCTGGCCTATCGCGATGCGCTGCGGCTGGCGCGCGAGGTGGTCAAGAACCCGTCGACGCAGCTGCGGCCCCGCGACCCACAACCCGGCTCGGCGGCTGCAGTACGTGTCGGCTTCGCGAACGACGTTCTGGCCGAACTGGAAATACGCAAGCGGCGGCTGGGTGTCCTCGGCTACGACGACTTGCTGAGCCGACTGGCCGGCGCGCTGGCCACCGACGACTCCCCCGCACGGGCCCGCATGCATCAACGCTGGCCGATCGTCATGGTCGACGAGTTCCAGGACACCGATCCGGTGCAGTGGCAGGTGATCGACCGCGCGTTCAGCGGGCACTCCACGGTGGTTCTCATCGGCGACCCGAAGCAGGCCATCTATGCGTTCCGCGGCGGCGACATCGTGACGTACCTACGGGCCGCCGAGACAGCAGGCGACAAGAAGACACTGAGCACCAACTGGCGCAGCGACGGCGCGCTCGTCGAGCGCCTGCAGGTGGTGTTGCGCGGCGCCCAACTCGGTGACCCCGAGATCGTGGTGGACGACGTCGAGGCGTACCACCAAGGCCATCGGCTTGCGGGTGCGCCGCGCAACCATCCGTTCCGGTTGCGGGTAGTGCAGCGGCCTACCCTGGGCCGTAGCGGTATTCAGAATTTGCCCATCGACGAACTGCGGGAACACGTCGGCACCGACCTGGCCGTCGACATCGGCGCGCTGCTGGCCAACGGTGCGACATTCGACGGTAAGCCGCTGCGGGCCCGCGACATCGCCGTGATCGTGGAGAAGCACAAGGATGCCAGTGCCTGCTTCAAGGCGCTGTGCGATGCACGTATTCCCGCGGTCTACACCGGCGACTCCGACGTGTTCAACTCGGATGCCTCCGAAGACTGGCTCTGTCTGCTGGAGGCATTCGACCAACCGCATCGCCCGGGAATGGTACGAGCGGCCGCGGCGACGATGTTCTTCGGCGAAACCGCGGAATCGCTGGCAGCCGGTGGTGATGCGCTGACCGATCGAGTCGCGGAGACTTTGCGCGAATGGGCCGGACATGCGCGCGAACGCGGCGTCGCGGCCATCTTCGAGGCCGCACAGTTAAAGGGCATGGGTGATCGCGTGCTGTCCTGGCAGGGCGGCGAGCGTCACATGACCGACCTGGCGCACATCGCGCAGTTGTTGCAAGACGTCGCGCACCGCGAGCGGCTGGGCTTGCCGGGGCTGCGCGACTGGCTGCGCACGCAACGCGACGAGCGCAGCGGCGCAACGGAACGCAACCGGCGACTGGACAGTGACGCCACCGCCGTCCAGATCATGACGGTGTTTGCGGCCAAGGGCCTGCAATACCCGATCGTGTATCTGCCGTTCGCGTTCAACCGCAGTCCCAGCCAGGAGCGCGGTGTGGTGCTGTTCCACGACGAGGGGGTGCGCTGCCTGCACATCGGCGGCAAGGACAGCCCGGACTTCACCACCGTCGAGGAACTCGGTCGCCGCGAGGACGCCAGCGACGACAGCAGGCTGACCTACGTCGCGATGACGCGTGCGCAGGCGCAGGTGGTGGCGTGGTGGTCGCCGGCCTATTACGAGCCCAACGGCGGCCTGTCGCGGTTGCTGCGCGGCCGCCGACCCGGGGAGCCGTTCGTGCCCGACCGGTGTGAGCCCGCAAAGATCTCCGACGAGGATGCGATGGCCCGGTTGCGCGAGTGGGAGGCCGCCGGTGGGCCGGTGATCGAGGAGTCGGTGATGGTCGCCGCGCCGTCGGTGCCGCCCGTGTCGGTGCCGTCGAACCTCGACAGCCGTCACTTCCACCGCGGTATCGACACCACGTGGCGGCGCACGTCCTACTCCGGTCTGATCCGGGTAGCGGAGACCATCGGGGTGACCAGCGAACCCGAGGTCAGCGAGTTGGACGACGAAGCCGGCGATATCCCGTTGACCCAGGCGGTGTCCGGTCCGGACGTGCCGTCGCCGATGGCCGACCTGCCCACGGGCGCAAAGTTCGGCTCCCTGGTGCACGCGGTGCTCGAGACGGCCGACCCGTTCGCCCCCGACTTGGCCACTGAGTTGGAGTCGCACATCCGACGGCATTCGGCGTGGTGGCCGGTCGATGTGGCACCGGATGTGCTGGCCGCGGCGATGGTGCCGATGCACGACACCTCGTTGGGCCCGCTGGCCGGCGGCGTGACGCTGCGACAGATTGGGTTACGGCACCGGTTGCGGGAGCTCGGCTTCGAGTTCCCGCTTGGCGGTGGGGATCTACGTTCGGCGGCACCCGATATTCGTCTGGCGGATGTGGGGATGTTGTTGCGCGAGCACCTGCCGGCTTCTGATTCGCTGGCCTCCTATGCCGACCGGTTGATGGGCCCCGCGCTTGGGGACCAGTCGTTGCGCGGCTATCTCACCGGCTCGATCGATGCTGTGCTACGTATTGCCGACCGGTATCTGGTGGTCGACTACAAAACCAACTACCTGGGTGGCTCCGCGTCCGACTACACCCAGCCTCGGTTGGCCGAGGCCATGCTGCACTCCGACTATCCATTACAGGCGCTGTTGTATGTAGTTGCGCTGCATCGGTTTCTGCGCTGGCGACAGCCGGCCTACGACCCCGCCGTGCATCTCGGCGGGGTGCTGTATCTCTTCGTGCGCGGCATGTGCGGTGTCGATACACCGGCCGGCGGAGTGTTCAGCTGGAAGCCGCCTGCTTCGTTGGTTGCGGCGTTGTCGGACCTGCTCGACGTGGGGAGGTCGGCCGCGTGACGGTGGAGGCGATTGCGGCCACGGGATTGCTGCGGACGTTCAGCGAAGCGGGCGTCTTCGAAGCTGCTGATGTCCATGTGGCGCAGCGACTTACGGTGCTCACCGGTGAATCTGACGAGCGAGTGGCGCTGGCAACCGCTTTGGTGGTACGCGCGTTGCGGGGCGGTTCGGTGTGCGTGGATCTGGCAGAGATCGAAACGCAGGTTGGCATAGCTGACCTGCCGTGGCCCGATGCCGGTGACTGGCTGGCGGCGGTGCGGGCCAGTCCGTTACTCGGGTCGCCGCCGGTGCTGCGGCTGTTTGGTGATTTGCTCTACCTCGACCGGTACTGGCGCGAGGAAAAACAGGTGTGCGATGACCTGCTCGCACTGCTGCCGTCCAGGTCGACACCCAAAATGCCCGCCTTCGAGCGACTTTTCCCGGCCGGATACGAGGAGCAGCGGCAGGCGGCGGAAATCGCGCTGTCGCAGGCGGTCACGGTGCTGACCGGCGGCCCGGGCACCGGCAAGACCACCACGGTTGCGCGGTTGCTGGCGCTGGTGGCCGAGCAGACCGAACTGTCGGGCTCGCCGCGGCCGCGGATCGGGTTGGCGGCGCCCACCGGCAAGGCCGCTGCACGTCTGCAGGAAGCCGTGCAGCACGAGGTGGCCAAGCTGGACACGGCCGATCGCGAGCGGCTGGGTGAGCTGCAGGCGATGACATTGCATCGGCTGTTGGGCAGCCGGCCCGACACGTCCTCGAGGTTCAAGCACGATCGCGGTAACCGGTTGCCGCACGACGTGATTGTGGTCGACGAGACGTCGATGGTGTCGCTGACCATGATGGCGCGGTTGCTGGAGGCGGTGCGCCTGGACACCCGGCTGGTCCTGGTCGGCGATGCCGACCAGTTGGCGTCGGTGGAAGCCGGTGCCGTGCTGGCCGACCTGGTGGACGGTCTGTCGGCGCGCGACGGCGTGCGGGTGGCGGCGTTGCGCACGTCGCACCGCTTCGGCGAGTCGATCGGCGCCCTTGCCGACGCGATCCGGGCGGGCGACGCCGGCGGTGCGGTGTCATTGTTGCGCTCGGGTGACGAGCACATCGAGTTCGTCGAGGACGACGACCCGACCGACCGGTTGCGTCCGATCCTGATGCCGCACGCGGTTCGGCTGCGGCAGGCCGCGGTATTGGGCGCCGCCGACGAGGCGTTGGCGACGCTGGACGGGCATCGGCTGCTGTGCGCGCACCGGCGGGGGCCGTTCGGGGTGCGGCACTGGAACCAGCAGGTGCAGAACTGGCTTTCCGACGAGACCGGCCTGCCGCCGTGGTCGGAGTGGTACGCGGGGCGACCACTGCTGGTGACCGCGAACGACTACGGGCTGCGCGTCTACAACGGTGACTCCGGAGTTGTCGTTGCGGCTCCCGACGGCCTGCGTGCCGTCATCGCCAGTGCGACGGGGCCGCTGGAGTTTTCGACCAGCCGGCTCTCCGACGTCGAGACCATGCACGCGATGACCATTCACAAGTCCCAGGGCAGCCAGGCCGACGAGGTGACCGTGCTGCTGCCGTCCGAGGATTCGCGGTTGTTGACCCGGGAATTGTTCTATACCGCGGTGACTCGGGCGAAGGCCAAGGTCCGGGTGGTCGGGTCGGAGGCGGCGGTCGGTGTGGCGATTGAGCGACGGGCGGTGCGGGCAAGCGGATTGGCGGCGCGGCTGCAGTCAGTGGCTGAACTCAGCGCGTGACGCCGATTCGGCGCCCCGGTGCTTAATAGCGCCTGAGCTGCAGTCGCCGCGCGTACCGTGGGGTTCCTTCTGATCGCCTCGGCGGTCCTGGAAACGGGACGCCCAAATACCTGGAGCGCGCAATGGCATCTTCATCTCGCAGCAGACTTCTTCAGATCGCACTCGTGGTCTTTGGCGTCGTCTTTCTCCTCGTCTACCCCGTGGCCGTGGTCTGGCCGTCGGGGTGGACGTGGCATTCCGGAGCTCCTTACCAGTCCAATTACTTCTTGATGATCGTTGGCGTGTACGCGACGCTGGGTGTCTTCTTGATCAACGCCGCGCGAAACCCGCAAGCCAATCTCAGCCTGATTTGGTTCACCGTGTGGTCTAGCGTCGTGCACGCCGCAATCATGACGGCGCAATCGTTCGGCAGCGGACACCATATGGGACACCTAGTGGGCGATGTCCCTGCGCTGCTTCTTGTGGCCATCGTGCTGTCGGTACTCGTGTCTTCATCCGGCCTCAAGCAACCTCCCGCGAGGCCACAGCCCCTGCAACCACCGCCAACTACGGGCACGCCCGGTCATCCCGTCGTGAATGCGTAGGTAGAGCCCGACCGCCAAACGAAGGGCGGCTCGAGCCGCAACGAGGTAAAGCGGCTAGGGCTGCTGATGTGTCGGACCACGCGGGGATCTTCTCAGGTCGCGGTGTCAGCCGGGCACCCGATGGGATGATGTCCATCTCGGCTTGGCGGGCATATATCCGCTCCCGCAACACATCCCAGCTGTCGTCGAACTGGCCGGCGAACCGGTCCGACCACTGCGGCCACACGTGGTGGGGACTCTGTGTGGCGCCGGGCGCGAAGTACACGAAGAACGGCTTGTCGGGCGCCGACGTCTTTTGCAGTCGGATCCATTCGATCGCCTTGTCGGCGAGATCCTCGGTCAGGTGGTAGTCGTCGCGGCCGAGGTACGGCTCGACCGGGGTGGTCTGGTCGTAGAGCGCCGGTTCGTACTGTGAGGTGTCGCCGCCCAGGAAGCCGTAGAAGCGTTCGAATCCGAGTCCGGTGGGCCAGCGGTCGAACGGGCCGGCGGGGCCGATCTCCCAGTTCGGGGTGATGTGCGCCTTGCCGAACAGCGCTGTGCTGTAACCGTTCATGCGCAGGACATCCGCAACCGTGGCCGTGCTCTGCGGTATCACGCTGTCGTAACCGGGGAATCCATAAGCGATTTCGCAGATGGTGCCCATGTGCGCACTGTGGTGGTTGCGTCCGGTCAGCAGTGCGGCCCGCGTCGGCGAACACAGTGCGGTGGTGTGGAACTGGTTGTAGCGCAGGCCGGCACCGGCGACCCGGTCCAGCGCCGGTGTTGCGACCGGCCCGCCGACCGTGGCGGCGGTCCCGAAGCCGACGTCGTCGAGCAGCACGACGACGACGTTCGGCGCGCCGGACGGAGGGTAGACGATCGACCGGGCTGGGGTCGCTCATTGCGGACACTCTACGGTCGCGGCGCCCGCGCCGTCGGCCCTTTCGCAGTAGGCTCCCGTCATGACACTTCCACCACCATCGGCAGGATCGGTCGCCATCGTCACCGGCGCATCCTCAGGCATCGGCGAACAATTCGCCCGTCAACTCGTGGCCCGCGGCTACCGCGTCGTCGTCACTGCGCGCCGGGAGGACCGGCTGCAAAAGTTGTGTACGGAACTGGGCGGCGACGAGCACGCCGTCGCGGTGGGTACCGATCTCGCGGTTCCACAGGACCGGGACCGGTTGGCCGCACGCATCGACGAGCTGGGCGCGCAGGTCGACATCCTGGTCAACAATGCCGGACTGGGCATCTACACGAAGTTCGGCGCCGAGGGTCGCGACAAGGAACTGCAGATGCTGCGTGTCGATGTCGAGGCGGTCGCGGACCTGATGCTGCGCTATCTGCCCGGCATGGTGGATCGCGGTCGCGGCGCGATCATCAACCTGTCGTCGGTGTCGGGATTTCAGCCGGCGCCCTACAACGCGGGCTACGCCGCCGCGAAAGCCTATGTGCTGTGGTTGTCGGAGGCGGTCAACGCCGAGGTCGCCGGCAGCGGTGTGACGGTCACCGCGGTCTGCCCCGGTCCGGTGCCGACGGAGTTTCAGGCGACCAACGACGCCGAAGTCCTGGTCAGCCGGCTCCCGGGGTTCGTCAAGGTTTCCGCCGAGCGAGTGGTCACCGACGCCCTGAAGGCCGTCGACCACGGCCGCGGATCGGTGGTCCCGGGCGGACCGCAGGTGCGATTCACCCTGGGGTCCTCACGGTTCATCCCGGCTCCGTTGGCCTTGCCGGTGCTGACGCGAATGTTGAAGCCCTAGAGGGTCTTTCAGCGGGCCAGCGGCTTGTAGAAGACCAGGCCGTTGCCTTTGTTGTCGTACACCACGGCACGGCGTTCGTGCGCGTCGTCGTACGGGCCTTTCACGATGCCGCCACCGCTGGCCTCGATGGCCTTTGCCGCGGCGTCGACGTCAGCTGTTTTGATACCGACGACGACCTGCCCGGGTATGGGATGGTCCACCGCGGTCGCCAGGGCGAGAGTGACCGCCCCACCGTCGAGGGCGGCGAAGTGGGCGCCGTCGCGGAACTTCAGCGACATTCCCAGGGTCTCGCTGTAGAACCGGATCGATTCGTCGAGGTCGTCGGTCGACAAGACGATCATCTTGACTTCGTGCTCGCTCATGGTTCCTCCTGTCGCTAAACGCCGTACTACGAGAATGTACTACAATTGCCGGCATGCCTGAGGTGCCGGTGCGTGAGTTGAATCAAAATACCGCCGGAGTGCTCGCACGGGTCAAGCGCGGCGAACATATCGAGATCACCGAACGCGGAGCCGTCGTCGCCCGCCTGGTGCCGGCCCAAGAGAATCCGTTAGCCGAAATGATCAGCGCCGGACGGCTTCATCCCGCCAGCCTCAGCGGACCGGCGCCACATCCCCCCGGGCCGGTCCACACCGACCATGAGGCCGGCCAACTACTCCGCGAGTTGCGCGACACCGAGCGCTATTGATGCTGTATCTGGATACGTCGGCCCTGATCAAACTGATCCGGCGGGAACCCGAAAGTGACGCGCTCGCTGACTGGCTCGACGCGCAAACACCGGCACCGTGGGTGTCGTCGACGCTGATCGACGTTGAACTTCCCCGCGCACTGCGCCGGGTAGATCCCTCGTTGCTGGCCGAGGTTCCGGCAATGCTGGCTCGAGTGTCGCGATACGAAGTCGACGAGCTGGTCCGGGCCGCCGGCGCGGCGTATCCGGACGCCACGCTACGGTCGCTCGACGCGATCCATCTTGCAACGGGGGACGCGGTTTTCGGCACCACGTTGACCGCGTTCGTCAGCTACGACGAACGCATGCTCGCGGCGGCCGCTTCTGTCGGCTTGCCAACCGCTGCCCCGGGATGCTGAGAGACTGGGCTCATGACAGATCCCGGCGAGGGCCGTGTTGCGGTCTACCTCGACTTCGACAACATCGTGATCTCCCGCTACGACCAGGTGAATGGCCGCAGTTCGTTTCACAAGGACAAAGCCAAGGGACTCGACAAGTATCCGGATCGGCTGGCGCGGGCCACCGTGGACGTCGGCGCCATCATCGACTTTGCGTCGTCGTTCGGCACACTGGTGCTCACCCGCGCCTACGCGGACTGGTCCGACGAGGTCAACACCGGCTACCGCCAGCAGCTGGTGGGCCGTGCGGTCGATCTGGTGCAGCTGTTCCCGGCGGCGGCCTACGGCAAGAACGCCGCCGACATCCGGCTGGTCGTCGACGCGGTCGAGGACATGTTCCGGCTGCCCGACCTGACCCATGTGGTGATCGCGGCCGGCGACTCCGACTACATCCCGCTGGCGCAGCGCTGCAAGCGGCTCGGCCGCTACGTGGTGGGCGTCGGGGTGGCCGGTTCGTCGAGCCGGTCGCTGGCG
Source organism: Mycobacterium sp. (assembly GCF_050700595.1). Classification (GTDB taxonomy): domain Bacteria; phylum Actinomycetota; class Actinomycetes; order Mycobacteriales; family Mycobacteriaceae; genus Mycobacterium. Next base: position 50,747 of record NZ_JBOHHI010000105.1, read on the forward strand.
GCCGCCTGCGACGAGTTCGTCACCTACGACGCGCTGCCCGGGGTTCCGGTGCCCGAACCTGCGTCTGCCGAGGGCGCCCCGAAGCGCCGCCGCACCAAAGACGCCGACGCTGAGGAGCCGCCACCTCCCGACCCGCAAGACGCGGCCACCGGTCTGCTGACCCGCGCGCTGCGGATCGGGATGGAAAAAGACGACGCCGAGTGGCTGCATAACTCCGCGCTCAAGGCGCAGATGAAGCGGATGGACCCGTCGTTCAGCGAAAAGTCTTTGGGATTCAAGTCTTTCAGTGACTTCCTGCGCTCCCGTACGGACCTGGTGGAGCTCGACGAGAGTTCGACGACGCGGATGGTGCGACTCCGCTAGGTCCCGCGCTGCGCGGACACCAACCGGTGCGACGGGGCCGGGTCCTCGATCTTGGGCGGCTTGCGGCCATAGCCGGCCATCAGTTCACCGGACGGGGTCACCGTCGCCTCCCAGCCGTGCCGGCGCAGCCAGTCGCCGACGTCGTCGCGTTCCTCGAAGTACCACAGCTCGTCGACTCGGGGAACCTCACGCCGCGGGTCCGCCTGCGCCATCAACGCCCGGACACGATCCATCCGCTCCCGGCGCCTCGCGCGGCCCTCGGGGTCGGCAAAGTTGGGTGCGAGCCCCTCGACAGCGAGCCGGCTGCCGGTGGCGGTGAGCCCCTGAACGCGGTCGAACAGCAGCTCTTGGGCCGCGGCCGGCAGATACGGCAGCAGCCCCTCGGCTGACCACGCGCTCGGTGTTGACGCGTCGAAACCGGCCTGGCGCAAGGCCGTCGGCCAGTCCTGGCGCAGGTCCACCGGGACGGCGATGCGGTTGCAGGCCGGTTCCGCACCGTGCTCGGCCAACGTCGATGCTTTGAACTCCAACACCCGGGGCTGGTCGAGCTCATAGACCGTGGTGCCGTCGGGCCACGGCAACCGCCAGGACCGCGAGTCCAGGCCCGCGGCCAGGATCACCACCTGACGGATGCCCGCGCTGGTCGCGTCGAGGAAGAACGTGTCGAAAAATTTGGTCCGCGACGCGAAGTAATCGACCATCGCCCGCATCCGCAGCGGCATATCGGGTTCGGCCTCGACGACAGCGGCGGGCAGGTCAGGCGCGGTGTACCAGCTCCACACTCCTTCGCCAACCGCATCGAGGAAGACCCGCGCGAACGGGTCGCTGATCAGCGGGTTGTCGCTCTCGGTGTCGGCCGCGCGCGCCGCCGCCACCCCCAGCGCCGTCGCCCCCACACTCTCGGTGATCTCCCAGGTGTCGTTATCGGTTCTCGCCACGCCCCGACCCTACGTGAGGCGCGTGGGCATCACCCCTTGAGGAATGCCCGTGCCGCCACGAGCACCGCCTGTTCGGCTTCGCCAACGGGTTGAGTGGAGAGCACGACCAAGGGCGCTTCGTCGTCAAGTTGAGGGTTCGACGACCTGAGAAAGGCAGCCGCTACCGTCGGGGTGTAGATGGATTCAATAGCCCTGACCGCCCGAAACAACACGGCGAGTCGACTGACAACGTCATGTTCGCGTGGCTCGGCTTGCCGCTCGACCCAGCCGCGAACAGTACGGGCGTCTTTCAACCCAAGAGCGGCGGTCGTGTAGCGCACCCCCACAGACCCAATCAGGTGACGTGCCTGTTCCCACGGCGGCGTTACCACGGACTCCTTGTATGCCGCCTCCCAGGCGTCGGCGACGGCAGACGAGGGATGCACCACAGCCTTGTCCATCATGTACCTCCTAACCGCGATGCTAACGCAATCACTCGCGCAAATATTGTCTGGAGCGCAGGCGTTCACCGCCCGGCGACGGCGTTGACCTAGTGCTGTCAGCCGCCGTACAGACGCAAGGCCCGGGCCGTCGCCGTCGCCGCGTCACCCCGCAGATCCGAGATCGGTGTACTGCCGCGCAGATGGATGGCGTTCGTGAGCAGAATTACGTAGGTGTCTGAGCCAGGGTCCACCCACAGCGAGGTTCCGGTAAAGCCGGTGTTGCCGAAGCTGCCGATCGGAAAGAGCCTGCCGCGCGGCATGGAATAGGCCGTATCGATATCCCAGCCGAAGCCGAACAGGTTTTGCCCCTTGATTGCCGGATACTTGGATTCTCGGGCGGCGGCGTTGGCTGCTTGGAGTTGTTGAGCGGTATGCCCGGGCTGCTGCGGAGTCGTCATCAACTCCAGAGTCGCTTGCCTCAGCGGAAATTCGCTGGGGCGGTCTGCCAGCCGATCAAGCAGAGCCTGCGCATAGCTGCTGACATCGTGCGCCGTCGAGAACACCCCGGCATTGCCTGCCACTCCGCCCATGCGGCGTGCCGTCGGGTCATGCACGGTGCCCCGAAGCAGGTAACCATAATCTGGATTCTTGCCCGGATCGGCTCTGCTTTCCTCGTCAAGTGCCGTGGGTGCGACACGCGGCAAAATATCGATACTCCAGGTACCTGCCGGACAAGTCACGCGCCCTGGTGGCGTGGGCGCCCACGCGATCGCAGCTCCTCTGATCGTGTGTGGGCCACATGCTTTGGCCGGCGGAAGAAAGTGGGTGTCTTCCATGCCGAGCGGCGCAAACACGTTGCGCTGAACGTAAACGTCTTCTGCCTCGCCGGTGACTTTCTCGAGCAGCGCGCCAAGCAGAATGTAGTTGATGTCGGAGTAGCGGAAACCCGCACCCGGACCCGACTGCAGCGGCGTGCTGAGCGCACGATGAATGCCTTCTGCTTTGTCGGCCCGGTCCAGTCCCCACGGATCTGCGAGGCTTACGTCTATCGGTTCGCCTGAAGTGTTGGTCAGCAACATGCGAACCGTCACCTTGGCGCGTTGTGGATCGTTCGCCGTGTTGAAGTCGGGCAGATACTTCTGCACGGGATCGTCAAACTGAACCTTGCCGTGTTCGTAGAGCTGCATGACGGCAGTGGCCGTTGCGAGGCACTTCGTCAGCGACGCCATGTCGAAGATCGTGTCCTCGGTCATCGGCTCTGCAGGTGCAGGCGATCCATCGAGCCCCTGTTCGCCGGCAAGCTTGCGCGAGCCATAAGCCTGATGGAAGACAACCTTGCCGGCGTGCCCGATCACCACCACAGCACCCGGCAACCGCTCTGCCGCAATGGCATCGTTGATCAGCTTGGAGACTGTTGCGAAGTCAGCTGTGGGAGGCGCATCTGGCGCCTGCGTTGTGTGCGGGCCACTGGTTACTGCTGTGCGCTCGGCACAGCCGACCGCGCACGCCGCAGCGAGCGTAAGCAAGATAATCCCAACGGCAATGGCCTTGCGCACAGGTGGCTCCAGCGTAGCGAATCGGGCGGATAGTCGTGGCCACTGCCGGTGCGGAAGAATCGCGGTCAGCATGAACGACGCTTCCGCACCGACATCGCGACGACGCCACCTCGTGCGGCTCGCCGCGTTCGCGGCCTTCCTTCTTGGGTTGTTCTATCTGGTAGCCGTCAAGCGCGTGATCGACGTCGAGGAGGTGCGGCGCGCGGTCTCGGCGACGGGGCCGGCGGCGCCGCTGACCTACGCCGTGGTGTCGGCGGTCCTCGGCGCATTGTTCGTGCCGGGCCCGATCCTGGCGGCGGGCAGCGGGCTGCTGTTCGGTCCGCTACTGGGCGTCTTCGTGACGCTGGGTGCGACGGTGGGCACCGCGATCGTGGCGAGCCTGGTCGGTCGTCGGGCCGGCCGAGACAGCGCGCGGGCTCTGCTGGGAACCAAGCGCGCCGACCGCATCGACGCGCTGATCGACCGAGGGGGCCTGTGGGCGGTCGTCGGGCAGCGCTTCGTGCCCGGCATCTCGGACGCGCTCGCCGCCTATGCGTTCGGCGCGTTCGGAGTTCCGTTGTGGCAGATGGCCGTTGGCGCGTTTATCGGTTCGGCGCCGCGGGCCTTCGTCTACACCGCGCTGGGCGCCTCGATCGCGAATCGGTCACCTGCGTTGGCATACGCAGCGATCGCAGTGTGGTGCGTAACCGCCGTCGTCGGCGCGTTCGCGGCGCGGCGCGCATACCGAAAATGGCGTGCGCCCGCCGGATGACGGCGGGAGCGGTCAGCCGTCGGGTCGGCTGAAGCGGAACAAGATCTTCCGGTTGTAGTAGTAGTCGAGCCACTCGAGTAACCGGCCTTCGCTGAGGTCCGCAGCAGCGATCGGGACAAAGCGTATGCGCAGTCGCCCGGCGGCAACCTGGAACCCTGCGTCGGAGAACCACGCGGTCACTTGTTCGAGGTCGTAAAGCGCGGGCAGGCCCATCTCCCCGGCGTTCTCCGCATGCCAGGTCGCCATCAGGGGGCTGGCGGTATGCACGCCCATCACGGCGTAGTACACCCCGCCGGGCTTGAGGACCCGGAAAATGGACGTCGCATGCGCCGGCAGATCATCAAGCAGGTAAAGCACCTCGTGGCTAAACGCCACATCGAAGCCACTCCACGCCGCGGGCGGCGCTGCGGCGGTCTCGAACCGCAGCGGGCGCGTCCCCGCCAGGCGACGTGCGTCCTCGATTGCGCCGGCCGCGGGGTCGTAGCCGAAGCCCTCGTGGATACCACAGTCGTCGACGAGCAGCCGCAGAAAGCCTCCCCGGTTGCAGCCGACGTCGAGGACCCGCGTGCCGGCGAGGTCGACGTCGATGGTGTCCAGCATCGCTCCCCAGGCGAAGCGGTGCTCGTCCTGCATCGCCTCGTCCTCGGCCGCGCCGCGCCAATAGCTGGTACCCATGACGATCGCCGATGGTAGACCCCGGTGAAACCGTAGCCTTTGTTGCTATGCCGGTGGCTGTTCGGGCGGTGTCTGCGATGTTCGCATTACTGCTGCTGGGGGTTACCGGTGTTGCTGCGGCAGCGGTTGCGCCTGCCGAACCGGTTATCACCGGACCCGGCTCCAGGTTGGTGGGCTGGGACACCTACCGGCGATTGGATCGCTTGCCGTATCTGAGCGCCGACACGCAGAGTCTGCAGGTGTCGAGTTTCGATCGCAGCGGCGGTGATTTCGACATCGCCACCGGTAACCGGAACGGCACCGGTGGCTGTCTGGCGCCCGGTGGTGCCGGATGTGTCATCGTCGAGGATCGCGGTGCCGGAGAGGTTGATTCGATCTGGTTCACCCGCGACGGCGGCAATGTGACCCGGATCGGAACGATCCGCATCGAGCTGGATGGGCAGACCGTGATAGACGCGCCACTGCAATCGGTGGTCGACGGTGCGCTGGGTGCGCCATTCGTGTGGCCTCTGGTGGCCAACACCGCGCAGTCACCGGGAGGTGTTTACCTCAAGGTACCGATGCCCTACCGGCAGTCGATGCGGATCAGTGTCGCAACGAATTTGGAATACTACCACGTCGACTATCGCCACTTTTCGACCGCCGACGGCGTGACCACTTTCTCGCCTGCCGACCCCGCGCTCGACGTGCTCGCGACCCTGCGCGCCGCGGGCACCGTCGACCCCAAACCGTCGGCACCTGCAGCGGCGCATCACAATCGGGTCGTCGAGCTTCCCGCCGGCACGGGCCTGACGATCGCGGAATCGACTGGTTCGGGCAGCATCTCGGCACTACATCTGTGGCTGCCGGAACCGACGGATCAACTCCTGACCGGGTTGCGCCTGGCGATCGAGTTCGACGGCCGAACCATGGTCGACTCGCCACTGGGGGAATTCTTCGGCGCCGGACTGGGCACCACCACCGTGCGATCGCTGATGTTCGCCACCATCCCGCAACCCGGCGGCGCGTTGGCGTTGTCGGAATGGTGGCCAATGCCTTTCGCCAACACCGCCCGCGTCACCCTCGTCAACACCACGGGCAATGCCGTAGCAGGGATCGACAGCGATGTCGTAACGACGCCCGACCCCCAGTGGGCGCCCGCGCTGGCCAGCGGCCGTGCCGGCTACTTCACCGCACGCTCGCATGCCGGACCGACGACGCTCGATCAGGACTGGTTGTTCGCCGATGAAGAGGGCCACGGCAAATTCGTCGGCGTCAGCCACACCATGAGCGGTTCGCCGATCAAAACGTCGTTTAGCGAGGGCGCCCCGTACTTTCTGGAAGGAGCCGAACGCGTGTACACAGACGGTTCCGCATCGCCGCAGTGGTACGGCACCGGCACCGAGGACCTTTACGAGGGCGGCTGGTATTTCAACAACGGCAAGCACTTCAGCGACCCGCTCACCGGACAACCCGATCAACGCACGGCGGCCGGCGGGTGTGCAGGCTATTGTGTCGCCACTTATCGGCTCATGCTCGCCGAGGCGATCGGCTACCACTCGGCAATCCGGTTCGGCATCGAACACGGCAAACGCAACATGGTCCAACCCGACTACAGCTCAACCGCATTCCTCTACACGCAACCGAACGACACCATTACGCCCAGTGACGATGTCTACCCCAGCGATCCGGTCAGTCGACTCGTGCACGGCTACGCCGACGCCGACGCCGACGCCACCGATGAATTGCTGATCAGCGAGTACGAGGGGAGCGACGACACCCGCACCATTCCCGGGTTAGTCCGCGCCACCCAGGCGGCGTTCACCTTCCACGTCGTAATCCACCCCGGTAACCGCGGCCTCCTGCTGCGCCGCACATCGGACCAAGCGATTGGGTATCAGTCAGCAGACGTTGCCATTGACGGCATGCCCGCCGGCACCTGGTTACAGCCACGCAGCAACACCGCACACCGTTGGCTAGATGACACATACCTCCTACCGGGCTCTCTCACCGCAGGCAAAACCCTGATCATGATCACGCTCACCCCCACCCCCGACTCCCCGCCCTGGACCGCCGGCCGCTACCACGTAGACAACCTAACGGGGCTGTCCGATTGAGCGTCAGGCCGCGTGCTTATTTCCCATTGTGGGATTGTGGGCATAAACTTCTCGCATGACGATGATCGTTGAAACCGATGACCGAAGCCGGGTTGTGCTGCCCGGGCACCCCAACCAAAGATTCGTGTTGCGAGAGAACGACGACGGAAGTCTGTTGCTCCAGCCGGCGCGCGTAGTGACTGAGGCGCAGCATGAATACGACAGCGACCCGGAACTGCGCGAGCTGCTGAGTCGGGCGGCGGCAGCGCCCACGGTGCGGCGCGCCCGTCGCCGCAGATCCTCGTGAACAGCGAGGGCGACTACTCCGAGATCGCGGATGCTCAACTCAACGCTCTGGAGGCCGGTTCTGACAGCGACCTCTACAACGCGGTGCTCGACGCTTGTGAGCTGATCTTCCGTGCGCCGGGTCAGGCATGCGCCCTGTCGAGCGCGGTCATCACAAAGGAGGGCATCCGCCTACGACTGCCCGTGCCTGGGCACCCGCCCTACAAAGTCTTCTGGTCAACGGAGGGCCCCCGCATCGAAGCGGTCTTTCCTCATCCATGACGTTCATGGGTGAGGACGCCGGACTTCCGTCCCACCGGTCACGCCGCCGAACCGCAACACGAAATGCCCGCCTCGCAGCGACTTTTCGACTTGGCTGTGTATAGAGCCTCGCGACACGGCCAAGCACGGCATAGGGTGGTCGCCGTGGCAGAAGCGTTCGACGGGACCCGGACCCTTGCGACAATTCTCACCGAACACGGCCCATTGCCCGAGGAAGACATCGCACGACGACTGCAAGACAGCGGCGTGGCCGACCCGGACACCGTACTCGACGAGATTCTCGACGAAAGTGGTTGTGCGGCAGGGATGTTGGTTGACGGCCGGTGGGTGTGGCTGCCGACGCTGCTGGCTGGGCGGGTATTCACGCACCGGCTGGGCGCCGACGAGTTAGCCCACGACATTCTGGCCGTGACCCCGGACCTGGACCCGATCACAGCGCTCTGCGAGCACGAGCAGTACCAGCAGCTCGCCGACGGGTCGGCGGCGCAGGTCGTGCTGGCCGAGTTCGACGACGAGCTGCTCGAGCCGCGGGGCATCCCGGCCGAGGTAGTCGACCCGGGAGGCGCCCTGCTGCTGACGCCGGGCACGCTGGGAGCGTTGGGGGTGACCGAAGGCGACCTGGTCGGGGTGCGGTTGACCGAACAGGGACTCGTGGTCGAGCGGGTTACCGCGCCCGCGGATTCTGCGGTCGGCGCGCGGCTGGCCGCGATGCTCGACGCCGACGAGCCGGTGTTCGTCGACGCGGCGGTATGGACGGCGTGCGTCGAGGATCCCCAGGTCTTCACCGAGCCGCTGGCGCCGCTGGGTGAGATCGTCGAGGACTGCGGTCTGGCACACAGCGGAGATTGGCTTGCACCCGCCGGGTTCGATTTCGACCGTTGGCGTTTCGAGCGCGGGTGCGCGATGCTGGCCGAGCTGCGCGACCTCGACCCCGACGACGCCGTCGCGCTGTACACGCTGGTCCAACTGTACGAGGCGATATCGCTGCTGATCGAGGCCGCCGACGCCGACGAGCTGCCCGAGGATGCGTTGACCGACGAGGCCGCGGAATCACCGGAGGCCGACCCGTTCGAGGATGTCGTCGGTGAGTTCGGGGCCGCGCTCGCCGACCCGCGGCTGGCGGAGCTGCTGGTGGCCGAGACGCTCGGCGCCGACCCCGACGGGGCGCCCGCACTGGGCCTGTTCGCCGACGTGCTGGAGCCCAAGGTGCCGCGCTCGGCGCGGGTGGCGGTTCGCTGGCTGCGTGCGGTGGCGCTGGAGCGGATCGGTGACATCGATGCGGCCGAACGCGCGCTGCTGGCCGCCGAGTCGTTGGACCCGGCCTGGCCGCTGCCGTTGCGCGACCTGGCCCGCATCGCCTCCGATCGCGGCGACGCCGAGCGCGGGTTGGCGTTGCTGCGCCGCGCCGGTGCCGATCCGGACCACCCGCTGGTGGAGCTGCTGGAGCGGCACCGCGCCGAGCCGCGCTCCGACGTCGGCCGAAATGACCCGTGCTGGTGCGGGTCTGGCCGCAAGTACAAGAAATGCCATCTCGGCCACGAACAGCGGCCGCTTGCCGAGCGGGCAAACTGGTTGTACGCCAAGGCCAGTCAGCACGCGCTGCTGAGCGGGTGGGATGAGCTGCTGGCCGAGGTGGGCTACGAACGCTGCCGCTACGCCGACGATGACCCCGACGCGCTGGACGCGACACTGGAGGATCCGCTGGTGCTAGACGCGGTGCTGTTCGAGGGCGGCGCGTTCGCGGAGTTCCTCGACGTGCGCAGAGCATTGCTGCCCGACGACGAGCGGCTACTGGCCGACCAATGGCTCGCGGTGGAGCGTTCGGTGTTCGAGGTCGACCAGGTGCACCCCGGGCAGGGGGTCACCGTGCGCGATGTGCGCACCGGCGATACCCACGAGGTACGTGAGCGGGCGGCCAGTCGACAGCTGAAGCCCGGGCAACTGGTCTGCGCACGCGTGCTGCCCGCCGGGGACACCATGCAGTTTTTCGGCGGACTGGAACCCGTTGCGCTGCACGAGCGTGACCCGCTGATTGAGCTGCTCGACACCGAACCCGACCCGGTGACGCTGGTTGCGCAACTGAGCCGCCGGTTCGCGCCGCCGACGCTGACCAACACCGAGGGCGATCCGCTGGCGATCTGCGAGGCCACCGTGCGGGTCAGCGACCCGGTCGGGATCCAGGTCGCACTCGATGACACCTACGACCGGGCCGGCGGCGACGAGACGCCGCGGTGGTTCGAGCACGTCACCACTCATGGCATGCCGCGGATTCGGGCTGCGCTGGTGCTCGATGGCGACACGCTGCAGGCGGAGACCAACAGCGAAAAGCGGATGGACCGCGTGCTGGCCACGCTGGCACACCTCGACCCCGCGATGAGTGTGCTCGACGACGCCCGCCGCCCGGTGCGCGACGTCCGGGAGGCCCAGCGTCTGCCTGTGGCCAGTGCGGACGCACTCGACCCCGACGATCCCAAAGTTGCCGCGGCCCTTGCAGAATTCATCCGCGACTACGAGACCAAGTGGCTCGATGAACCCATCCCCGCGCTCGACGGCCACACCCCAAGGGAGGCCGCCGACGACCCCACCCGACGCGGCGACCTGATCAAACTCCTGGATAGTTTTCCCGCCGGTGCAGCCGCCCACGGCGGCATGGACGTCGGCCGGTTGCGTGCCGCGCTCGGTCTGTAGCCGGCTTCGATGAACGACGATTTGGAGCTATCGAACCAGCCGTTCGACCGATTCATCGCCGAGGCTGTCGACGACGCAGCCGCTGCTTTACGAGCGGTATGGTTTCGTCCGGACTCCCGCCTCGGCTCGCTCGGCGAGGTTCGTTGTGCCCGGCTACGAGCGACAAATTCCTTGCGTTCCTTGATTTGTCGCTACTAGGCGGGCAAATTGTGTGTCGCCTCGATCCAGAGGTTCGCGCGAGCAGAAACGTCTACTTGTCAGCGGTGGGCGGACTGGCAACGGGTTCAGGTGGGTGAGAAGAGGTACCCCGTAAGCGTTTGCGGTGCAGCGATTACGAGATCGATCGAGCGGCACCGCGGTCGGCCACCCCGGTTACTGGCGGTGGCTGATAACCGACCCCACTCTCGAGCGACCTCAACTGTGATCGGAAACGGGTCAAATGTGGATTCGATTGCGCCCAGCCGTTCGGTGCGAATCGCCCGTTCATCATCATCTCTGGCGACAAGCACACCAAAGTGGAGTTCGGCAATCGAGGCAACGGTGATCGTGATCTCCTCGCCCGCTTTTGCCCGGCGGAGCACCTCGCCGACGTTATTGCGAAGTTCCTTCCGGGGAATGGTCGCCATAGAAGCATGGTCGCAGAACTGCTACCACGGCGTAAGCGGTCTTGAACTCCACCATGCGAGACGAGGGCATATTCGCGGCGACTTTTCAGCCACAACCCGGTGCGCGGCGCACTCGGCCCGGTGGCGGATGGATCCGCAGCAAACCTTCGGACAAATCCGCAATCGATGGCTAGACAAATCCGCAGCGTATGCGATTGCATCCTGCACAAGCACGGATAATCGCTTGACTGACCGTAAACTAGGAGAAACGTCGAGTGGCAGAGGAGGTGGCGATGGCTGAAAGGGTCCTGTTCAAGGACGTGGTGCCCTACGACACGCCTTCCTCACTCAGCGCCCTCAGGGGCCCGGCGTCGGGCGTGATTGGGCTTCCACTCGCAATCTATTGGGGGCCACCGCGCCTCTATGATCTGTCGGACTGCCATGACCTGCGAAGCGCTTACCAGGCCTTGGTGCGTGAAGGTACAGCAGACATTCAAGAGTCCATGCTCAATGAGAAGCTGCTTCGCCGCGTGTGGCGTGCGCTGATGCTTCCGGAACGTTGCCGCCGCATCTGGGAAAGCCGTTTCCCCGACCTGCGGGCGTAAGACTCGAGCGCAACCGGAGTGATGAGTGCGACTGAACATCAGCGGCGCGTCACCGCATTGTTGTTGCAATCGATAGGGCCGGCCGGTTTTGCGCTGGCCGGTTCGGGCGCAATCCGCGAGCACGGCATCACCAACCGACCCACTCAGGATGTCGACCTGTTCGCGACATCTACCACATCGCCTGACGCCTTCAACCAAGGGCTGAAGCATGCCGAACAGGCATTGGGCGATGCTGGCCTTTCCTTCACGCGCACCAGAACGGCACCGCTGTTCGCACGGCTTGTCGTCAGCGGCGCCACCGACGAAATGGTCGTAGTTGACCTTGCGGTTGACTGGCGAATGCAGCCGCCAGTAAGCCTCGAAGTCGGGCCGGTACTCGCGCTTCCCGATGCGGTGGGCAGCAAAGTCGCTGCCGTATTCTCGCGCGCAGAAGCGCGGGACTTCCTGGATCTTGACGCCATCCGTGAATCAGGGCTGTATAGCGACGACGCACTCCTGTCGCTCGCTCACGAACACGACCCTGGATTTGATCCGGGGGTCTTCGCCCGCCAACTCGCTTGCGTCGCACAGTTGGATGTGCGCGACACCATTGCCTACCGGGTGGATGGAGCAGCGTTGGAGCAAATCCAGCAGCGCTTGCGGTCATGGGCCAACGAACTCGGTAACGCGTGATCGGCGATTGAGGTCGCGCACTGCTCGCCCAGGCCCCGCGAGCGGCGCATCATGGAGGGGTGCGGATCGGAGTCGGGGTTTCCACCGTGCCCGACGCGCGGCAGGCCGCGGTGCAGGCGGCAACGCACGCGCGCGACGAGCTCGCGGGTGAGGCGCCGTCGCTGGCCGTGCTGCTCGCATCGCGATCGCACACCGATAAGGCTGCCGACGTCCTGAACGCGGTGCAGGAGATGCTCGAGCCGCCCGCGCTGATCGGGTGCGTCGCCCAGACGATCGTCGCCGGCCGCCACGAGATGGAGAACAAGCCCGCGGTGGCGGTGTGGCTGGCGTCCGGCCTGGCCGCCGAGACGTTCGTGCTGGACTTCGTCAACACCGGCTCGGGTGGGCTGCTCACCGGTTACCGCTTCGACCCGGCCGCGCAGGATCTGCACCTGCTGCTGCCCGACCCGTACACGTTCCCGTCGCACCTGCTCGTCGAGCACCTCAACACCGACCTGCCGGGAACGACTGTGGTGGGCGGCGTGGTCAGTGGTGGGCGGGGACCGGGCGAGACCCGGCTGTTCCGCGACCGCGAGGTGCTGACCTCCGGGCTGGTCGGCGTGCGCCTGCCCGGCATGCATGCGATCCCGGTCGTGTCGCAGGGCTGCCGGCCGATCGGGCAGCCCTACATCGTCACCGGCGCGCAAGACGACGTGATCACCGAGCTGGGCGGCCAACCGCCGCTGCAGCGGCTGCGCGAGATCGTCGAGGGGATGCCCCGCGACGAGCAGGAACTGGTCAGCACCGGCCTGTCGATCGGGATCGTCGGCGACGAGCACCTGGCGGCGCCGGGCCAGGGCGACTTCCTGATCCGCGGGCTGCTCGCCGCCGACCCCTCGACCGGGGCGATCGAGATCGGCGAGGCTGTCGAGGTCGGCGCCACCGTGCAATTCCAGGTCCGCGATGCGGTGGGCGCCGATAAGGACCTGCGCGCGACCATCGAACGGGCTTCGGCGGCGCTAGCCGGACGGCCGGTGGGTGCGCTGTTGTTCACGTGCAACGGGCGCGGGCGGCGGATGTTCGGGGTCGCCGACCACGACGCGTCGACGATCGAGGACCTGCTTGGCGGGATCCCGCTGGCCGGTTTCTTCGCCGCCGGGGAGATCGGCCCGATCGCGGGGCGCAATGCATTGCACGGGTTTACCGCGTCGATGGCGGTATTCGTCGAATAACTGCTGGCGTGCGCGTCACAGGGGTCACGCGAGTCGTGCTGCCGAACCACTATGCAAAGTGCCCACCTCCGAGCGACTTTGGCTAACATCCCTGTTGAGAAGGGTGTCGCTGAGACGAACTTTTGAGACGGCCATGGGCGTGGCGGCGTTTTGAAGTATTTGTGGTAGACGACGACCCGACTACACTTTGCCGCATGGCCGCGTCGTGGGCCTGGCGGCACCCGACCCTAGTTGACCTTGCCCAGCGCCAGGAGGCGAATGCCGACTGGGAGGCAATGGAGGGGCGCGGGCAGCGGCTGGCCCGTCGGCTCAGTGTGACGTGCTTTGCGCTGGCCGTCGTCGGTGGCATCACGGCCACGGTGGTCCCTGCGGTGTCAACTGTGGCGGCAATGTCCACCGGCCTGCTATTGATGGCGTCGGTGCTTTGTGCCCGTGTGTGGTGGGGTGACCCGCCGTTGCGTGATGCCCACCCGCAACCGCCGGCCATGGTGGCGTTCACGGCTGAGGAGAACCACGGTCTCATGGCATCCCAAGCGCCGGAACCATTTAGGGCGGTTTCGGCGTGTCCCGGCTGCGGGGATTTTACTGTTCATCCGTCGCGTACACCCGGTGAAGGTGATCCCGGTTGGGCGGCAATTATCCGGCAGTGTGCCGTGTGTCAGAGGGAATGGGCGCAAGCGTAAACCATTGCAGCTCTTTGTAATAGCTCGCAACCTTAGAATTGACCGCCGGCGCCGGGGTCACGCTGAATCCCGCTCGCTAGCTCTGTTCTGGCCTGGCCGATGTGGTCGTATGCATACGCCGCCGACCGACCGGCAGGGGTAACTTTTGTGCCAAATGGTGCGTCTGAGCCGAAGGAGTCCCCCCTCACATGTCATCTCTGAGCGATTTTTCATCGACAAGCCGGGACGCCGCCGTGCCACCACGCGCGACGGGGATAAGCTGTGCCGGTTTGCGATAGGCCCCAGGGCGGCTAACGGAAACGCATACTTGCACAACGGGAATCGTTTCCTGAAGTTCGGGTTGCATAGAGGGTATTGTCTGTGACCCACCAGAACGGCAGTATTGCCCGTATGACGGAGCAACTACCCGAGCCCCGAGTCGAGCAATTGCCGCCGAATGCCCGATTCGATATTGGTGGGCGGCAATACCCGCGGATGTACCGGTTTTCCAACATCGCGATCCGGATGTCCGACGGTGCCGTGCTCTCGGCTGACCTCATCCTGCCCGGTGACCTGGCAGGGCCGCTGGCCGGACCGCTGCCGGCGGTGCTCAATTTCACTCCGTACAACAAGATGCTGCAACGATTTTCCGGCGGTTCCCGCATGCGCGCGCTCGGGAACTGGATCGGCCCGTCGGACCGCAAGCACTTCACCGGCCGCGATCTGCTGCACACGCTTGCGGGCGGCGGGCTGGCGGCGTCGTTTGTCAACCCGACACTGGTGTCACGCGGCTATGCCTACCTGATGGTCGATGTGCGGGGCACCGGAACCTCGACCGGAAAGTGGGACTTCTTCGGCAAGACCGAGCAGCAGGACTATCTTGAGGTATTACGCTGGGTCAGCGAACAGTCTTGGTGCAACGGGAAACTCGCGGTAACGGGAATTTCCTACGGTGCGGTGACCGCGCTCATCATCGCCGGATTACAGCCCGACGGTCTAGAGGCGATCTTCGCGATCGAGGGCGGCGAGAACCCCGTGCGCGAGCTGGGAATCACTGGTGGTGTGCCGTCTCCGTTCATCGGCATCTGGCTCGCGACCGTGAACGTGCTCAAATGGATCCCGTCGATCGGCGGCCTGACAAAGACGCGCGCCTGGCGGCAGTACCTGCGCGACCGTGTCCAAGTGCCGTTCAGTTGGTCCTGGCACGCGCTGCAAATCGCGCTGGTGAAGGACCATCCCGATGTCTTCCTGAACGCGATGTGGGCCGACAAGCTGCCCCGGCTCGACAAGATCACCGTTCCAACCTGGATCCACGGCGGCTGGCATGACGTGTACAACCGGTCGAACTTCCGGATGTACGACCGCATCGCGACGCCGCCCGGCGCCAAGCAGGTTGTCATCGACGACAGCTATCACAACGCGCCCGGCTCCGGGTTCGGTGCACCCGACGCACCGCAGTACCTCGATGAGCTGCAATGCGCTTGGTTCGACCGCTGGGTGAAGGGGATTGACAACGGCATCGACCGCTACGGCCCCATTACCGTACGCAGGCTTGGCGGAGGCTGGATTCCGCACGACCGATATCCGGATCCCGCGGCCAGGGCGGGCAGACTCTACCTAAGCGCCGACAACAGTGGCACCGCAAAGCACGCCGCTATCGACGCGTCACTTGTCGCCGAGGCGCCCGACTACAAGCAGCGCCTCTCGGTGCCCGCTGGCAGGACCAGCATTCGGTCCAACAACACCGCTATCATCTCCACCGGCCTGGCCACGCTGCTCGGTCGCGCATTCGGCTGCGACGACCGCCACGCCGAAGCCACCGCAGTCACATTCACCACCGAAGCGTTCGATGCCGACGTCGTGCTATCCGGCCCACTTAACCTGCATCTGTGGGTGGAAGCCGAAGGCAGCGACGCGTTTTGGTCCGTCACCGTCACCGACGTCGAACCCACGGGCGTGTCCGGCGCAATCAGCCGGGGGGCGCTACTGTCGTCGCTGCGGGCTATCGACGAGGCCACAAGCACGTACGTCGACGGTGAGTTGCTCGTCGCCGAACACCCCTTCACCGCCGAATCGGTACTGCCCGTTGTTCCCGGCCAGCCCTTTGACGTCGATATCGACATCAACCCCACCGAGGCCGTCCTCCGTGCCGGACATCGCTTGCGCGTCGCCGTCAGTCGCGCCAGCTTCCCCCGTCACTTCTTCAGCCGCTCGCAACGCCGCAAAATCAAGGGTCAAGCCATCATCGTCGACCCCGCGCACCCGTCGTATCTCACCTTCTTGGCGGTACCGACCAGGCTGTGAACGTCCTCAATGTGGTGCAGGAGATGCTCGAGCCGCCCGCGGTGGCGGTGTGGCTGGCGTCGGGCTTGCCCGCCGAGACCTGCCGGGAACGACCGTGGTGGGCGGTCACACCAGTCACGCTGCCTAACCACTGTGCGAAGTGCCCGCCTCCGAGCGACTTTCAGCGACAAGTACGCGCATTAGTCCGCAGCAGAACGTGCGACAGCTTTGGCTATCAACGCACCCAAAGTGTTAGAACATCGCTGCTGAGAAGACGAACTATTGAGACCCTACGACCTGGGCAATCCGCTACCCCGAAGGAGGGCGGTGGTGATCTCGGGGTGGGGTGCCCTGACAGGGGTTGACGCCGAACCCGCGATCCTGACGGTCACCGGCGGAGTTCAGCGCATGCGGCGACTGGGGTTGGAGCGGCTCATGCGTGCGCGCGCCGCGTCCTCAGGCTCGGGCGCGTCTTCCTCCACCCAACCCCAGCGCGTCGGGCTGATGGTCACCTTCGACCCGTCCTCGTGCCAAATCTCGAGTGCGCCGCCTTCGATCACCTTGTACCTGTCCCCGTCGCCAAACTCGTCGAACGGCTCGGACTTGTACCCGTAGACCTTGAATCCCACAGCGGAAAGCCTACGGGCAACCAGCCCTTAGCCACTTAGCGAGGCGAAGCTCGTGAGTAACGTGGCAGGCGCCGGTTATGTGGCAAGGAAGCGGGGCCGGCGCGAAACCGCTGCCAATTCTGCGGCAGCGCTCGTAGGAGTCCTTTCGGGTACGTCAGCCCACGAGCTGATCTGACTTGGAGGCTCACGTCCGACGAAGCGGACGATCAACCAGCACCCGCCGTCCGCTTCGCCACTGAACGACGCGAATCTGATGGCCGGTTTGCACGCCGGTGACCGGGTCGACACGAAACCGACCGAACAAGGTGGTGGTGTCGAGTCGCTGTGACGCAGCCAGCACCGGCAACGGTTCAAGAGTTCCGGCCTCCTTCACGCAGCGCTGCCAAATGACACCCGCGGCGAAGGCGGCCGCAGCCGGATAGGGTGGCTCAGTACCGTTCGCGTCCCGGTAACAGTGACTGAACCACTCGCTGTTGGGTCCGTCCGCGGGATCATCTGTCCCGTCGTCGAACCACTGGCTCGGTCCGTAAAGCCCCTCAACGCGATCACCAATGGCGTGCCGGAGCTCATCGACTCCAGCGGCGACCAATCCAACTGCGCGCCAACGGTGTTCGCTGCCCCACTGCGCGATGGCGATGTCGTCGTCGAAAGAACCGGCCGATAACAACACATCGCCCGCCGGGACCTGCGCCAGCACGTCTGCGGCCCGGCCTGGCCGAAAACTGACCGACCGCCGCAGGAGACCGAGTCGCCGGGCCGCCACCGCCGCCCCTTCGGCCACCTCGCGGCCGAACCCCGTGTCGACGTGCACTATTACCACCTCCGACCCCTCCCCAAGACCGTCGGCGGCAAGGGTTTCGAGCACCGCGGCGAGATAGTGGTAAGCGGGAGACGCCACGTTGACGACACGCGGATACGCCGGCCGCGCCAGCCGGGCGGTGGCGCCACCGTGGTTCCAGACGACCCCTTTGCCGGCGGCCGCGGCCGCGAGCGCAGGCCCCGAACCGTAGGGCCCGAACACCACGTCGGGCCGGCTGGCCTCGGCGGCCCGTATCGCGGACGCCGCGGACGGGTAAGCGTCGATGACCCGCAGACTTACTGCGGAATGCCCGGCCCAGAGAGCGAGGGCGCTCGCCCCTGCTTTCCCGAAGCTGGCCAGCGGCCCCGACAGTGGGGTAACCAGGACGGCGCGAGCTGCCACGCCCACAACTTAAGCCTGTCGAACAACCGCCCACTCCCCCGGGCAGTACCGGTACAGCGACGCAGAGGCCGCACCGCCTACGCCGCGGCATGTCGATGTAGCCGTTTCGCCTGCACGGCACGGAGTTTGCGGTCATTGAGGAGAACGCGAGTACAGTATCTGCGATGGCTGTCGCTCAGTCGAATGAGCGGATGCTCGCCGGGGTCGCCGCCGCGTTCGTCTCGCTCGGGGTAGCCCAGCTGGTGGGCATCCCGTTCGGCGCGCGGGCCGATGCGCGTACTGCGGTCGGCTCAGTGGGCGTCGACCTGACACCGGGGCCCATCAAAGAGTGGGCGATTCAGGCCCTGGGCTCTTTGGACAAACTCTTCGTGGGTGTCGTCGTGCTCGTGGTGATCGCTACGATCGCTGCAATCGCGGGGACCCTCGAGACCCAGCGCCGCCCGCTCGGCAGCGCCGCGTTCGCCGCGGCCGGCGTCCTGGGGTGCATCGCAGTGCTGTCGCGGCAGGGTGCGACAGCGCTCGACACGATCCCCACCGTCGCCGGTGCCGCCTGCGGCGTGGCGACCCTACGCATGCTCACCCGTCGGTTCTGGGCCGGCCCGGGAGACCTGGAAGACAGAGCCGACCACGACGAGCCGGATGCCGGCAGGCGCAGGTTGGTCGTGTTCGGATTGCTCGGATTCGGAGTAGTGGGTGGCGTAGTGGGTGCGGTCATCACGCGGTTGGTGCATTCGGTGGCCGCTGACCGCAACAGCTTCGCGCTTCCCCAACCGCGCACATCGGCGCCACCAATACCTGCTGATGTACAACCGAAAGGCGTTGCGCTACCGAACTTTGTCACCGCCGGCGCCGACTTTTACCGGGTGGATACCGCACTCGTTGTTCCCCAACTCAGCCACCGCGACTGGCGGCTGCGCATCCACGGCATGGTGGACCGCGAAGCCACCTACAGCTTCGATGACCTCGCCCACTTCGACGTCGTCGAAATGGTGACGACATTAACCTGTGTGTCGAATCCCGTTGGCGGCAACCTGATTTCGACGGGCATCTGGACAGGCTACCGGGTGGCTGATCTGCTGGCGGCGGCCGGTGTGCACACCGACGCCGATATGGTGCTCTCGACGTCGATCGACGGGTTCACCGCCGGCACGCCGGTGGAGGCGCTCACCGATGGCCGCGACGCGCTCCTGGCGGTCGGCCTCAATGGGCAGCCGCTGCCGATCGAGCATGGCTACCCGGCCCGGCTGGTAGTGCCCGGGCTCTACGGGTACGTGTCGGCCACCAAGTGGGTCGTCGAGATGGAGTTGACCCGCTTCGACAGAGCAACGGCGTACTGGACACGGCAGGGCTGGGCACCGCGTGGACCCATCAAGACCCAGTCGCGGATCGACGTGCCGAAAGGTGGTCAGAAGGTGCCGATGGGACCCGTGGTGTTTGGCGGTGTCGCGTGGGCACAGAACCGTGGCGTGCGGGCCGTGGAGGTCCTCATCGATGATGGCGGGTGGCAGCCCGCGCAACAGGCCGCGAGCTATTCCAACGGGACGTGGCGGCTGTGGAGCTTGCCCTGGCAGGCGAAAAGCCCTGGGAAACACACCATCAGCGTGCGCGCCACCGACAACACCGGAGCTGTCCAAACGGCAGATCGGGTTGGTACCGTCCCAGACGGCGCCACCGGCTGGCACACGGTGGACTTCACCGTGGCGGAGACATGAGTACTATTTCGACGACAGTTTGCGCCAACTCAATACCGCGATCACGATGCCAATCACCACCGTGATCGGACCAATGACGGACCAGGTCGTGGTGTTGCTCATCGGGCTACCACCAAGCACTCCGAATCCCTGGAGCGCCCAGATCAGACCGAACAGCGCGACGATCAACCCGACCGCGAGCGTAACGACGAAAGTCCTTCTCATAGGGGGATGCTAGCTGTTTCGGGTTGAGTGGTGGGTAGTTGTCAGTGGTGTGCTGTAGGAACAACGGTATGAATCTGGCGGCGTGGGCTGAGCGCAATGGTGTTGCGCGGGTGACCGCGTATCGCTGGTTTCACGCTGGTCTTTTGCCGGTACCCACCCGGCGAGTGGGTCGGCTGATTCTCGTGGACGCATCTGTTGGCGAGGCTGGCCCACGAGCGCGCACGGCGGTGTATGCGTGGGTTTCGTCGGTTGATCAGAAAGCGGATCTGGATCGGCAAGTGGCGCGGGTGACTGGGTGGGCCACGGCTGAACAGATCCGTGTCGACAAGGTCGTTGTTGAGGTCGGCTCCGCGCTCGATGGGCGTCGCGGTAAGTTCCTTGCTCTGCTGCGTGACCCGACGGTAAGTCGGATCGTGGTGGAACACCGAGACCGGTTTTGCCGGTTCGGCTCTGAGTACGTCGAGGCCGCTGTTGCCGCTGACGGCCGTGAGCTGGTGGTGGTCGATTCGGCCGAGGTCGATGACGACTTGGTGGCCGATATGACCGAGATCCTGACATCGATGTGCGCCCGGCTCTATGGCAAACGCGCTGCGCAGAACCGAGCCAAGCGTGCCCTCGCAGCCGCTGCAGCGAGTGACGTGGAGGCGGCCTGAGATGCCGCGTTTCGAGATTCCCGACGGATGGTGTGTGCAGGCGTTCCGGTTCACCCTGGACCTGACCGAGGCTCAAGCTAGTTCGCTGGCCAGGCATTTCGGCGCGCGGCGCAAGGCCTACAACTGGGCCGTGGCCACGCTGAAAGCCGATATCGAAGCGTGGCACGCGGCCGGTATCCAAACGGCGAAGCCATCGCTTGCTCTGCTGCGCAAACGCTGGAACACCGTCAAAGACGACGTGTGCGTCAACGCCGAAACCGGGCAGCCGTGGTGGCGTGAATGCTCGAAGGAGGCCTACGCCGACGGAATCCGCGGCGCGGTCGACGCGTACTGGAACTGGCAGACCTCCCGGGCTGGCAAGCGGGCCGGCAAGAGGGTCGGTTTCCCGCGGTTCAAAAAGAAGGGCCGTGACGCTGATCGGGTGTGTTTCACCACCGGAGCGATGCGCGTGGAGCCCGACCGCAGGCATCTCACGCTGCCAGTGATCGGCACTGTCCGCACCCATGAGAACACCCGCCGCATCGAACGGCTGATCCGTGCCGGCCGGGCTCGGGTGTTGGCGATCTCGCTGCGCCGCAACGGTACTCGTTTGGACGCGAGCGTGCGAGTGCTGGTCCAACGCCCTCAGCAACCCAGCATCGTGCGACCTAGTTCGCGGGTTGGTGTCGATGTCGGGGTGCGACGTTTGGCGACAGTCGCCACTGCTGACGGTGTCGTGATCGAGCGTGTTCAGAACCCGCGACCGCTGGATGGCGCACTGCGCAAGTTGCGGCATATGTGCCGGGCGCGGTCGCGTTGTGTGAAAGGATCGCGACGCTACCGCGAGCGCACCACCGAGCTTTCCCGGCTGCACCACCGGGTCAATGACGTCCGCACTCATCACCTGCATGTCCTGACAACACGGCTGGCCAAAACCCACGGCCGCATCGTTGTTGAAGGTTTGGACGCTGCGGGGATGCTGCGGCAAAAGGGCCTCACGGGTGCGCGCGCCAGGCGGCGCGGACTCTCCGATGCGGCCCTGGGCACCCCGCGCCGGCACTTGTCCTATAAGACAGGCTGGTACGGGTCGCAGCTGGTGGTCGCTGACCGCTGGTTCCCGTCGTCGAAAACCTGCCATGCCTGCGGCCATGTGCAGGACATCGGGTGGGCCGAACATTGGCAATGCGAGGCCTGTTCGGTGTCGCATCAACGTGATGACAACGCGTCCATCAATCTCGCACGCTACGAGGACACCATTAGCGTCGTCGGCCCAGTTGGGGCCGCCGTCAAGCGTGGAGCCGACCGTAAGACCCGGCCTGGCCGGGCTGGTGGCCATGAAGCGCGGAAGGGAACCGGCCACCCGGCCGGGAAACAACCCCGAGATGGGGTGCGAGTCGCGTGACCACTAAAGATCACTCACTCGCAACGGATGCTACGCACAAGAGAGGGATGTCGCGCCTTCGCCCAGCACGGGACGTGCATCCCGTGGCACCACGGCAGAGGAGGTTCCGATGACGAAGATCTACTACGAGTCCGGCGCTGACTTGTCGGTGCTGGATGGGCAGCGGGTTGCCGTCGTCGGGTACGGCAACCAGGGCCGCTCGTGGGCGCTGAACCTGCGTGACTCGGGTCTCGCGGTGGAGGTCTTCACCCGGGCCGACGAATCCCGGGGCCAGGCCGAGGCCGAAGGCTTCCCGGCGCACGAGATCGAGGCGGCCGGCGACTGCGACGTGATCTGCACCCTGAGCCGCTACCGCTGGGCCATGCTATGCCTCGGTGCGGCGCAGGATCGATTGGACGGCGGAACGGCTACACCCGAGCTGCTCGGCGATCTGCCCGTAAGACGCACCCGCCTCCCGTAATGCCAATATCGCCTGGCGCCGCTCGGCGGCCTTGTGCTGCAATAGTTCTCTGGCTTGCCGCACCTCATCGGTAGCGACAACAGCCCGCGCAAACAGTGCCTCGGGGATATCCTGCCCGCTAGCCATCAGAACGCCCCAGCGCCTCGGCGTGTGCCCTGAGCCGGGCGATCATGGCGGCGATCTGCTCCTATGCCGCCGATCGCGGCGTCCACCACCTGCGCGATGCGCTGAAGGAAGCGATCCGCCATCAATTCAGCTCTGGATGCTGGCGTTCCCATGCGGCCCTGACATAGTCGGGCAGCCGCAGGGAGCGCCAAAGCTTGACGAGCAAGTCACGGTCGAGATATGCCAGCAGATCCTGCTCCGACGACGCGGACCGCAGAACGGTCTCGTACATCGTCTGCGTACGACGCCGGATCTCGAGGTCATACTCGCGGGCAGGGGTCCAATCGATGTGCACCGGCAGAACGACCGTGCCGCTGGTCGGCCCATGCAGCTCGGAGAGGTCCTCGACGACGTAGGCGGGGCGAGTGTGTTCAACCGAAAGCCGCTCACCAGGACCTGGTTTCGCGTAGACCTTCATCACTGCCACACTTTCGCTCAAACGTCATGTATAGGGCCACTATACAGCAGGTGCGTCCCCTGTATCTGGCATAAAGGTATGCGAGGAGGAGTTGGGGACTACAGCAACGCCTGATACCGCAGGTGTCAGCGAATCGGCGGAGATGTACCCGCGACGGGGCAGACGGAGCTGCCGGGCATGGCCCCCCGCGTCCTTGTGGTGTCTGCCGCTAGATTGCGGCCATTGCGAAATGCCCACCTTCGAGCGATTCTTCATCGACCAGTACCGCGGCAGAGGAGGGTTCTGATGACGATGATCTACTACGAGTCCGACGCTGACCTGTCGGTGCTCCAAGGGCAGCGGGTTGCCGTCGTCGGCTACGGCAACCAGGGGCGCTCGTGGGCCCTGAACCTGCGTGACTCGGGCCTGGCGGTGGAGGTCTTCACCCGGGCCGACGACTCCCGGGACCAGGCCGAGGCCGAGGGCTTCCCGGCGCACGAGATCGAGGCGGCCAGCGACTGCGACGTGATCTGCACCCTCATTCCCGACGACATCATCCCCGAGCTGCCCCTCACGCCCAAGCCCGCTGCGCTGTGGGTGCTGGCCTCGGGCTACGCGGCGGCCTTCGACCGGATCGACCCCGACTGCGACGTCGGCATGGTCGCCCCGCGGATGCTGGGTCCCGAGGTGCGGGCGTGCTACCTGGAAGGCGTCGGGTTCATCACCGCGCTCGGTATCCACAAGGACAACACCGGGACCGCGCTGGCCCGCACGCTGGCCATCGCACGGGCGGTCGGCGGCTTGCGCCAAGGTGCCATCGAGATGACGCCGCGCCAGGAGGCCATCCTCGACCTCGCGATGGAGCAGTTGTTCGCCCCGGCCATGGCCCGCGTCTCCACGAGCTTTGTCGCGCTCATGGCGGAGGCCGGCATCCCGCTTGAGGCGACCATGACCGAGCTCATGCTCTCGGGCGAGATCGAGCGCAACTACCGGCTGCTGCGGCTGGAAGGCTACGCCGCTCAGATGCGCTACCACTCGCCGACCAGCCAGTACGGTCAGATGTCGCGGGCGGATCGCTACGACGGCGTCGACGTCGCCGCGGTGATGCGCGAGGTGCTGGGCGAGATCGAGTCGGGCAAGTTCGCCGACGAGTGGGAAGCCGAGCGCGACGCGGGCTATCCGAACCTGCAACGCCTGCGGGCCGAGAAGCTCAGCCCCGAGGTCTTCGCCTTCGAGAAGGACCTGCGCGAGCGCCTCGGCGAGCGGGTACGCGAAACGTCACCGTGAGATCCGGTGCGCCAGCTTCCGGCGGGTTAGTGGCCGGCCTCGATGGCGGCGACGGTTGCGGCCGCCTCAGGCCCGCAGACGCGCTGGAGGTTCACGGTGCCGGCGGCCAATAGATCATCAATGCGGCGGCGGAGGTCGCCTGAGGAGACATGGGCGTAGAGGTTCGCACCCGGGCAAGAAGTCTGGGCTAGGTCCCGATGGCCGGCCAAGGTATCGGTCGCGACGCCAAAGTTCTGGGCGGCCCATGCGAACGCGAGAGCGGCTCCGTGAAGCTGGGCCTCCGACACAACCTCTTGATCGAAGTCTCCTTCGCAGAGGACGAGGAAATGGCCTGTTGTGTCGTAGTCTGTCGCAGTGTCGCCGGCAATCTCGGTGCTCCGCAGTTCGTAGATGTTGCCATTGCGGTCAACGCCGATGTGATAGGCGATGTCGATCCATCCCAGCTGGTCCTGGTGGTATCGCTGATCCTGGCGCAATCGGCCTGGGGCATTACGGTTTTGGCCGAGGACCACGGCCTCGTGGTGGAGGGTCAAGCGGGTGATGGCGTGGGGCCTGCCGCCGGGGCGGGCAGGTCGCGCGCCCCAAGCGTCTCGGCATATCAACAGTGCCGAAGTGGCACTCGTCAGGCGGGCACTGGTCCTCGAGGTCGCAAACTTAGTCGGAGCCGAAAGCGGTGTTGAACAGGCGCTGACCATTGACGCCAAAGCGACGCTGCCTGCCAGCCGGAGCAGCTGACGGCGGTTGACGGAATCGGGCCGGTCGCTACCAGGCACATCCATGGCCTCACGACCCTTCAGCGACCGGTGAACATCGGGGCGCGGCGCCCGGCCGCTGCCGCCACGCCCTCGCGGAAGTCGGCGGTATCCCGTAGTCGGGTTTGTTCTTCGAGCTCGCGGGCGGTGGCCGCGGCGACAGCCTCGGCGAGGCCGGCGCGCATGGTGGCACGGATGCTTGTCAGCGCTAAGGGAGCCGAGGCGGCGATACGCTCGGCGAACCGAATCGCCGCCGGGCGTACATCGCCGTCGTCGGCCAATTCATCGACCAACCCTGTTACGTGGGCGATTTCGCCACCGAAACGCTCACCGGTGAGCATCCACTCGAGCGCTCGTTGCTGACCGACGACACGTGGCAACGTGGCGGTAATCCCGAAGCCGGGATGAAACCCGAGCCGGCTGAAGTTGGCCGCAAATTTAGCGGAGGGTGCGGC